>NZ_FNRT01000002.1:3605171-3906464 GCF_900105585.1 Nocardioides exalbidus
GTGGCCGCCCGGTGAAGATTCCGGACCGCGTCACCTCACCGATGGGTGTGCCGGCACGGGACAGGGTCAGGCGCGAGGAGAACAACCCGGCAGTCCTCAGGTCGAGCTCGTCCCCGACCGAGATGGTCCAACGGGAGGTGAGGAACCCTGATCGCCGGGCGCCGTAGTGGACCGTCCCCGCCAGGCTCGCGGTGAGCTCGCTGCCGCCCCAACCGTTGGACCTGAACTCCCAGACCTCCGGCCCGATCTCGACCTCTGCGCGCTCGCGGAACCACGAGCGGGAGGCGCGTGCCACCTCGACGCCGTCGGCCTGGATGACGTCGCCTCGCGCCCAGTCGTACTCCATGCCGGCAGCCTCCCACGACGTGGCAGGCTGCTTCCATGACCGACGGCCCCCTCATCAGTCCCGACGAGCTGGCCGAGGTGCTCGGTGGAGTCACCGTGCTGGACGTCCGCTACCAGATGGGCGGCCCTCCCGGCCACGAGGTCTTCGTCGCCGGTCACGTCCCCGGGGCGGCGTACGTCGACCTCGACCGCGACCTGGCCGCCGCGCCCGGCGATGGTGGACGGCACCCGCTACCCGCCGAGGCCGACTTCGAGGCGGCGATGCGCCGCGTCGGCGTCCGCCTCGACCGTCCCGTCGTGGTCTACGACGACTGGCAGGGCCGGGCCGCCGCTCGCGCGTGGTGGCTGCTGCGCCACCACGGCCACCCGGACGTGCGGGTCCTCGACGGCGGCTGGACGGCCTGGCTCGAGGACGGCCACGGTGCGGAGGCGGGGGAGACGAGTCCTGCGCCCGGCGACTTCGCGGTCGCGGCGGACAAGGGCGCCGCGGTGGTCGAGGCCGGCGCGGTCCGCGACGTCGACGTGCTGATCGACGCGCGGGCGCCCGAGCGGTTCCGGGGCGAGACGGAGCCCGTCGACGCGGTCGCGGGCCACATCCCGGGGGCGGTCAACGTGCCGACCACCGACAACCTCGACGAGCGCGGACGGTTCCGCAGCGCCGACGAGCTCCGGGCGACGTACGGCCGGGTCGGCGCCGACGCCGCCGGTTCGGTCGCGGCCTACTGCGGATCGGGCGTCACCGCCGCCCACGACCTCCTCGCGATGCGGGTCGCCGGGATCGAGGCCGCGCTCTACCCCGGCAGCTGGAGCGGCTGGATCACGGATCCCGCCCGCCCGGTCGAGACGGGCTGAGGCTCAGTCGGCCCAGACGTCGTCGCCGACGCTGATCCGTCCGCGGGTCTCCGGCACGAGGTGGGCCGCGAACAGCGTCTTGCCGCCCACGAGCCGGTGCCGGGCGAGCGAGCGGATCGGCTCCTTCGCGGTCTCCAGCGTCTTGAGGTTGATCGTCGTCATCACGCAGCGGCCGGTCGGCTTCGCGACCCGGAACCGCACGCCGCCCACCTCGAGCGAGGTCCAGTGGTCCTCCGCGAAGGGCTCGTCGCCGTCGAGGACGAGGTTGGCGCGGAACCGCTCGATCGGCAGCGGCTCGGGCACTTCCTCGCCGAGCTCGAGGGCGCGCTCGGTGATCCAGTCGTTGAGCTGGCGCAGCGAGGCGAGCGTCGCCACCGTCACCGGGAAGGAGTCCGCGTAGGCCGTGAAGTCCTCGGGTCGCGAGAACTCCGGCTGCAGGTGGCGCCGCTCGGGCTCGTGGCACCAGACCAGGCGTACGTCGTCCCGGCCCAGCGCCGCCGCGAGCCAGTCGTCCGCGTCGGGAGCAGGGACGCCGAAGAGGTCCTGCGAGTGCAGGCGTACGGCGACGGGCTCGCCGTCGGGCACGTCGAGGTCGAGGTCGTCGAGGCCGGCCGCGCGGAGCCTCAGGTCACGGGCGACGGACTGGTCGGTGGTCGGGGTGTCCGCGACGATCCGGAAGGTGTCGTGGACCTCGCGCGCCGAGACCAGCCGGCCCTCGGCGTCGACGAGCATCCACGACCGGTCGTCGGCCAGGCCGCGCGGCAGCACGGTGGCGGAGTCGACCGATCGGATGGCGCCGGACTTGAGGGGGTGGACGTTGAGCTGGAGCAACCTCACCGCTCGCTCGGCCCTCCGCCGAACATGATCTCGTCCCAGCTCGGCACGGAGGCGCGGCCACGCTTCTTGGCCGGGCGGCGCGGCTCGGGGGCCTCGGTGGCCGGCTCCTGCTCGGCCTCGGCGGGCGCTGCGGGCTCCGCGGCAGCATCGTCGTCGAGGTAGGCCTCGACGGGCTGCTCGGTGCCGAGGTCGGCACCCGTGAGCTCCATCGTGGTCTCGGTGGCGGACACCTCGTCCGCGTCCGCGGCGGTGTCGACCTCGGCGTCACCGACCATCTCGAGGGCGTCGTCGCCGAGGGGGACGTCCTCCTCGACCGCGCTCAGCCGACGCTGGCGGGCCACGGCGAGGTCGTCGAACGCCGCCGGCTCGGCGGGCGCCTCGGAGGCGGCGGCGGGGGTCGCGTCGCCGACGAGCCAGCGCGCGTCCTCGTCGTCGACGGTGACGAAGTTGCCGCGCGGGTCGTGGGAGAAGGTCGCCGTGCCGAGCCGGCCGGCGACGTCGTACAGCCCGGTGAGGGTCCAGCGGCCGTCCTCGCGGCGCCACGCGTCCCACTCGACGGAGCTCGGGTCGACGTTGTGCGCGCGCAGGTGCGCGGTGACGGCCTCACCGAGCGTGCGGGCGCCGGACTCGGTCGCGCGGCGACGCACGGACGCGAGCTGGGCACGCTCGGCGACGTGGGCGCGCTCGGCCAGCACGGGGGCGGCGAACGGCATGATCTTCTCGACCGACGTGCCGGCGGCGTGGGCCACCGCCTCGGGCGACTCGCCCGCGCGGATGCGCGTCTGGATGTCTCGGGGGCGCAGGCTTGATTCCATCGGGATCTCCAACTGGCCGTTCGGGTGGCCGGTGGTGTCGGGAGCGCCGGTGAGGGCGCGGCGGAGCTTCGTGTCGATGGCCAGGGTGTGCTCCTGGCCCGACTCGTCCACCAGCAGCAGGCGCTTGCCGTCCCCGCTGCGTCCGGTGAACGTCAGCTTGGCCATGGACGGCGGGCTCCTGCCTGTGTGGTGGGGCCGGACGAGGGTGTCATCCGTTCGGACGACCCTACGCCAGCGGACCGTGCCGTCCGGGTACGCGCGCCGTGTGACGAGGGTCGATCGAGTGGGCCTAATCTCGGCTGGTGCTCGACACCGACTACGCCACCACGCTCGTCGTGCTCGACCTCGTCGGCATCTTCGTCTTCGCGGTGACCGGCGCGCTCGTCGCCGTGCGCAAGAACCTCGACCTCTTCGCTGCCACCGTGCTCGCCGGGGTGACCGGTCTCGGCGGCGGCTTCATCCGCGACGTGCTCATCGGCGCCACCCCGCCGGCCGCGCTCGCCGACTGGCGCTACCTGCTCGTGCCGGTCACCGCGGGAGTGCTGACGTTCTTCCTCCACCCGGCCATCGGTCGCGTCGAGCGCTTCGTCACGCTGTTCGACGCCTGCGGGCTCGCGCTCTTCTGCGTCACCGGCGCGCTCAAGGCCGTCGACTACGGCCTCGGCCCGCTCCCGGCCGCCCTCCTCGGCATGGTCACCGGCATCGGCGGCGGCGTCATCCGCGACGTCCTCGCCGGTCGCGTACCGGTGATCTTCGAGGGCGTCCTCTACGCCACCCCGGCGCTCGCGGGCGCGGCGGTGGCGGTGCTGCTCGACCGCAGCGACCTGCCGTTCATCGTCGTCGTGGTCGCCGGGGCAACCACCTGCCTCGGCTGGCGCCTGCTCGGGCTCGTGCGCGGCTGGCGGGCACCGCTGCCCAGGGGGCCGGCGAGCGTCTGACCTGCGCCCTTGCCCGTGAGTCTCCCAGAGACTCACGGGCAAGGCGCGCACCCGGTGCCGGCGTCAGCAGGCGCCCTGGTCGGTCCAGACGTACCAGTCCTGCACCTTCGGGGTTTCGCCCTGCGTCCACCACCGCGCCTGCCAGCGGTGGCCGGCGTAGGACACGACGGCGCCGCCGTTGTACGCCGTCGCGGCGGTCCAGGCCGGTACGCCGTCGCACCCGGCCGGCGTGGTCGGCGGGTCGGTCGGGTCGGTGGTCGGGGGAGTGGTGGGCGGCGTGGTGACCCCACCACCGTCGCCCAGCGAGTCGAGGTGCCCGCCGACTGTCGTGGCGAAGGCGTAGCCGTTGGTGGCGTCCCAGTTGATCGACCACGTCATCGCGCCGCGGATCGTCGGGTAGGTGTCGGCGGGGATGTAGCTGCCGCAGCGCTGGCCGGTGGCCAGGCAGTCGAGGGCCTGGTTGACCACGTCGGGGGCGACGTAGCCGCTGCCGGCCGCCTGGGACGTCGCCGGCAGCCCGAGGCCGACCTGGTCGGCGCGGAGGTGGCCGTCGAGCAGGATGTCGGCGAGCGCGGTCTGGAAGTCGACGGTGCCGGCGCTGTAGACCTTGCCGTCGCGGCCGAGCATGCTCCCGGAGTTGTAGTACTGCGTGTTGACGACCGTGATCAGGTCGGCGACCTGGTCGATCAGCGCGAGGTAGGAACCGCCGGGCTGCACGTAGATCGTCTCCGGTGCCATGGTGAGCGTGTAGCCGGGCTCGGCCGCGTCGATCGCACGCAGGGCCTCGGTCATGTGCTCGAGGTTGGGCGCGTTCTCGAGGTCGATGTCGACGCCGTCGAAGCCGAACTCGTCCATCAGGGCGACGGTCGACTCGGCGAAGGCCTGACCGGCGGCGGCGTCGTCGAGGTGGACGGTGCCGTTCTGGCCGCCGACGGAGATGATCACCTGCCGACCCTGGGCGTGCAGCGTGGCGATGTCGGCCTTGAAGGCGGCCTCGTCGTAGCCGCCGAGGGCGGAGCCCAGCGCCGGGTCGAGGGTGAAGTCGATGGCCCCCGCCCGGGTCGTGACGGCGTCGGCGAACGCGACGGCGACGATGTCGTACTGCTGTGGCACGTCGCGCAGGCGCATCACGCCCGAGCCGTTGTCGAAGTTGTGCCAGTAGCCGGTGAGGACGTGATCGGGCAGCGCGGCGGCCGCGGTGGGTGCTGCGGTGTCGGCGGCCTGGGACGGACCGCCGAGGGCCGTGAGGGCGCCGGCTGCCACGGTCAGCGTGGCGGCGACGGCGGTCACGGCCGCGCGCAGGGGACGGGTGGGTGCGTGATGGCTCATGAGGGCTCCTGGTGGTGCTTCCGAGACGGAGTTAGTTCATTGAGGTAACAAAACAAGCACCTCGACCGTACTGCGGATCGGCCGCCACGTGAAGGGCCCGGGAGGCGGTGCCCGGTCAGTCGCCCAGCACGCGACGGAGGTAGGCGTTGGCGAAGAGCCGGTCCGGGTCGAGCCGGTCGCGCAGCGCCAGGAAGTCGTCGAAGCGGGCGTACGCCGGCGCCAGGTCCGCGGCCGTGCGCGTGTGGACCTTCCCCCAGTGCGGGCGCCCACCCGCCTCGCGCAGGATCGGCTCGAGGCCGCCGAAGTACGCCACGTGGTCGGTGTCCTGCGGCACGTGGAAGGCCAGGTAGAAGCTGTCGCGGCCGTGGGCGGTCGACATCGCGATGTCGTCGGCGGGCGCGGTGCGGATCTCGATCGGGAAGGCGATCCGCCAGTCGCTCGACTCGATCACCCGGCGGCACTCGCGGAGCACGTCGAGGCCGACCTCGCGCGGGACGGCGTACTCCATCTCCCGGAAGCGGACCCGGCGCGGCGTCACGAAGACCCGGTGCGCGAGGTCGCTGTAGCGGCGCTCGGAGAGCGCCCGCCCGGCGACCCGGTTGATCCGCGGGACGAGACCCGGGGCGAGCGACCCGACCCGGCACAGGCCGCCGAAGACGGTGTTGGAGACGAAGTCGTCCTCCCACCAGGCCGCGAGTGCCGAGGGCGGCTCCTGCTCGCCCGGGTCGAGGTCGGTGCGCACGTTCTGCTTGACCATGAGCCGGTCGGTGTGGGGGAACCAGTACATGTCGACGTGGTGGGCGGCCGCCACCATCTCGTCGTACGACCCCAGCGCCTCGTCCCACGTCATCGGCTGCTCGTGGGCCTCGATCACGAAGAGCGGCTCCACGTGGAAGGTCAGGCTGGTGAGGATACCGAGGGCGCCCAGGCCGACCCGGGCGAGCTCGAGGACGTCGGGGTTCTCGGTCGCCGAGGCGCGCACGACCTCGCCGGTCCCGGTGACCAGCTCGAGCCCGGCGAGCTGGGCGGCGAGGCCGGCCGCGGTCCCACCGGTGCCGTGCGTGCCGGTCGACGTCGCCCCGGCGAGGGTCTGCTCGGCGATGTCGCCCATGTTGTGCAGGCTCAGGCCCAGTCCCTCGAGCGCGAGGTTCAGCTCCTTCAGCGGGGTGCCCGCGCGGGCGGTCACCGTCATGGCTTCGCGGTCGACGTGGAGGATCCCGGACAGGCCCTCCGGGCGGAGCAGCGTGTGCTCGGGTGCGGCGATCCCGGTGAAGCTGTGACCGGTCCCGGTCATCTTTACCGTTGCGCCGCGCTCGCGGGTGCGGCGTACGACGTCGACGACCGCGTCGACCGACGTCGGGGTCTCGACGTGACGGGGCACGGCCTCCTCGAGGCCGGACCAGTTGCGCCATCGGTGTCCCTGCACGGGGGTGCTCATGCCCGCACGCTAGAGGATCGTGGGCCGTGTCTACGCTGGCGACATGAATCCCGCGGGTCCCCCCGACGTCCTGCCCTACGACGCCCTCCTCGTCCTCTCCTTCGGGGGACCCGAGAAGCCCGACGACGTGGTCCCGTTCCTGGAGAACGTGACGCGGGGGAGGGGGATCCCGCGCGAGCGCCTCGCACAGGTGGGGGAGCACTACTTCCTGTTCGGTGGCAAGAGCCCGATCAACGACCAGAACCGGGCGTTGATCGCGGCGCTGGAGAAGGACTTCGCCGAGCACGGGATCGACCTGCCGATCTACTTCGGCAACCGCAACTGGGACCCGTACCTCGCGGACACGCTGGCCGAGATGACGGCGGACGGCGTCGAGCGCGCCGCGGTCTTCACGACGTCGGCGTACTCGTCGTGGTCGTCGTGCCGGCAGTACCGCGAGAACCTCGCCGACGCGGTCGCGGAGACGCCCGGGGCGCCGGTGCTCGACCGGCTCCGGCAGTACTACAACCACCCGGGCTTCATCGAGCCCGCGGTCGACGCGGTGCTCTCGTCGCTGGCGACGCTCCCGGGTGGCGGGGACTCGGCGCGGCTGGTGTTCGTGACGCACTCGATCCCGACCGAGATGAACGACACCAGCGGCTCGGAGGACCCGGCCGGCCAGCCGCGACCGGCGTACGTCACCCAGCACCGCAGCGCGGTCGAGGAGGTGGCGCGGCGGGTGCGCGAGGCGACCGGGCGGGTGCACCGCCACGACCTCGTCTACTGCTCGCGCTCGGGTGCGCCGTCGACGCCGTGGCTCGAGCCCGACGTCAACGACCACCTCGAGGAGCTCGCGACCGATGGGGTCGACCAGGTGGTGATGGTCCCGATCGGCTTCGTGTCGGACCACATGGAGGTCATCTACGACCTCGACACGGAGGCCATGGCGACCGCGTCGCGCCTCGGCATCCAGGCTGTCCGCGCCGCGACGGCGGGGGTCGACGAGAGGTTCGTGGCGATGGTGCGCGAGCTGGTCCTCGAGCGAGCGGCGGCGGAGCGAGGTGAGTCGCCCGTACGTCCGGCGCTGGGCTCGATGATGGCCGGTCCCGACCGCTGCGGGGTGGGCTGCTGCCCGAACCCCAAGGGTCCCCGGCCGGCACTGTGCGGGATGGACTCGTGAGCGCCTCCGTGTGGGCCGAGCTCCGCGACGTCGCGCTCACGGTCGGGCGCGAGGCCGCGACGCTGGCCCGCCGGATGCGCGACGAGGGCGTCGACGTGGCCGACACCAAGTCGAGCGCGACCGACGTCGTCACCCGAGCCGACCGGGCCGTCGAGGAGCTGCTGCGCACCCGCCTGCTCGAGCTGCGTCCCGACGACTCGATCCTCGGCGAGGAGGGGGACGACCACGCGGGCACCAGTGGCGTGCGCTGGATCGTCGACCCGATCGACGGCACGGTCAACTATCTCTACGGCCTGCGCGACTGCTCGGTCTCGGTGGCTGCCGAGGTCGACGGCGAGCTCGTGGCTGGAGCCGTCGTCGGCATCGGGGTCGACGTGGTCTACGCCGCGGCCGTCGGGCACGGTGCGACGCGGGACGGCAAGCCGATCTCGGTGAAGCCCAGCCCGCCGGTGGGGCAGCGACTGGTCCACACCGGCTTCGGCTACCGGCCGGAGGTGCGCGCGCACCAGTCGGCCTGCCTGGCCTCGCTCCTGCCGCGTGTGCGCGACATCCGGCGGATCGGCTCGAGCTCGCTCGACATCTGCCACGTCGCGGACGGGTCGGGGGACGCGTACGTCGAGGAGGGGCCGATGCCCTGGGACTGGTCCGCCGCGGCGGTCGTCCTGCGCGAGGCGGGGGGCCGTTTCGACGTGCTCCCCGGCACGATGGACCTCGACGGGTGGCCCGAGCGGAGCGTCGTCGTGGCGACTCCCGCCGACGGGTGGGACGCCTTCGTGGAGGTGCTCCAGGAGACCGGCTTCCTCGCGCGCTGAGTCGCCCGAACAGGTGGTCGGATCCGTCGTCCGCACGGGGGAATAGTGAGACGGCCCCCACTGTTCATGCGACACGTCGCGGACCGGCTCACCACGGAGGCGGTTCATGGTGCACAATCTGGCGCCGACGACGAGCACAACTGGTCTCGTCCCCGCCGCGATCCGGCGAGAGCGAGCCACAGCATGGGGAGAGGGATTCGATGGCTACCGATTACGACGCACCGCGCAAGTCCGAGGAGGACCAGAGCGAGGAGAGCATCGAGGAGCTCAAGGCCCGCCGCCACGACAAGAACTCGGGCAAGGTCGACGAGGACGAGACCGAGGCGGCCGAGTCCTTCGAGCTCCCCGGCGCGGACCTCTCGCACGAAGAGCTTGCCGTCGAGGTCATGCCGCGGCAGGACGACGAGTTCACGTGCATGAGCTGCTTCCTGGTGCACCACCGGTCGCAGCTGGCCGATGAGAAGAAGCTCATCTGCCGCGACTGCATCTGAGACTGCACCACCTCGAACGCGACAGCGCTCGTCCTCCGCGCGGGGGCGGGCGCTGTGTCGCGCCCGGGCCCTGACGCGGCTGTCAGGCCGCTCGCTGCCGGGCCAGCCGTCGTGCCTCCCGCAGCTCGTCGAGGTGCTCGGCCTCGGCGGCGAGCTGGTGGAGGGCCGGGTGGTCGTCCGGCACGCCCCACGTCCGCCTCTCCCAGGCCTTGGCCAGGCCGGTGCGGTAGCGGATCGAGGGGTCGCGTCGCCGACGTGACCGGTCCCTGATCGTGAAGTAGGCCACGGTCGTCATCGAGCGTTCGGCGCGGGGGACCCACCAGCCGGTGGCCCGGAGGTCGGTGTGGGCCGGGAAGCGACTCCCGCCGTGCTTCCGCGCGCAGTCGGCGCGCATCGGACCGACCTGCTCGCCGGTGTCCTCGTCGTGCACCGTCGCCCGGAGCCGCGCCATCCCGAGCATGCGCTCGACGACGCGCACCCGCGGGCACGTCCGTCCCGTCTCCCAGCGGGCGACCACCGACTGCGACACCCCCAGCAGCGCTGCGAGCCCGCGCTGGGAGACGTCGAGGATCCGCCTGATCCGTCGCACCATGCCGGGCATGCCGCCGGAGCGCGGCCCCAGGAACCAGTACTCGCGCTCCGCCTCGGTCCAGCAGGCCATCGAGTCCCACGTCGCGGGATCCGGCCCTGCCGCGGTCGCCTCGTCGTCCTTGCCCGGATGATCGCCGTGGGTGTCGTTCACCTGTCGCTCCTGCCTCGTCGTGGTCGTCGTACGACCCATGACAAAGCAGCCCGGCGACAGTGGCGCCGCGTTCTCCACAGCTGCGGTGCGAGCGGCTTGCAACGGCGCCCTGTGGACGGTTGGTGGCCCGGAACGGTCCCGCGAAGGGCCGGCTCGGGCTCCTCCACGGCCCTCCTTCCGCACGCTTGCCCGTGAGTCGCTCAGAGACTCACGGGCAAGTGCGGAGGGCGCGGGGGATGGAGACAGGGCGAAGAGGCCGTGAGTCGCTCAGAGACTCATCGGCAAGGGCGCGCGGTGGGGCTCGACGGGCCCGGGCCGGCAGCGGCGGGCCGAGGACCGCTCAGGACTCGGGGGCGGGCGCCCGGGAGGCGTCCTGGCCGTCCTTCTTGAGCTGTCCGGGGAGGTGGCCGGTCGAGCGGGCGTAGTAGTGCGCGGCACGGCGGGTGGCCAGCATGCGGGCGACACCGATCAGCGTGCCGCTGAGGGTGGCCCACATGATCGCCTCGCCGATGCTCACGTCGGGGTCGGCGGGGTTGGCGGGCGGGTTCTTGCCGGTCGCGGCACGCCAGGAGGTGTTCAGCGCCTTCTTGACCACGCTCGCGGCGCCGAGGGCGGCCACCAGCGACAACGCCGAGTAGACCTTGCTGTTCGAATCCGCGGAGCTCTTCTTGGCCATGACGACCACCCTACCCAGCGCCTCAGCTGGTCCGGGCCGCCTCTAGGGCTGAGACGAGCAGGTCGGGGCGACGGCAGCTGACCAGCCAGTACGGCGCGGGGTCGGCGGGGTCGGTGATCTCGACCATGACGCCGCGCTTGAGGTAGGGCCGCAGGAGGAGGTACGCCCGGGCGTCGGCGTCCACGCCGGCCTGGCGTCGTACGCCGTCCGCGTCGAGGGCGGTCGCGGTGCCGAGGTACTCCAGGGCGATCTGTGCCCGACCGGCCCGGAAGGTGGTCCGGTCGACGGACACGCGGGCGCCGCCGTAGCGCACGAACAGCGTCACCATGGCCGCGAAGGCCGCGGCCGTGACCAGCCAGGCGATGATCTCGTTGTCGGGGGTGGCGACCAGCACGGCCAGCCAGACGGACGCCACCAGCATCATTCCCTGCACCCACCAGCGCAGCGGAACGGTGAGGCGTTCGGCGTAGTCCACGGCGCAGAGCCTATAGATTCACTCCTCGTGCCCGACCACGACCTCGACCCTGGGCGACGAGTCGATCTCGACATCGACGTCGTCCGCCTCGACCCGGACCTGCCGCTCCCCACCTACGCCCACCCGGGCGACGCCGGAGCCGACCTGCACACCACGATCGACGTCAGCCTCGCTCCCGGCGAGCGGGCGCTCGTGCCGACCGGTCTCTCGATCGCGCTTCCTGACGGCTACGTCGCGCTCGTGCACCCCCGCTCCGGGCTCGCGGCACGTCACGGGCTCTCCATCGTGAACACGCCCGGCACGGTCGACGCCGGCTACCGGGGCGAGATCAAGGTCATGCTCATCAACCACGACCCCGCGGAGACCGTGGCGCTGCAGCGAGGCGACCGGATCGCCCAGCTGGTGATCCAGCGGTTCGAGCGCGCCCGGTTCGTCGAGGTGGGGGTGCTGCCGGAGTCGGTGCGCGGTGACGGGGGCTACGGTTCTACGGGTACCGGTGCGCGTCCGTGAGCCGGTTCGCTGACAAGGAGATGCTGTCGTGAAGTTCCGCCGCAAGGCAGAGGCCACCGCCCCGACCGAGGAGGCGTCCACCGAGGCCGTCGAGCCGGTCGATCCTTCGACGGGTCCGTTCGACTTCTCCCAGGTCGACGGCGACGGCATCGACCGCGCCGACCTCGGCTCGGTGCTCGTCCCGGCCATCGCCGACCGCGAGCTCCGCCTCCAGGTCGACGAGCAGAGCGGCCAGGTCCGCTCCGTGATGCTGGCCGGCTCCGACGGGGCCCTGGAGTTCCAGGCCTTCGCCGCCCCGCGCAACGGCGACCTCTGGTCCGACGTCCGGCCCCAGATCGCCGAGGACATGGTCCGCCGCGGGGGCCAGGCCACCGAGCGGGAGGGCCGCTGGGGGACCGAGCTCGTGTGCCAGATGCCCGTGACCCGCCCCGACGGCACCGCAGCCGTCCAGCCCTCCCGGATCCTGGGGATCAATGGCGACCGCTGGATGCTCCGCGCCTCGTTCCTCGGCCGTCCGGCACTCGAGCCGGAGGAGACGACCGAGTGGGAGGACGCGCTCGCGCAGGTCGTCGTACGCCGTGGTGAGGGAGCGATGCCGGTCGGCGAGCCGCTGCCCGTGCGCCTGCCGGACGACGCCCGCCGGGTGAGGTGAGGGCCGTGGCCGAGAAGAGCCGCCTGCGCCAGGCGCTGTCCAAGTGGGCCGACAGCTCCGACCAGCTCCAGCGCGACCTCCGCGAGACCCACAGATCGACTGAGGGCGAGACCCTCTCCATCGCCGACGCCCCCGAGCGTGAGCAGGTGACCGTCGGCGGGGTGCTCCGCACCGTCACGCTCCGCCCGCGCGGCGGCGTGCCCGCCCTCGAGGCCGAGCTCGACGACGGCTCCGGCGTGATCACGGTGGTGTGGCTGGGCCGCCGCCGCATCACGGGCGTCGACCCCGGCCGCAACGTGACCGTGTCGGGCTGCATCGGCCGGCAGGGCGACGTACCCCTCATGTTCAACCCCCGCTACGAGCTGCGCCCGTGACGGGGGAGAAGGACGCCAGCGAGGTCGCCGACGCGACCGAGCAGAAGCCCGTCGCCGGCACCGACACCGTCGAGGCCGTCGTGCGCCAGCAGCTCTCGAAGGCGCTCGGCGGACGCCGGGGCATGGCGGAGGCCGCCGTCCCGACGATCCTGTTCACGGCGACCTGGCTCTCGATGCGCGACCTGCAGCTCGCGCTCTACGTCAGCATCGGCGCCGCCCTCGTGCTCCTCGCGATCCGGCTGGTCCAGCGCTCGACGGTCCAGTTCGTCCTCAACGCGCTCTTCGGCATCGGCATCGGCTGGTACTTCGTCCACCGCTCCGCCGCGTCCGGCGGCTCCGAGCAGGACCAGGCGCTGGCCTACTTCCTGCCCGGCCTGCTCTACAACGGCGGGTACGCCGTGGTGCTGGCCTTCACGTGCCTCATCGGCTGGCCGCTGGTGGGGTTCATGGTCGGCAGCATCACCGGCGACCCGACGGCCTGGCACTCCGACAAGCAGGTCGTGAGGCTGTGCAGCCGGCTGACCTGGCTCCTCGTCGTCCCGTGCCTCCTGCGGGTCGCGATCCAGGCGCCGATCTGGCTCGCCGGGAGCAACGGCGGGATGGACGCCGACACTGCCGTCGCCGCGCTCGGCGTGCTCAAGATCGTGCTCGGCTGGCCGCTGCAGCTCGCCGCGCTCGGCGCGATGGTCTGGCTGCTGTCGCGCAACCGGACCCCGGTGGCCGCCGAGGCGACCACGAGCTAGGCCTCAGCCCGGGTGGTGACCGGGCGAGAGCAGCTGCTCGAGCTCGGTCTCGACCTCGGCAGGCACCACGAAGAGCAGCTCGTCGCCGGACTCGAGCGGCTGCTCGGCCTCGGGCGTGTAGACCTGCCCGTCGCGCAGGATCGTGACGAGCGCGCAGTTCTCGGGGAACGGCACCAGCCCGGCCGGCGTGCCGACGAAGGGGGAGTCGGGCGACAGCGTGATCTCGACGAGGTTGGCGTTGCCCTGACGGAACGTGAACAGCCGGACCAGGTCGCCGATCGAGACGGCCTCCTCGACCAGCGCGGACATGATGCGCGGGGTCGACACGTTGACGTCGACGCCCCAGGCCTCGGTGAAGAGCCACTCGTTGTTGGGGTGGTTGACCCGGCCGACCGTGCGCGGAACGCCGAACTCGGTCTTGGCGAGCAGCGAGGTGACCAGGTTGGCCTTGTCGTCACCGGTGGCGGCGATGACCACGTCGCACTTGCCGAGCTGGGCCTCGGCGAGGGAGGACAGCTCGCACGAGTCGGCGAGCAGCCACTCGGCGTTGGGGACGCGCTCGGGGCGGATCGACGAGGGGCTCTTGTCGATGAGCAGGACCTGGTGGCCGTTCTCGATCAGCTCGCGGGCGATCGAACGACCCACGGCTCCGGCTCCGGCGATGGCGACGCGCATGTGTGCAGTGCTCCTGGCTCAGTCTTCGGCTCGGTCTCGGGTGAGGCTCTGGTCGGGGTCTCAGTCGGCTTCCGGGCCGGCCTCGAGCACGGAGTAGGCGTGCGCCGCGTGCTCCTCGCGCATCACCAGGTGGAGCATGTCGCCCTCCTGGAGCACGGACTCGCGGGTCGGGAGCATGCCCTCGCCCAGCCGGTCGATCCATGCGATGCGGCAGCGCGACTGCATCTGGAACTCGACCGTGCGGTTGCCGATCCAGGCCTCCGGGATCGGCACGTGGTCGACCCGGATGGTGCCCGACGGGTCGCGGAAGTCGGGCTCGGCCCCGGCGGGCAGGATCCGGCGCAGGATCTGGTCGGAGGTCCACTTGACCGTCGCGACGGTGGTGATGCCGAGGCGCTGGTAGACCTCGGCGCGGCCGGGGTCGTAGATGCGGGCGACGACCTGCTGGAGGCCGAACGTCTCGCGCGCGACGCGCGCCGCGATGATGTTGGAGTTGTCACCGCTCGACACCGCGGCGAACGCGTCGGCCCGGCGGATCCCTGCCTTCTCCAGCACCTGCTGGTCGAATCCGTAGCCGGTGATCTTGTCGCCGTTGAACTCAGGGCCCAGGCGACGGAACGAGTCGGGCTCGCTGTCGATGATCGACACGGTGTGGTTGCGGTCCTCGAGGCTGCGGGCAAGCGTCGAACCGACGCGGCCACAACCCATGATCACGACGTGCACGCCAGAACCGTATCCCAGCGTGGAATATGGGGTGGGCGGGTCTAGGCTTCCCGCCTGTGAGTGTCGGCGATGTCTCGAAGCGGATCCTGCTGGGGCGCAAGCTCCGCAGCAGCCAGCTCGGCGAGACCCTCCTGCCCAAGCGGATCGCCCTCCCGGTCTTCGCCAGCGATGCGCTGTCGTCGGTGGCGTACGCACCCGACGAGGTCTTCATCATGCTGGCCGTCGCGGGCGCCTCGACCTACGTCTGGTCGTGGAAGATCGGCATCGCCGTCGCGCTCGTCATGCTCACCGTGGTCGCCAGCTACCGGCAGACCGTGCACGCCTATCCCTCCGGCGGCGGCGACTACGAGGTCGCCACCGTCAACCTCGGCCGCAACGCGGGCGTGACCGTCGCGAGCGCGCTGCTCGTCGACTACGTCCTCACCGTCGCGGTGTCGATCTCCTCGGCCGCGCAGTACGCCGCCGGCGCGATCAACCCGTTGATCGGGCACGAGGCGACCGTGGCGATCGTCGCCGTCGTCCTCCTGACAGCGGTGAACCTGCGCGGCGTGCGGGAGTCCGGGTCGTTCTTCGCCGTCCCGACCTACCTCTTCATGTTCGCCATCCTCGGCATGTGCGCGTTCGGCCTGATCCGCCTGCTCGCCGGTGACCTGCCGCAGGCGGAGAGCGCCGACCTCGTCATCGAGCCGCAGCCCGGCTGGGAGGGGCCGCTGACCCAGGTCGGGCTGATGTTCCTGCTCGCCCGCGCGTTCTCCTCGGGCTGTGCTGCCCTGACCGGCGTCGAGGCGATCAGCAACGGCGTCCCCGCCTTCCGCAAGCCCAAGAGTCGCAACGCGGCCACGACGCTGCTCCTGCTCGGGCTGATCGCCATCTCGATGATGATGAGCGTGATCGTGCTCGCCAAGCAGATGGCGATCAGGTACGTCGACCCGCACGAGCTCGACCGGCTGCGCACGGCGGCGGGCGGGGCCGTGCCCGACAGCTACGAGCAGCACCCGGTGATCGCCCAGATCGCCGCCGGCGTGTTCGACCACTTCTCGCCGGGCTTCTACTTCGTGCTCACGGTCACCGGCATCATCCTGGTGCTGGCCGCGAACACCGCGTTCAACGGCTTCCCGGTGCTCGGCTCCATCCTCGCCCAGGACGGCCTCGCACCCCGCTCGCTCGGCTCCCGCGGTGACCGGCTGGCCTACAGCAACGGCATCGTCTTCCTCGCCGCCATGTCGATCCTGCTGATCTGGGCCTTCGACGCCGAGACCACCAAGCTGATCCAGCTCTACATCGTCGGTGTCTTCGTCTCCTTCAACCTCAGCCAGCTCGGCATGATCCGGCACTGGACGCGCCACCTGAAGACCGAGAAGGACCCCGCGGTCCGGCGCCGGATGCTCCGCTCGCGCGCGATCAACACCTTCGGCCTGGGCATGACCGCGGTCGTCCTGGTCATCGTGCTGATCACGAAGTTCATCCACGGCGCCTGGATCACGATCCTGGCGATGGCCTTCTTCTTCATGCTCATGAAGGCCATCGGGCGCCACTACGCGCGCGTCGAGCTCGAGCTCGCGGCCGACGAGCAGGACAAGGTCATGCCGACCCGCGTCCACGCCATCGTGCTGGCGTCCAAGCTCCACAAGCCGACCCTGCGTGCCCTCGCGTTCGCTCGGGCCACGCGCCCCAACGTGCTCGAGGCGATCTACGTCAGCATCGACGCCAAGGCCACCAACCGGCTCCTCGAGGAGTGGGACGACCGGCACCTCGACATCCCGCTCAAGGTGCTGCACTCGCCCTACCGCGAGGTCGTGCGGCCGATCGTCGAGTACACCCAGGAGATCCGCAACGCCAACCCGCGTGGCGTCGTCGCGGTCTACATCCCGGAGTACGTCGTCGGCCGCTGGTGGGAGCAGCTGCTCCACAACCAGACCGCGCTGCGGCTCAAGGGCCGCCTGCTCTTCACGCCCGGCGTCATGGTGATCTCCGTGCCCTACCAGCTGCGGTCCTCGCAGGCCGCCCAGGAGCGGGAGAGGGCCAACGAGGGCCGGGTCCTGGCCGGCGACCTGCGGCGGGGGCGGGCGTCCCTCCGTGGCACCCGCCGACCCGGTGACTCGTGACCCGCACCAACCGCCCGCGCAGGGCCCGGGGGCGCTCCCGCGTCGGCGAGCGCTTCGAGGCCGAGGTCGGTCCGGTCGCCCACGGCGGCCACTGCGTCGTACGCCTCCCGGAGCCGGAGGCCCGCGTCGTGTTCGTCCGCCACGCGCTGCCCGGCGAGCGGGTCGTCCTCGAGATCACGGAGGGCACCGACGGCGACCGGTTCTGGCGCGGTGACGCCGTGGAGGTCCGTACGCCGTCGCCGGACCGCGTCGTCCCGCCCTGCCCGCTGTCGGGGCCGGGGATGTGCGGCGGCTGCGACTTCCAGCACGTCGCCGTCCCTGCCCAGCGCAACCTCAAGACGTCCGTCGTCCGCGAGCAGCTGGTCCGGCTCGGCCGCCTCGAGGCGTCGTCGCCCCTGGTCGAGGGGCTGCAGGTCGAAGGTGTCCCGGTGCCCGGCAGGCCGGACGACGGCCTGCGCTGGCGCACCCGCCAGCGTTACGCCGCGCTCCCGGACGGTCGTCCGGCGATGCGCGCCCACCGCTCCCACGCGCTGGTTCCCGTCGACGACTGCCTGATCGCCGCCGAGGAGGCGCGACCCGGCGACGCGCGGCCCGAGGAGGGCGTCCAGCGCCCGTCACGAGAGCCGGTCACCCACACGGTCGACGCGGCGGGCCAGAGCCACTCCTTCACGGTCGCGGGCGACGGGTTCTGGCAGGTCCACCCCGAGGCACCGCGGGTCCTGGTCGAGACGGTCCTCGACCTGCTCCAGCCGGCGCCGGGGGAACGCGCCCTCGACCTGTATGCCGGTGTCGGGCTGTTCGCGCGGTTCGTGGGGGCCGCGACCGGTGCTCGCGTCGTTGCCGTCGAGGCCGACCGCACGGCCTGCCAGCACGCACGCGGCAACCTCGCCGCGCTGAAGCCGGCGGTGGTGGAGTGCGGGCCGACCGACCAGGTGCTGCGCGAGGGCTACGACGAGCCCTTCGACCTCGTCGTCCTCGACCCGCCCCGCGAGGGCGCCAGGCGCGCCGTCGTCGAGCAGGTCGTCGACCGCCGCCCGCGCGCGGTGGCGTACGTCGCCTGTGACCCCGCCGCGCTCGGCCGCGACGTGGCGATCTTCGCCGAGCACGGCTACGAGCTCACCGCCGTCCGCGCCTTCGACCTCTTCCCCATGACCCACCACGTGGAGTGCGTCGCCCTCTTGTCCCGCGCCTGAGGGCAGGGGAGTGTGGGTGGCATGGCCACCTACGCGGTGAACACGGCAGCCGTCGCCCACGCGCGGAAGCTGATCAAGACGAGGCAGTACGTCCTCGACAGCGACTGGGGCGAGGTCCAACCGAACGCCGAGGCCGAGAACGCCTACCTCGAGAAGCACTCCTGGGAGGACTACGGCTCGTGGTTCCTCGGGCTCACCGAGGGTGCGAACGACGAGACCAAGGCCCGGCACGCGTTCGTGTACGGCGACCTGCGCCGCGTGCACCGGAGCGGGCTGATCGCCTGCGTCTACCGGGCGGCCGAGTGGCGGCACAAGGACGTCGAGCTCGCGGCCCACGACCTGCTGCAGCGCCTCGACGAGGTGAGCGGCTGAGCGGCGGCCCCGCGTGTTCCGCTGGAATCACTCCTTGACGTCATGTATCTTGACATCGAGATAACAAGTACCACCCCAAGTTAGGTTCGCCTTCCTTTCCGCCGCTCGGGCCGCGACGGCAGGATGGTCGCGAACCCCCTGAACTCCCGAGGAGATGTGGCTGATGGCCAGTCAGGACAGCTTCGGTGCCAAGGGCACCCTGGACGTCGACGGACAGTCCTACGAGATCTACCGCCTCGACGCGGTGAAGGGTGAGGGCCTCGACGTCGAGAGCCTGCCCTTCTCGCTCAAGGTGCTGCTGGAAAACCTGCTCCGCACCGAGGACGGCGCCGACATCACGGCCGACCACATCAAGGCCATCGCCGGCTGGGACGCGAGCGCCGCGCCCGACCAGGAGATCCAGTTCACGCCCGCCCGCGTGATCATGCAGGACTTCACCGGCGTCCCCTGCGTCGTCGACCTCGCCACCATGCGCGAGGCCATGGCCGAGCTCGGCGGCGACGCCACCAGGATCAACCCGCTCGCGCCGGCCGAGATGGTCATCGACCACTCCGTCATCGCCGACGTCTTCGGCACGCCCGCCGCCTTCGAGCGCAACGTCGAGATCGAGTACGAGCGCAACCGCGAGCGCTACCAGTTCCTGCGCTGGGGCCAGGGCGCCTTCGACGACTTCAAGGTCGTCCCGCCCGGCACCGGCATCGTCCACCAGGTCAACATCGAGCACCTCGCGCGCGTCGTGATGGTCCGCGACGGCGTGGCCTACCCCGACACCTGCGTCGGCACCGACTCCCACACCACGATGGTCAACGGCATCGGCGTGGTCGGCTGGGGCGTCGGCGGCATCGAGGCCGAGGCCGCGATGCTCGGCCAGCCGGTCTCCATGCTCATCCCGCGCGTCGTGGGCTTCAAGCTGTCGGGCGAGCTGCCCGAGGGCTCGACCGCCACGGACCTCGTGCTGACGATCACCGAGATGCTCCGCGAGCACGGCGTGGTCGGCAAGTTCGTCGAGTTCTACGGCGAGGGCGTCTCGGCGCTGCCGCTGGCCAACCGCGCGACGATCGGCAACATGAGCCCGGAGTTCGGCTCGACCATCGCGGTCTTCCCGATCGACGAGCAGACCGTCGACTACCTCCGGCTCACCGGCCGCTCGGAGGAGCAGCTCGCGCTCGTCGAGGCCTACGCCAAGGAGCAGGGCCTCTGGCACGACCCGAGCGCCGAGCCGCGCTACAGCGAGCAGCTCGAGCTCGACGTGTCGACCGTGGTGCCCTCCCTCGCCGGCCCGAAGCGTCCGCAGGACCGCGTCGAGGTCACCAAGGCCCAGGAGAGCTTCCAGAAGGCGCTCGCCGACTACACCGAGGACAAGGACGCGAAGGCGACCGTCAGCCTCGACGGCCAGGAGTTCGAGATCGGCCACGGCGCCGTCACGATCGCCGCCATCACCTCCTGCACCAACACCTCGAACCCGAGCGTCATGATCGGCGCGGCGCTGCTCGCCAAGAACGCCGTCGACAAGGGCCTGTCCCGCAAGCCGTGGGTCAAGACCACGCTCGCGCCCGGCTCGAAGGTCGTCTCGGACTACTACGACCGCGCCGACCTGACGCCGTACCTCGACAAGCTCGGCTTCAACCTCGTCGGCTACGGCTGCACGACCTGCATCGGCAACTCCGGCCCGCTCATCCCCGAGGTCAGCGCCGCGGTCAACGAGGCGGACCTCGCGGTCACCTCGGTGCTCTCGGGCAACCGCAACTTCGAGGGTCGGATCAACCCCGACATCAAGATGAACTACCTCGCGTCCCCGCCGCTGGTGGTGGCTTACGCGCTGGCCGGGTCGATGGACCTCGACCTGTTCAACGACGCGCTGGGCCAGGACCAGGACGGCAACGACGTCTTCCTCAAGGACATCTGGCCGAGCCCCTCCGAGATCGAGACCACGATCGCCCAGGCGATCAACTCGGAGATGTTCAACGACTCCTACCAGGACGTCTTCGCCGGCGACGAGCGCTGGCAGTCTCTCCCGACCCCCGAGGGCAACACGTTCGAGTGGGACGAGAACAGCACCTACGTCCGTCGTGCGCCCTACTTCGACGGCATGCCCCACGAGCCGGAGCCGGTCACCGACATCACGGCGGCGCGCGTCCTGCTCAAGCTGGGCGACTCGGTCACCACCGACCACATCAGCCCGGCCGGTGCGATCAAGAAGGACAGCCCCGCGGGCCGTTACCTCGCCGAGCACGGCGTCGACCAGCGTGACTTCAACTCCTACGGCTCGCGCCGTGGCAACCACGAGGTCATGATCCGCGGCACGTTCGCCAACATCCGCCTGCGCAACCAGATCGCGCCCGGCACCGAGGGTGGCGTGACGCGCGACTTCACCACGACCGACGGTGACGTCACCAGCGTCTTCGAGGCCAGCGCCAACTACCAGGCCGCCGGCACGCCGCTGGTCGTCCTGGCCGGCAAGGAGTACGGTTCCGGCTCCTCGCGCGACTGGGCCGCCAAGGGCACCGCACTGCTCGGCGTCAAGGCCGTCATCGCCGAGTCCTACGAGCGCATCCACCGCTCGAACCTCATCGGCATGGGCGTCATCCCGCTGCAGTTCCCCGCGGGCAAGACCGCCGACGACCTGGGCCTCACCGGTGCCGAGATCATCTCGATCTCCGGCATCACCGCGCTCAACGACGGCACCACGCCCAAGATGGTCACCGTCAAGGTCGAGCCGGCTCCCGGCACCGACCAGTCGTTCGGCGAGACCAGCGAGTTCGAGGCCGTGGTGCGCATCGACACCCCCGGCGAGGCGAACTACTACCGCAACGGCGGGATCATGCAGTACGTCCTGCGCAACCTCCTGCGCGGCTGACCGCACGCACCTGTTGACGACGCGACCGCGTCCGGGACCTCCCGGACGCGGTCGTCGTCGTCTCGGGGTGCCGACAGTGGAGCCAGGTGCCGGTAGGTCGGGCCGCGGGCTCCACTGTCGAGATTCATCGGCGGCCTGGCGCGGCTCCGGGCGGCGCTGCCGGGCGGGGAGGGCGTCGGTAGCCTGACGCCGTGAACGACGACGAGCGGCCCGAGCAGGTCGAGCTGGAGCCGCCGGTCGATCCAGACCTCGAGCCCACCCCCGTGCCCGCCCCCGTGCCAGGGCCGGTCGGCGACGCCGAGGTGGTCGAGCAGGCACCCGCCGACCGCTCCCGGCTTCCGCTGGTGCTCGCGACCGCCGGCGCGGCGCTCGTGCTCGGCGCAGCGCTCGTCGCGCCGCTGATCGACCAGGCACTGCGGGGCGAGGAAGAGGCGCAGCGCGCGCTCGACCTGAGCCTCGTGCAGACGTGGGACGTCACGGACCGCACCCACACGACGGACGACGTCGACTACCCCCAGGACCCGCCGGTCGGCGGGGCGCACGCGCCGATCTGGCTCGCGTGCGGCGTCTACGACGAGCCGGTCCGCGAGGAGAACGCCGTCCACGACCTCGAGCACGGCACCACCTGGATCACCTACGACCCCGACCTCCCGGCCGGGGACGTCGATGCGCTGGCCGCGCTGCTGCCCGACAACGGCATCATGTCCCCGCGCGACGGCCTGCCCTCACCGGTCGTGGTCACGGTGTGGGGAGCCCAGCTCCAGCTCGACGGTGCCGGCGACCGGCGGCTCCCGCTCTTCATCGAGGAGTACGGCGACGGCCACACCGCGCCCGAGTTCGGCGTGTCCTGCGAGGGAGGTACGCCGGACCCGCAGGGCGCGCTCCCCGGCGAGGGCACCAACGCCTGAGCGCTAGCGTGGTCGCATGATCGTCGCGTTCTCCATCTCGCCCACGTCCAGCGACCCGACGGGGTCGGTCACCGAGGCGGTCGCGGCCGCCGTCCGCGTCGTGCGCGAGTCGGGGCTGCCCCACGAGACGAACGCGATGTTCACCAACATCGAGGGGGAGTGGGACGAGGTGATGGCCGTGGTCAAGCAGGCCGTCGACGTCGTCGCGGCGGTCTCCCCGCGCGTCGGACTGGTGCTGAAGGCCGACATCCGACCCGGGTACGACGGCCAGCTGGCCGCCAAGGTCCAGCGGATCAACGACGCGCTGGCGGACTGAGCCGTGCGCAGCGAGACCCGCACCTACCGCACCGGCGGGGACGAGGTCGTCCTCGACCTCACCCGCGACGCGGCCGACTTCGTGAGCGGCGAGGGGGACGGCCTCCTCCACGTGTTCGTGCCGCACGCGACGGCAGGTCTCGCGATCATCGAGACCGGCGCCGGGTCCGACGACGACCTGCTCGCGGCACTCGCGGACCTCCTGCCCGCCGACGACCGCTGGCGGCACCGGCACGGCTCGCCCGGCCACGGTCGCTCGCACGTGATGCCGGCGATCGTGCCGCCGTCCTGCTCGGTGCCGGTCCTCGGGGGCAGGCTCGCCCTCGGGACGTGGCAGAGCATCTGCCTGGTGGACCTCAACGTCGACAACGCCCGGCGCGAGGTGCGCTGGTCGTTCCTGGCGGGATGACGGGCGCCTCAGGTGGACTGGGCGGCGCCGACGCAGGCCGAGCGCGAGACCGCGCTGCCGGGGGACGACCTCGTGGCCGCCGACGTCGTGATGGACCGCGCCTTCGACCTCGACGCCGCACCTGACGAGGTGTGGCCGTGGCTGGTCCAGCTCGGCAAGCGCCGCGCCGGGTGGTACCTCCCGGCCCGCGTCGAGCGATTCGTGCCGCCCTCCCGGCGTGCCCTGAGGCGGATCGAGCCGCGCCTCCTCGAGCACCACGTCGGCGACGTCATCCCCGACTGGGGCGGTACCGACGCGACATTCACCCTCGCAGCCATCGAGCGGCCCTCGCTCCTGCTCTACACCTCGCGCCGCGGACGCACCGAGCTCACCTGGTGCCTGCACCTCGCCCAGCACGGTCGCGGCACGCGGGTGCACCTCCGGCTGCGGCTCGGACCGGTGAGGCGGCGCCGGCTGGCGAGGTACGCCGGTGGGTTCTTCGACGCCCTCACGATCAGCGGCCTCGCGGCCGGGCTGCGCGAGCGCGTCGGTGGATAGCGTGACACCCGTGACCGACGTCGAGATCCGCCCCGCAGGGCCACACGATGCCGATGCCGTGCTCGCCGTGGTGTCCGCGGCCTTCGGTGCCGACGACGCCGCGCGCGGGGCGCAGGTCGCCGATCTCTGGGCCGAGGTGCGCTCCGGCGACCTCCTCCTCGCCGAGCGGGTCGCGGTGCTCGTCGGCGAGGTCGTCGGCCACGTCGGGATCAGCCACTGCTGGGTGGACGCGCGCCGCGAGCTCGTGGACGCCGGCATGCTGTCGCCGCTCAGCGTCGCGCCGGCGCACCAGGGCCGAGGGATCGGCACGGCACTGGTCGCCGCGGCGATCGACGCGGCGCGAGGCGTGGGCCGCCCGGCGCTCTTCCTCGAGGGGAGCCCGGCCTACTACGGCGCCCGCGGCTTCGAGCCGGGCGCGCGCCACGGCTTCGAGCCGCCGTCGCTCCGGGTCCCCGCGCCCGCCCTCCAGGTGGTGCTCCTCGGCGAGCGGCCCGACTGGCTGAGCGGTCGCGTCGTCTACCCGGACGTCTGGTGGCGCCACGACTCGACGGGGCTCCGCGACCCCGACCTCGCCGAGGTCGAGAAGGCCCTGGGCATCACCTGACGATCGAACACGTGTTCGATAGGCTGGGGAGGTGTTCCCGTCCCCGCAGCCCCGCAAGCGGCCGACGCCGCCGCTGGGCCACGCGGGGGTCGCGCCACCCGGCTGGCCGCGCCAGGTGCGCCCTCCGGACGCCCCCGACTGGGAGGTCACGGCCGCCAGCTGGCTGCTCGACCTGTGCCCGCCCGACTACCGGCGGTTCTCCGGGCTGAGGCGGCACGTCGTCGTCCTCGCGCGCTTCGCCGTGCTGCACGTCGAGGCCCAGCAGCTGGCGACCCGTCGCGGGCTCAGCGAGATCCGCGGCGACCTCAAGGACGTAGCCGAGCAGGCGGTCGTCGAGGCCGCGGTGCAGACCTTCCGGCTGGAGGACGCGCGGCTGCTCGGCGTACGCCGCGAGGTCGGGCTCGTCGAGGACGCGCTCCGCGGGCGTCGCTACCGGGTCCGCATGTAGGCCGTGGCTAGGGTCGCCGGATGTCCGATCCGACCGTCCGCACCGACTACGTCTGCCTCACCCTCGTGGACCCGCGGGGCTGGTTCCTCATGCAGGAGCGTGACGAGCACGCGCCCGTGTGGCCCGACACCTGGTGCTTCCCGGGTGGCGGCATCGAGGCCGGCGAGACGGCCCGGCAGGGCGCGCTGCGCGAGCTGGCGGAGGAGACCGGCATCGTGGTGGAGGACGTCGACGACCTCGGCGAGCACGAGGTCGAGTCGCCGCACGGCCGGTTCCGCTACCACGTCTTCGTCGCGCCCACCGAGCTCGGCGACGACGACGTCGACTGCCAGGAGGGCCGGCAGATCGTCTTCGTCGACCCGGCGACCGTCGGGGGCCTGGCGATCGTCGACTCGACCGCGATCGCGCTCGACGCCGTACGAGCCTGGGCGGTCGACCACACGCCCGCACCACCGCCCGACGCCCGCGGGTTCGCCGGTGTCGTCCTCGTCGACCGCCGCGGCTGGATCCTGCTCCAGGAGCGCGACTCGAACCCCCGCATCGACCCCGACTGCTGGGGCCTGTCCGGTGGCCACCTCGAGCCAGGCGAGGAACCTCTGGAGGGTGCGCTGCGCGAGCTCGAGGAGGAGACCGGCGTCCGCCTCGACGCCGCGGACGTGCACGAGGTCGGGGTGTTCGCCACCGACCACCGCGCCTCCTACGGCACCTGGGACCGGATGTGGGTCTACACCGCCGCGGTCGACCTCGCCGACGCCGACATCGACTGCAGGGAGGGTCGGCAGATCGTCTTCGTCGACCCCGCCACCGTCGGCGGGCTGCGGCTGACCAAGGGCGGCGAGGGAATCGTCCCGGCCTTCCTCCGCAGTGATCTCTACGCCAGCATGGCGCCATGACCGACTCCCGAGGATCCTTCACCGTGCACCCCGTTCCCGGACCCGGGGCCGAGGACGTCGTCGTCGGGCCCGACGGCCTCGTCTACACCGGCACCGAGGACGGTGCGATCTGGGCGCTCGACCCGGTGACGGGCAGCACCCGGCGGGTCGCCGACACCGGTGGCCGGCCGCTCGGCATCGAGATCCTGCCGGGCGGCGACCTCCTGGTCTGCGACGCCCAGCGTGGCGTGCTGAGGGTCTCGGTCGGCTCGGGCGCCGTCGAGGTGGTCGTCGGGGAGGTCGACGGCACGCCGATGGCGTTCTGCAACAACGCGGCCGTCGCCGCCGACGGCACGATCTGGTTCAGCGACTCCTCCCTCCACTTCGGCGTCTTCGCGTGGAAGGACGACTTCGTCCAGGACACCCACACCGGCCGCGTCCTGCGTCGTGACCCCGACGGCACCGTGACCGTCGTGCTGGAGGGGCTCCGGTTCTCCAACGGCGTCGCGCTGGCCGCCGACGAGTCCTACGTCGCCGTCGCCGAGTGCCGCGGCCGCACCGTCGTACGCCTCTGGCTGACCGGGTCGCGCGCGGGCGAGCGCGACCACCTCGTCACCGACCTACCGGGCTACCCCGACAACATCAGCCGTGGCAGCGACGGGCTGGTGTGGGTCACGATCGCGAGCCCGGTCGACCCGCTCGTCGAGCGGCTCGGCACCGCCCCGATGGTGCTCCGCCGGGCGGTCACGAAGATCCCCGAGGCGTTCCAGCCGAAGCCGAAGGTGACCATCCGCGTGCAGGCGTACGACGACGACGGCCGGCTGGTGCACGACCTCGACCTGCCCCAGCCCGGGCAGGGGCCGGGCTACCACATGGTGACCGGCGTCCGGGAGCACGACGGCCGGGTGTGGATGGGCAGCCTCCACGAGCCGGCGGTGGCCGTCCTCGACCTGCCATGAAATAGACTCGGGCGCTATGGCACTCCTCGACTCGATCGCGTCGCCGAG
This sequence comes from Nocardioides exalbidus, assembly GCF_900105585.1. NCBI lineage: Bacteria > Bacillati > Actinomycetota > Actinomycetes > Propionibacteriales > Nocardioidaceae > Nocardioides > Nocardioides exalbidus. The sequence continues at coordinate 3,631,385 of NZ_FNRT01000002.1, forward strand.
CGACCTCCACGGACTCTCGGCCGACCAGCTCGACCAGCTGGCCGCCGAGATCCGCGACCTGATGATCCGCACCGTCGCGACCAACTCCGGGCACCTCGGGCCCAACCTCGGCGTCGTCGAGCTGACGCTCGCGATCCACCGCGTCTTCGACTCCCCGCGCGACCGCGTCGTCTTCGACACCGGCCACCAGTCCTACGTCCACAAGCTCGTGACCGGACGGCACGCCGACTTCGGCACGCTCCGCAAGGAGGGCGGCGTCAGCGGCTACCCGAGCCAGGCCGAGTCCGAGCACGACATCGTGGAGAACTCGCACGCCTCGACCTCGCTGTCCTACGCCGACGGGCTGGCCAAGGCCTACGCAATCCGCGGCGAGGACCGGCACGTCGTCGCCGTCATCGGCGACGGCGCGCTCACCGGCGGCATGGCGTGGGAGGCCCTCAACAACATCGCGATCGCGAAGGACAGCCGCCTCGTCATCGTCGTCAACGACAACGAGCGCTCCTACACCCCGACGATCGGCGGCCTCGCGACCGCGCTCACCGCGCTGCGCACCAACCCGCGCTACGAGCAGGTCCTCGACCTGGTCAAGAAGCGCCTCAACGCTGTCCCCGGTGTCGGCCACGCGGCCTACGACGCGCTCCACGCGGTCAAGAAGGGCATGAAGGACGCCCTTGCGCCCCAGGGCCTCTTCGAGGACCTCGGCCTGAAGTACGTCGGCCCGGTCGACGGCCACGACCGCGCCGCGATGGAGCAGGCACTGGCCAACGCCAAGCGCTTCGACGGCCCCGTCATCGTCCACGCGATCACCCGCAAGGGTCAGGGCTACGACCCCGCGCTGCGCCACGAGGCCGACCAGTTCCACGCGCCCGGGCCGTTCGACGTGCAGACCGGTGCGGAGAAGCCCAAGGGCAAGATCTGGACCGACCACTTCTCCGAGGCGATCCTCGAGGTCGGCGCCCGCCGCGACGACGTCGTCGCCGTGACCGCGGCGATGATGCACCCGGTCGGGCTCGACGCCTTCGCCCAGAAGTACCCCGAGCGCACCTTCGACGTCGGCATCGCCGAGCAGCACGCCGTCACGTCCGCCGCAGGCCTGGCGATGGGCGGGCTGCACCCGGTCTTCGCGGTCTACGCCACCTTCCTCAACCGCGCCTTCGACCAGGTGCTGATGGACGTCGCGCTGCACCGGTGCGGGGTGACGTTCGTCCTCGACCGCTCCGGGGTCACCGGTGACGACGGCGCCAGCCACAACGGCATGTGGGACATGTCGATCCTGCAGGTCGTGCCGGGCCTCGAGCTCGCCGCGCCCCGCGACGTCACCCGCCTCCGCGAGCTCCTCGACGAGGCCGTGCTGGTCGAGGACCGGCCGACGGTGGTGCGCTTCCCGAAGGGGCCGCCGCCCGCCGACGTCCCCGCGATCGACCGCGCCGGCCGGGCCGACGTCCTGGTCCGCGAGGGCGAGCAGGACGTGCTGCTGGTCGCCGTCGGCTCGATGGCGACGACCGCCGTCGAGGTGGCCTCCCGCCTCACCGACCAGGGCATCGGCGTCACGGTCGTCGACCCCCGCTGGGTCAAGCCGGTCGACCCCGCCATCGTCGCCCTCGCCGCCGAGCACCGGCTCGTGGTCAGCGTCGAGGACAACGGCCGCGTCGGCGGGTGCGGGGCGGTGCTCCTGCAGACGCTCAACGACGCCGGTGTCCGGACGCCGTTCCGGCTGCACGGCATCCCGCAGGAGTTCCTCGACCACGCCAAGCGCGACGCGATCCTGGCCCGCATCGGCCTCGACGCCCCGACCCTCGCCCGCGAGATCGTGGCCGACGTGGCCGCCCTCGACCGCGGGCTGTCGCTGGTCGAGGTCGACCACCCGGCCTGACGGGCGGCGCTCAGGGGCCGAAGTGGATTCCCGTCGGCAGCTGCCACTGGCCGAGCGCACCCAGGTGCTCTCCCTCGGCGCAGGCACCGGAGACTGCGTCGCAGGTCAGCAGGTAGCCGTCCATGGAGTCCTCGTCGTCGATCCCGTCGAAGGCCAGCACGGCCATCGTCGTCGGGTCGAGCCACTCGTAGCCGATCGCCCACTCGTGTCCGTGGTCGAGCGCCCTCTCGAGGCCGCTGTCGGTGTCGACGACCACTCCGCGATCGCCGTCCTCCACGGACAGCAGCCCGGCGTCGGGTGAGAGGTCGGCGAACTCGCGTGCCGCGACGAGGAGCGTGTCACCGTCCCGCTCGAGCACCACGGTCCTGCCGGGCGCCGTGCGCACGAGGGTGCCGTTCTCGGCGTCCAGGACGACGCTCCGGGGGTCGGTGCCGAGGGTCCGGTAGGCACCCGGGTCGGACGGCTGCCAGGCGTAGACCCCGTCGGAGTCGGCGGCGTACACCGTCGCCCCGTCGATCGCGGTGACCCGGAGCCTGTTGCCCGGCATCGACGGTGCCTGGACGAGCGTGCCGTCGGAGAGGTCGTAGCGGACCAGTCGGCGGTCGGTGTCGACCCACGCCACGAACGTGCTGTCGGTGACCAGCTCGGCGAGGTCGCCCTGCGGCATCGCCCTGCCGATGACGCGCTCCGTGCCGCCCTGCCAGAGGTGGACCCGGTCGGACGAGTCGGTGTAGACGACCGAGTCGCCCACCCAGACCCATGCCCGGACGTCCGCGTCGAGCTCGACCGTCGCGCCGCTCCCGGTGTGCAGCACCCGTCCGCTCGTCCAGCTCAGCAGGTCGACCTGGCCGACCGGACCGGTCGAGGCGACGTCGCTGTCCGCAGAGCGGCCACCGCCGAACAGCGCGGCGCCGGTGACGACGGCGAGGACGGAGGCCGCGGCCACGCCGCCGACGACGGCGGTGCGCCGGCGTCGTACGACCCGGTCGCCGTCGCGGGTGATGGCGGCGAGGTCGACCTCGGGTCGGTCGAGGCGGTCGGCGCGCTCGTGCATCAGGTCGGTCAGCAGCCCGGTCATCGGGTCACCTCCAGGAGGTCGAGGGGGACGAGGTCGGAGTCGGTGACCCTGTCGCCGAGGCGGGTGCGGAGCGTGCGGAGGCCGGCGGACACCTGGCTCTTGACGGTGCCCACGGCGCAGCCCATGACGTCCGCCGTCTGCGCCTCGGTCAGGTCCTCGTAGTAGCGGAGCACGATGGCTGCGCGCTGGCGGGGCGGGAGCCCCTGGAGCGCCTGCCAGAGCAGGTCACGGGTCGCGACGTCGTCGGCGAGCCCGTCGGCGGGGCGGTCGGCCACGGAGTCGGGCACGGAGTCGACGGGCCGCTCGCCCCAGCTGCGGCGGCGGTACCACGTGATCGCGGTCGTGGTGAGCGCCTTGCGGGTGTAGGCCTCGGCCTTGCCGGGGTCGCGCAGCCGCGGCCACGCGACGTACGTCTTGGTGAGCGCCTCCTGGAGCAGGTCCTGGGCCAGGCCCCGGTCGCCGACCAGGAGGTACGCCGTGCGGTGCAGCGAGGCGGAGCGGTCAGCGACGAACTCGGCGAACGCCGCCTGGTCGCGTCGTGGCATCGGTGGTCCTGACTTCTCGGGAGCGGGTCACCACTACCGACGATCCCACCACCCCGAATGGTTCGTCCGCGTCCGCAACACGCGTGGCCTGAGTGACGGAGGAGGCATCTCGGGTCTACGTTGCTGGGATGAGCATCTGGCGCACCAAGTCCGTCGAGCTGTCCATGGCCGACACCGAAGACCCCGAGTTCAAGCTCAAGAAGAACCTCTCCGCCCTCGACCTCACCGTGTTCGGCATCGGCGTCATCATCGGCGCCGGCATCTTCACGCTGACCGGTCGGGTGGCGCAGGCCTACGCCGGGCCCGGCGTGGTGTTCTCCTTCGTCATCGCCGCAATCTGCTGCGGCCTGGCGGCCCTCTGCTACGCCGAGTTCGCCTCGACGGTCCCGGTCTCCGGGTCGGCGTACACGTTCTCCTACGCGACCCTCGGCGAGATGATCGCGTGGATCATCGGCTGGGACCTGATCCTCGAGCTGATGCTCGGCGCGTCCGTCGTGGCGCAGGGCTGGTCGTCGTACTTCGAGACGTTCCTCGGCGAGATCGGGCTGGGCTGGCCCGAGAGCCTCGGCTACGGCGACACCTTCGACCTGCCGGCGTTCCTGCTGGTCGCGATCCTGACCGTGCTGGTCGCCTTCGGCATCAAGGAGTCGTTGCGGGTCAACCTCGTGCTGGTCGCGCTCAAGCTCTTCATCGTGCTCTTCGTCATCGTCGCGGGCATCCAGTTCATCGACACCGACAACTACAAGCCCTTCGTCCCCGCCAGCGCTCCGGGCACGACCGGCGAGGGCTGGCTGCACACCCCGCTGATCCAGACCGTCTTCGGTGCCCCGGGGGTCTACGGCGTCGCCGGCATCCTGTTCGCCGCCTCGCTCGTGTTCTTCGCCTACATCGGCTTCGACGTCGTCGCAACGACGGCCGAGGAGGCGCGCAACCCGCAGAAGGACCTGCCGCGGGGCATCATCGCCTCGCTGGTCATCTGCACGATCCTCTACGTCGCCGTGGCGCTGGTGATCACCGGGATGGTGAAGTACGACGACATCAACCCCGACGCGGCGCTCGCGACCGCGTTCATCGACCAGGGCAAGGACGGCTACGCCACCCTCATCTCCGCAGGTGCGGTCGCCGGCCTGACGACGGTCGTGATGACGCTGATGATCGGTGCCGTGCGCGTGTTCTTCGCGATGAGCCGCGACGGGCTGATGCCCACCGCGCTCGCCCACGTGCACCCCAGGACGGGCACGCCCGTCCGGATCACCCTCGCCATCGGCCTGGTCGTCGCGCTCGTCGCGTCGCTCACCCCGATCGGCAAGCTCGAGGAGATGGTCAACATCGGGACCCTGTCGGCATTCGCCCTCGTCTCCATCGCCGTGCCGATCCTGCGGAAGAACCGTCCCGACCTCGAGCGGTCGTTCCGCGTGCCGTTCTCGCCGTTCCTGCCGTGGCTGTCCGCGGCGATCTGCCTCTTCCTGATGCTGAACCTCACCGCCGAGACGTGGCTGCGGTTCCTCGTCTGGATGGCCCTCGGCTTCGCCATCTACTTCGGCTACGGCTACCGGCACAGCCGCGTCGGTCAGGGTGCCGGCGAGCCGGCGAAGGACTACTCCCGGCGTGACTGAGGCCCCGAGCGGTGAGTGAGCCACATTCCGCGCCCGGGGAATGTGGCCTGGTCACCGCCCACGGGCGCGTCGTACGCCGACACGCCGAGGGGCGGTGCCCCAGCCACATTCGGGACGTACGGAATGTGGCTGGGGCACCGCCCCAAGGTGCTCGGTGTGCTCAGTGGAAGCGCTTGCCCGTCGCCTTCTCAGAGATCCCCTTCACGTCGAGCATGAAGGTCAGGCCACCGTTCCAGAACGAGAACCCGGCACCGGTGATCATCGCCAGGTCGATGTCCTGCGGCGCGGCGACGACGCCCTCGTCGAGCATCAGGCGCGCCTCCTCGGCGAGGCCGGCGAGGGTCTTCTCCCGGACCTCTTCAGAGGTGAGCACCACCGGCGACTCGGGCACGACGAGCAGCTCCTCGACCGCGGGGTCGAGGGCTCCGTCGGGGCCGTAGTAGGACGCCTTGCGGGCCGCGACGATCCGCTCGAGCGCGGGGGAGACGTAGAAGCGGTCGGGGAACGCACCCTTCAGCGTCTCGTTGTTGTGCAGCGCGATGGCGGGGCCGACCAGCGACAGCAGGACGAACGGCGGCATCGGAGCGATGCCGGCGAACGCGCCGTCGGCGACGGAGACCGGGGTGCCCTCGTCGACGATGCGGCCGACCTCGCTCATGAAGCGGCCGAGCAACCGGTTGACGATGAAGGACGGGCTGTCGTTGACCAGGATCGTGGTCTTCTTCAGCGTCCTGCCCGTCGCGAACGCCGTCGCCAGGGTGGCGTCGTCGGTCGCCTCGCCGCGGACGATCTCCAGCAGCGGCATCACCGCGACCGGGTTGAAGAAGTGGAACCCGACGACCCGCTCGGGGTGCTCGAGGTCGGACGCCATCTCGGTGATCGAGAGCGACGAGGTGTTCGTCGCCAGCACGCACTCGGGCGAGACGACCTTCTCCACGTCGGCGAAGACGGTCTTCTTGACCGACATCTCCTCGAAGACGGCCTCGATGACGAAGTCGGCGTCGCCGAAGGCGACCTGCTTGTCGGTCTCGCCGGACACGAGGGCCTTGTGGCGGTTGGCCTTGTCCTGGCTGATCCGGCCCTTGGCGAGCAGCTTGTCGATCTCGGCGTGGACGTAGCCCACACCCTTGTCGGCCCGCTCCTGGTCGAGGTCAGTGAGCACGACGGGCACCTCGAGGCGGCGTACGAAGAGCAGCGCGAGCTGGCTGGCCATCAGGCCGGCACCCACGATGCCCACCTTGGTCACCGGCCGTGCGAGCGACTTGTCGGGCGCGCCGGCCGGTCGCTTGGCGCGCTTCTGCACCAGGTCGAACGAGTAGAGCGAGGCGAGCAGCTCGGCGGTCTGCGACATCGCCTCGAGGGCGTCGTCCTCGGCCGCGAAGCCGGCGTCACGGTCGGTGTCGCGCGCCGCGGCGATCAGCTCGACGGCCTTGGCGGCCGCCGGGGAGGCGCCGCCCGTCCTGGCCTCGACGATGCCCCGGGCCCGCTCGATCGCGGCGTCCCACGCCTCCCCACGGTCGACGTCGGGGCGGGTCACGGTGGTCTCGCCGCGCACGACGGAGGCCGCCCAGAGCAGAGACTGCTCCAGGAAGTCCGCGCCGTTGAAGACCGCGTCGGCCAGCCCGAAGTCGTACGCCGCCTGACCGCCGAGCGTCTTGCCCTGGTTGAGCGGGTTCTCGAGGATCAGCGTCACCGCCTTGTCGGCACCGACGAGGTTGGGCACGAGGTAGGCGCCGCCCCAGCCGGGCACGAGGCCGAGCATGACCTCGGGCAAGCCGAGGGCCGGCGCGGAGTCCATGACGGTGCGGTAGGTGCAGTGCAGCGCGACCTCGAGGCCGCCGCCGAGGGCCAGGCCGTTGATGAAGCCGAACGACGTCTTGCCGCCGTCCTGGAGCTTGCGGAAGGTCGCGTGGCCGAGCTCGCCGACGATGCGGACGGCGTCGGGGCCGCCACCCTGGATGGACATGAGGTCGGCGCCGGCCGCCAGGATGAACGGCTTGCCGGTCACCGCGATCGCGTCGACCGAGTCGTCGGCCAGCGCGGCATCGATCGCCTCGTTGAGCGCGAGCAGCGAGCCCGGGCCGAACGTGTTGGGCTTGGTGTGGTCCTCGCCGTTGTCGAGGGTGATCAGGCCGAAGGTCACGCCCGGCAGGGTCACCTTGCGCAGGTGGGCCTGCGTGACGCGCTCGGCGTCGGAGACGATGCCCCGCGCCCGCTCGAAGATGTCAGTCACTTGTCGTCTCCCGTCGACTCGGAGGTGCTGCCGGTCCAGTGGGGGTTCTCCCAGATCACGGTCCCGCCCATGCCGATGCCGATGCACATGGTGGTGAGGCCGTAGCGGACCTCGGGGCGCTCCTCGAACTGGCGCGCCAGCTGGTTCATGAGGCGTACGCCGGACGACGCGAGGGGGTGCCCCATCGCGATCGCGCCGCCGTAGGGGTTCACCCGCTCGTCGTCGTCGGCGATGCCGAAGTGCTCGAGGAAGGCGAGCACCTGCACGGCGAACGCCTCGTTGACCTCGAACGCGTCGATGTCGTCGATCGTCAGGCCGGCGAGCCTCAGCGCCTTCTCGGTCGCCGGGATCGGGCCGGCGCCCATCACCTCGGGCTCGACGCCGACGAAGGAGTAGGTCACCAGGCGCATCTTGACGGGCAGGCCGAGCTCGCGTGCGGTCTCCTCGTCGGCGAGGAGCGCGGCGGTCGCGCCGTCGTTGATGCCGGCGGCGTTGCCCGCGGTCACGTTGCCGTGCGAGCGGAACGGCGTCTTGAGCCCGGCGAGCGACTCCATGGTCGTCTCGGGGCGCATCGGCTCGTCGAGCGTGGCCAGGCCCCAGCCGGCCTCGGCGGAGCGGGTCGCGACGGGCACCAGGTCGGGCTGGATCTTGCCGGCGTCGTAGGCGGCCTTGGTCTTCTGCTGGCTGCGCACGGCGTACGCGTCCACGCGCTGCCGGGTGATCGTGGGGTAGCGGTCGTGGAGGTTCTCCGCGGTCTTGCCCATGACGAGGGCGTCCGGGTTCACGATCCGCTCCGACAGGATCCGCGGGTTGGGGTCGACGCCCTCGCCCATCGGGTGGCGACCCATGTGCTCGACACCGCCGGCGATGGCGACGTCGTAGGCCCCGAAGGCGATGCCCGACGCGGTGCTGGTCACCGCGGTCATCGCGCCCGCGCACATGCGGTCGATGGAGTAGCCGGGGACGCTCTGCGGCAGCCCCGCGAGGAGGGCGGCGGTGCGGCCGAGGGTCAGGCCCTGGTCGCCGATCTGGGTGGTGGCCGCGATCGCGACCTCGTCGACCCGCTCGGGCGGCAGCGACGGGTTGCGCCGCATCAGCTCGCGGATGGACTTGATGACGAGGTCGTCGGCGCGCGTCTCGGCGTACTGGCCCTTGGCCTTGCCGAACGGGGTGCGCACGCCGTCGACGAAGACGACCTCACGCTGGGGACGGGGCACGGTGTACTCCCACGGTTCTCGGGTGACAGGGTCAGCTCAGGCTACCCATGAGTAACAAGCGATGACCACCGGGGTGGGTGTGTGCCCGGTCACGCGGCACCTGCGAATAGGCTTGGCCCATGGCCGACAGACTCGTGCACATCGTCGACGACGCCGAGGTGCTGGCCGACGCCGGTGACCTGACGATGGTCTGCGTGCTCACCGGATTCCTCGACGCGGGCAAGTCTGCGGAGCTCGCCGCCTCGCACCTCGCCGAGCTCTCCGACGGCAAGGTCGTCGCGACCTTCGACGTCGACGCGCTCCACGACTACCGCGCGCGCCGGCCTCCCGTGACCTTCGTCCGCGACCACTACGTCGACTACGAGGCGCCCCGCCTGGTCGTCCGGGCGCTCCGCGACACCGGAGGCACGCCCTTCCTCCTGCTCACCGGACCCGAGCCCGACATCCGCTGGGAGGCCTTCGCCCGCGCGGTCCGCGAGGTCGTCGACCACTTCGGCGTGGCCCGGGTGGTGAGCCTCGGCGCCGTGCCGATGGCCGTCCCGCACACCCGCCCGATCGCGATCACGCCCCACGCCAACCGGCCCGACCTCGTCCCCGGCGAGAGCCCGTGGCAGGGCGAGCTCCGCGTCCCGGCGAGCGCGCAGGCGCTGCTCGAGATCCGGCTGGGCGAGTGGGGCCTCGACGCCCTCGGCTTCGTCGCCCACATCCCGCACTACCTCGCGCAGATGGAGTACCCCCAGGCCGCGCTCGTCCTGCTCGAGCACCTCGAGATCGGCGGGCACCTCACCATCGACCTCGGCGACCTGCGCGAGTCCGCGGAGATCACCGAGACCGAGGTCGACCGCTACCTCTCCTCCCACGACGAGGTCGGCGACGTGGTGCGCGGACTGGAGCAGCAGTACGACTCCTTCCGCGAGGCCGAGGCCGCCGGCTCGTCCCTCCTGGCCGGCGACGAGCCGCTCCCGACGGGCGAGGAGATCGGCAGCGCCTTCGAGGCGTTCCTCGCCGACCTCGACGACCAGTCGAAGAACGACGGCGACGACCCGGGCTGGGAGGAGCGCTGATGGCGGGCAGCGCCGGGGAGCTCGCCGAGCTCCTCGACCTCGAGCGCCTCGAGGTCGACCTCTACCGCGGGGCCCAGGCGAGGACCGAGCGCCAGCGGGTCTTCGGCGGGCAGGTCGCCGGGCAGGCCGTGGTCGCGGCCACCCGCAGCGTCGACGACGGCTACGTCCTGCACTCGCTGCACTCCTACTTCCTGCGCCCGGGCGACACCACGGTCCCGATCGTCTACGACGTCGAGCGCATCCGTGACGGCCGCTCGTTCGTCACCCGACGGGTCTCGGCACGCCAGCACGGCCGCCCGATCTACTACCTCACCGCCAACTTCCAGGTGCCCGAGGACGGCTTCGAGCACCAGGACCGGATGCCCGACGTGGTCCCGCCCGAGCAGGCGGTGCCCCTGGTCGACCTGGTGCGCGCACAGGGCAGGGAGCAGGGCGAGGACTGGGAGCGCGAGTGGTCGGCGCTCGACCTGCGCTACGTCGGCGTCAGCGGCCAGGGACTGCCGGCCGACCCGGACCACCCCGCCCAGGCCCGCATCTGGGCGCGCGTCGCCGGTCGGCTCTCCGACGACCCGACGCTCCAGGAGGCGGCGTTCACCTACGCCAGCGACCTCACGCTGCTCGGCGCCTCGCTCGTCCCGCACGGGGTGACGCTCGGGTCGCCGCGGCTCGTGCCCGCCTCGCTCGACCACACGATCTGGTTCCACAAGCCGTTCCGAGCCGACGAGTGGTGGCTCTACGACCAGTTCTCGCCGTTCGCCGGCGGGGGTCGCGGGCTCGCGCTCGCCCGCGTCTTCTCCCAGGACGGCGACCTGGTCGCGACGGTCGCCCAGGAGGGCCTCATCCGGCTCCACGACGGACGCGGCAGGTAGGCGCGCTGCCTCAGGCGGGCGTCGTACGACCCAGCAGGTGGGGCGAGCCGTCCTTCGGGCTGGTCATCGCGAAGGTCCAGCCCGTGTCGTCCTGCCGCGCTGCGTAGGACACCGTTCCGGGGAGGAACACCGGCTTCTTGAAGGCGACCTCCACGGTCACCGCGTCGGGAAGCCGGTTCTCGATGGCGGCGACCGAGCGCGCGAGCGTCCACATGCCGTGCGCGATCTGGCGGCGGAAGCCCAGCGCCCTAGCCGTCAGCGGGTAGAGGTGGATCGGGTTGGCGTCGCCCGACACGGCGGCGTAGGTCCGCCCGAGGTCGGCGGGCAGCCGCCACCGGACGCCGCCGGTCGGCGGGTCGAGGACCTCGAGGCCGGGCGCCGGGTCGCCGTCGACGGTCCGTCCCCGCCGGAGGTACGTCGACGTGGACTCCCACGCCGTGTCCCCGCCCGCGGCGGCCGAGACGGTGGTGACGAAGTCGAGCAGGACGCCGCGGGCGTGCGGCCGGGGCTCGCCGACCGCTGTGGTGACGTCGAGGCGCTCGCCGACGCCGATCGCGCGGTGCGCGGTGATCACGTTCTCCACGTGCACCATCCCGATGGCGGGGTAGGGGAACGCCGGGTCGCTCATGATCGCCATGTGGAGCGGGAAGGCGCGCAGGTGCGGATACGTGAGGGGTACGACGTCCTTGCGGGGGAAGCCGCACACACCGGCGTACGCCTCCACGCGGGCGCGCTCGACCCCGACGGCCTCGCGGGCGTAGGCGAGGCCGTCGAAGGCCGAGGCCGGGCCCTTGCGCACGCCGGGCAGCCGGTTGACGCCGGGCACGACGGGCAGCGCCGCCCGGACCAGGGTCGTCAGGTCGCCGGGCTCGCCGGTGAGGAGCTTGGTGCCGGGCATCAGGCGCCCAGCATCATCTGGCCGCACACGCGCACCACGTTGCCGTTGACGGCGCCCGAGCCGGTGCTGGCGAACCAGGCGATGGTCTCGGCGACGTCGACCGGCAGCCCGCCCTGCGACATCGCGTTGAGGCGCTGGCCGACCTCGCGGGTCGCGAACGGTACGGCCGCCGTCATCTGCGTGATGATGAAGCCCGGCGCCACGGCATTCACGGTGATGCCGCGGTCGAGCTCGTCGCGCAGGCTCTCGACCAGGCCGATGACCCCGGCCTTGGAGGTCGCGTAGTTGGTCTGGCCGACGTTGCCCGCGATGCCGGCGATCGACGCGACACCGATGATCCGGCCGCCGTCGTTGACCACCCCGGAGTCGAGGAGCTCGCGGCTGATCAGCTCGGGGGCGGTGAGGTTGACTGCGATGACGCTGCTCCAGCGGTCCTCGGCCATGTTGGCGAGCTTCTTGTCGCGGATGATGCCGGCGTTGTGCACGACGACGTCGACGCCACCGTGGCGCTCGCGCAGGTGGTGGGCGATGCGCTGCGGGGCGTCCTTGTTGGTGATGTCGAGGACGAGGTGGTCGCCGTCGAGCTCGGCCATGAGGTCCTGCAGCTCGCTGGCTGCCTGCGGCACGTCGACGCCGACGACCGTCGCGCCGTCGCGGTGCAGGACGCGTGCGATCTCCGCGCCGATGCCTCGACTCGCCCCGGTCACGAGGGCGACCTTGCCGGCGAGCGGCTGCGACCAGTCGGCGACGTGGTCGGTCGCGGTGGAGCCGTGGGCGCCGATGCGCACGACCTGCCCCGAGACGTAGGCCGACTTGGGGGAGAGGAGGAACGCGAGCGTCGAGTCGATCGCGCCGTCGGCGGCAGGGGCGACGTAGACCAGCTGCACCGTGCCGCCGCGGCCGATCTCCTTGCCGAGCGAGCGGGTGAAGCCCTCGAGCGCGCGCTGCGCGATCCGCTCGGCGCCGGTGGTCGTCTCCGGCGGCGTGCCGATGACCACGACGCGCGGGCAGGTCTCCAGGCGACGCAGGAGCGGGGTGAAGAACTCCCGCAGCGCGACGAGCCCGGTCGTGTCGGTGATGCCGGTGGCGTCGAAGACGAGCGCCTTCGCGCGTGCGCCCTCCTCGAGCCCGGTCGCCGAGGCGATGCCGAGGCCGTCGAGGGTCGTCGGCAGCACGTCGCCGAGCCGACCGTCGCCGCCGAGCACGACGAGCCCGTCGACGAGCGTCCCCCCGCCCGTCCAGCGCTCGAGGGTAGTGGGGTTGGGCAGGCCGAGGTTCTTCACGAACAGCTGGCCGACGGGGGTGGACACGAAGCCCTGGTAACGATCGCTCATGGGTGGCAGGTCCCTCTGTGGTCGGGGCTGTGGATCTCGGACGGACGGCACTATGTAACTCAGGTTTACACTCTGGGTCCACTCTTCGTGACGAGCCCCTCACCCCGTTGGCGGGAGGCCCTCCACAGGCAAGGATAGGAACATGCAGCCCACCACCCGGCCCGTCGCAGTCGTCGGCGGCAACCGCATCCCGTTCGCCCGCTCCAACACGGTCTACGCGGGCGTCTCCAACCAGGAGATGCTCACCGCGGCGATCGACGGGCTGGTGGACCGCTTCGACCTGCGCGGGGAGCGCCTCGGCGAGGTCGAGGCCGGCGCCGTGCTCAAGCACTCGCGTGACTTCAACCTGACGCGTGAGTCGGTGCTGGGCTCGAAGCTGGCCCCGGAGACGCCGGCCACCGACATCCAGCAGGCCTGCGGCACCGGGCTGCAGGCCGCGATCCAGGTCGCCAACAAGATCGCGCTCGGCGTGATCGACGCCGGTGTCGCGGGCGGCACCGACACCACTTCTGACGCGCCCGTCGCGATCAGCGACAAGCTGCGCAGGAAGCTGATGAGGGTCAACGCCGCCAAGGACACCGCGAGCCGGCTCAAGGCCCTCGGCGCGATCCGCCCCGGCGACATCGGGCTCGACATCCCGCAGAACGGCGAGCCCCGCACCCGCATGTCGATGGGGGAGCACGCCGCCCTCACCGCGCTCGAGTGGCGGATCACCCGCGAGGCCCAGGACGAGCTCGCCGTCCGCTCGCACCACAACCTCGCCCGGTCCTACGACGAGGGCTTCCAGGACGACCTGGTCACGCCCTTCCGCGGGGTCGAGCGCGACAACAACATGCGCCCGGACTCCTCGGTCGAGAAGCTCGCCACGCTCAAGCCGGTCTTCGGCAAGGGCTCGGCGGCCACCATGACGGCGGGCAACAGCACGCCGCTGTCCGACGGCGCCTCCGCGGTGCTGCTCTCGAGCGACGAGTGGGCCGAGGAGCGCGGCCTCCCGGTGCTGGCCCACCTCGTCGACGCCGAGACGTCCGCCGTCGACTACGTCAACGGCCACGAGGGCCTGCTGATGGCACCGGCGTACGCCGTCCCGCGGATGCTGGCGCGCAACGGCCTCACCCTCCAGGACTTCGACTTCTACGAGATCCACGAGGCGTTCGCCTCGCAGGTGCTCTCGACGCTGGCCGCCTGGGAGGACCCGGTCTTCTGCAAGGAGCGCCTCGGTCTCGACGCGCCGCTCGGTGAGGTCGACCGCGACAAGCTGAACGTCACCGGCTCCTCGCTGGCCGCCGCCCACCCGTTCGCGGCGACGGGCGGCCGGATCGTCCCGGTCGCGGCCAAGCTGCTCGCGAACAAGGGCCGTGGACGTGCGCTGGTCTCCATCTGCGCGGCCGGCGGCCAGGGCGTGGTCGCGATCCTGGAGCGCTGACCGCTCAGCCGCGGGTGAGGCGGAACCAGGTCCCGGCGACGGTGCGCGCGTCGGCGACCTGTGCCACGTCCCAGCCGAGGTAGGACCGCTGGAGGTCCTCGAGCGAGGCCTGGGGGCCCCACCCGGGCCGCGCGCGGGTGGCACTGGTGTGCACGAGGACCGTGGCAGCGGGCGCGGCGAGGGCCGTGACGTTGTCGGCCATCATCGCGCGGCCCGCGGTGTCGAGGCTCTGGAAGCACCCGACGTCGAGGAACAGGTCGAAGCCCACGCCCACGCCGGAGTGCACGAGGTGTCGCACGTCCCCGACCACGAACCGGGCGTCGTCGAGGCCGTTGCGCCGCACCGCCACGTCGACGGCCTGGCGCACGGAGTCGACCCCCATCGCGTCCCACCCGCGCTCGACGAGCAGCGCGGTGTGGGCGCCCCGCCCACAGCCGAGGTCGAGGGCCCGACGCGTGCGGTCGGGCCGATCGGCCTCCTCGCGGTCGAGGAGGACCTCGAGGACGGGCCGCTGCCGCCGGCTCGCCTTCTCCCAGGGGGTGAGGTGCGCGCGATATGCGGCGGCGTAGCCGATGCCCATGTGGAGTTCCTGACCTGCGGACCGGAAAGTACCGATCCCCACCGACGCTACTCCGGACCACCCCGCCGCCCGCCCGCTGCTAGGGTCGGACCCGATCGACATCCTTTAACGAGCCGTCCCGTGAGGCGGAGAAGGAGGTCCGGCGCGCAGATGCCTGCCCCCGAAGAAGCAGACCCCGGCACCGACAGCACGAGGGCCGACCGCACCGTCCTCGACGCCCGTGACATCTCCCGGGCGCTGACCCGGATCTCGCACGAGCTGCTCGAGCGCAACAAGGGCGCCACCGACCTGGTGCTGCTCGGCCTGCACACCCGCGGCGTACCCCTCGCGAGGCGCATCGCCGAGCGGATCGCGACCGTCGAGGGCGCCCCCGTCGCGGTGGGTGAGCTCGACGTGACGATGTATCGCGACGACCTGCGCTCGCAGCCGACGCGGCGCGCGCACAAGACCGCGCTGCCGCCCGGTGGGATCGACAAGAAGGTCGTCGTCCTCGTGGATGACGTCCTGTTCTCGGGCCGCACGATCCGGGCCGCGCTCGACGCCCTCGCCGACCTCGGCCGCCCGAGCGCCGTACGCCTCGCGGTGCTGGTCGACCGCGGTCACCGCGAGCTCCCGATCCGCGCCGACCACGTCGGCAAGAACCTCCCGAGCGCCCTGGCCGAGCGCGTCAGCGTCCGGCTCAGCGAGGTCGACGGCAGCGACGAGGTGACCATCTCGTGAAGCACCTGCTCTCCATCGACGACCTCACCACCGACGAGATCCACCAGCTCTTCGAGACCGCCGCCGACATGCACGACGTGCAGAACCGCGAGGTCAAGAAGCTGCCGGCGCTGCGCGGTCGCACGGTCGTCAACATGTTCTTCGAGGACTCCACGCGCACCCGCTCGTCCTTCGAGATCGCGGGCAAGTGGCTCTCCGCCGACGTCATCAACGTCAGCGCGAAGGGGTCGAGCACGTCCAAGGGCGAGAGCCTGCGCGACACCGTCCTGACGGTGTGCGCGATGGGCGTCGACGGCCTCGTGATCCGCCACCCCGCCAGCGGCGCGGCGCTCCAGGTCAGCGAGTGGGTCGACGCGTCGGTGGTCAACGCCGGCGACGGGATGCACGAGCACCCGACGCAGGCGCTCCTCGACGCCTACACGCTGCAGCGCCGGCTCGGCTCCCTCGAGGGCCGCCACGTCGCCATCATCGGCGACCTCACCCACAGCCGGGTCTTCCGCTCCAACATCCAGTGCCTGACGCGCCTCGGCGCGCGAGTGACGGTCGTGGCGCCGCCGACGCTGATGCCCAGCGGCGTCGGCGCGTGGTCGGCCGCGGCCGGGTTCGAGACGTCGTACGACATCGACGCCGTGCTGCCCACCGCCGACGCGGTGATGATGCTGCGCGTCCAGCGCGAGCGGATGTCGGGCGCCTTCTTCCCGAGCGCGCGGGAGTACACCGTCGGCTACGGGCTCACCCGCGACCGCCTCGCGCTGTTGAAGCCGGACGTCCCGATCTGCCATCCCGGCCCGATGAACCGCGGCCTGGAGATCGCCGCCGACGCCGCCGACGCCGCGCAGTCGGTCGTCCTGGAGCAGGTCTCCAGCGGCCTCGCGATCCGGATGGCCGTGCTCTACCACCTGCTCGCCGGAGACCTGCAAGGAGAGAACGCCTGATGTCGCTCGTGATCAAGGGCGCCTCGCTGCTCGGCGAGACCAGCGCTGACCTGTACGTCGACGACGCCGGGGTCCTCGTCGACTCCGCGCCGGCCGGTGCCGCGACCATCGACGCCGAGGGCCTGGTCGCCCTGCCCGGGCTCGTCGACCTGCACACCCACCTCCGCGAGCCGGGTCGTGAGGACGCCGAGACGATCCTGACCGGCTCGCAGGCTGCCGCGCTCGGTGGCTACACCGCCGTCCTGGCGATGGCGAACACGAGCCCCGTCACCGACACCGCCGAGGCCGCGACCCGCGTCTGGGAGCTCGGCCGTGAGGCCGGCCTGGTCCACGTGCAGCCGGTCGGTGCCGTGACGCGTGGGCTCGGTGGCGAGGAGCTCGCCGAGCTCGGCCTCATGAACCGCTCGCGCGCCGGGGTCACGGTCTTCTCCGACGACGGCAGGTGCGTCCACGACGCCCGCGTGATGCGCCGTGCGCTCGAGTACGTCAAGGCCTTCGGGGGCGTCGTGTCGCAGCACTCCCAGGATCCGGCGCTCGCAGGCCCGGCGGCGTGCTGCCACGAGGGCGAGCTGTCCGGTCGCCTCGGCCTGCCCGGCTGGCCCGGCATCGCGGAGGAGGTGATCGTCGCGCGCGACGTGATGCTCGCGCGCCACACCGGCTCGCGGGTCCACGTCGCCCACGTCTCGACGGCCGGCTCGGTCGAGGTCGTCCGCTGGGCGAAGGCCCAGGGGATCTCGGTGACCGCCGAGGTGACGCCGCACCACCTGCTGCTCACGACCGACCTGCTCACCGGCTACGACCCGACCTTCAAGGTCAACCCGCCGCTGCGCCCGCAGGAGGACGTCGAGGCACTCCGCGCCGCGCTGGCCGACGGCACCATCGACGCCGTCGCGACCGACCACGCCCCGCACGCGCGCCACGACAAGGAGCACGCGTTCGTCGACGCGGCCTTCGGGATGCTCGGCCTCGAGACCGCGCTCGGCGTCGTCCGCACCGCGGTGCCGGACCTCTCGTGGGCCGACGTCGCACGAGTCATGTCGGTGACGCCGGCCCGGATCGCCGGTCTCGCCGACCAGGGGCAGGCGCTCGCACCCGGGTCGCCCGCCCACGTCGTGCTCGTCGATCCCGACGCCACGGTCACCGTCGACCGCGAGGCCTCGGCCTCGCTGTCGCGCAACAACCCGTGGCACGGCCGCGAGCTCGGCGCCCGCGTCGTGCACACGGTCTACGGCGGCCGGGTGACCGTGCGCGACGGCGTGCTGGCCTGAGCCCGGCGTCAGCGGGGCGCCACGACTCCCGTCGACGGGTCGCGGTCGGTGAGGCAGTAGACCTGCCCGCCGGGCGCGGTCAGCACGGTCCAGAACGCGTGCACGCCCACGACGTCGGCGCCGAGGCCGACGTGCCGGTCGGTGTCGCCCGCGCGGTCGGTGGTGGCGAGGTCGGGGTGGGCCCGGACCGCGCCGTCGACCTCGTCGAGCCGCTGGAGCAGGATCCGCACCTGGCCGGGTGTGACGAGCCGGGCGAAGCCGGGCGCCGTGGCCTCCTGCAGCTCGCGCCCGGTGAGGTCGCGCCAGAACGCGGTCTCCTGCTCCCAGTGCGACTGCGGCACGTCGAGGCAGACCTGGTCGAGGATCGTGGCGCCGTCGCGGACCAGCTCCGTCCCGAGGCCCGCGTCGAGCAGCGTCTGGCAGAACGTGAAGCCGCCGGGGGAGCGCATCACCTCGACGTCCTCGTAGACCCAGGCGGTCGTCGCGCCGAGGCCCCGAGCGTGCTCGATCGCCGCGGCGCGGTCGGAGTGGTCGAGGTCGAGGTGGAGACCCGGTGCGCCGGGGACCGCCTGCATCTTGAGGTACGCCGGACCCGCCGGGGGCTGAAGGGTGAGGAACTGGCCGTCCTCGCCGCGCCGCTCCGACGGCAGCCAGCCCGTGACGTCCGACCAGAACGCGACGGCACCCTCGAACCGGTCGGCGGGGGTGTCGAGGAAGACCTGGATCCAGCCGGTCGGGGCAGTCATGACGTGATCATGGCGCGGGACCCGGTCGTCGTACAGTCGCAGGGTGAGCGACGTCCCGCAGCTGCTGCACACGGTCCTCGACGCGGTCGACGTGCGACGGGAGGCCGGGTTCTGGCGCGAGCTGCTCGGACTCGTCTACCGCCCGGGTGACGAGAGCGGTACGTCGGACTGGCTGGTGCTCACCCACGCCGACGGCCGACGGTGCCTGGCGATCCAGGAGGTCGACGCCCTGCCGGGGAGCCGGTGGCCGGAGCCGGGTCATCCGTCCGTATCCCACCTCGACACCACGGTGCCGACGCGCGAGTCGCTCGAGGCGACGCACGAGCGCGTGCTGGCGCTGGGAGGCGAGCTGCGGTTCGACCGGACCGACGACCCGGACGAGCCGCTGCGCGCCTACGCCAGCCCCGAGGGCCACGTCTTCTGCGTCTTCGTGGCCTGATCAGGCGCGCTTGTTGACGCGGACGCGGTTGTTCGCGCCCTTGATGCTGACCTTGGTGCTGCCCTTCTCGACGGCCACGGTGTTGTTGGCCCCGACGATCCTGAGCACGGGCAGCTTCGTCACCTTGACGCCGTTGTTCGCGCCGCGGATCACGAGCTTCGAGGCCTTGGTGCCCTTGTAGGTCGCGTTGCTGCCCTTGATCGTGACCGGGCCGGCCGTGCCGACCTTAGCCGCCTGGTTGCCGCCCTTGAGCAGGACGGTGGTCGCGGACGACGCCTTGACGGTGTTGTTGCCGCCGGTGAGCGTCGCGGTGGCGACGCCGCCGGAGAAGGTCGCCTCGTTGTTGCCGTCGCGGATGACCACGTCACCGGCGGTGGGCGCCGACAGGGAGTTGTTCCCGCCGGCCAGGTCGACGGTGCCAACGTCACCCGTGGCGGTGACCTCGAGGTTGGCGCCGGTCACCGTGAGCGACGTCGCGGCCGGCAGCACGACCGTGATGTTGGAGGCGTCGATCCGCACGTCGGTGCAGGTCCCGGTGAGCGTGACGTCGTCGAGCGTGGACGGGATGGTCACGGGCCCACCGGCGCAGTCCAGGACGACGGTGTCGGCGTGTGCCGGGGCGGAGACGGCGATCAGGGCGGCGCCGGAGACGACGGTGACGGTGAGGGCGCCGGCGAGACTCGCAGCGGCACGGGACAGGGCAGGCGTCATGGAGTGCATGTCGGCCATGGTGCCCTGCCCTCCCACGGCGGAAACCTGCAGGTTGCGTGCTGGCACGGATCCCGGCGAACCGGTCGGGGGACCACCGTGGCTGCCATGACGATGATCGATGCCCCGCCCGCCCCGGTCCGGTCGCCCGGCCCCGACCTGGTGCCCGCGGCCCGGGTGGCCTTCGCGCTGCTCGTCCTCTCGCAGGTCGCCGTCGTGGCCTTCACGATGTGGGAGCCGCCGTTCGACGGCGTGATCCGCTACGACGACATCGCGCCCCTCGGGTCGGCGTACTGGCCGATGAACGTCCTCGTCGGGGGACCGGCCTACGCGCTCGGGACGGTGACCGCGACGGTGTTCCTCGCCGTCCTCGGGGCCGGCCGCGCCACAGGTGCCTCGATGGTCGCCTCGATGGTCGGCTGCGTGCTGCACCTGCTGGGCGGGCTCGTCTTCGCCCTGGTCATCACGGCCGAGGTGCTGCCCTTCGCCTGGGCCGCGGACCCCGCGGTGGTCGGCGAGCAGGAGGGGCGCGCCCTCTTCGCGGCCTACAACGACCACTTCGACGCGTTCCTGCCCTACGTCCTCGGCTCGATGGCGGCGGTGGCGCTCGGGGTGCTGCTCGCCGTCGTCGGGGCGGCGCTCTCCGGCGGGCTGCGGTGGTGGGTGCCGGCGCTGGTGCTCGCACTCGTCGTCGCCCAGTTCGCGGTGCCCTTCCACCACCCGCTGGTGCCGGCCCTGAGCCTGGTCCAGCGCGTCGTCTGGATCGGTCTCGGCTGGGCCGGGCTGCGGCGGGTGGCGCGTCGTGGTTGAGCGGAGGTTGGCCCCGGCACCGCTCGGCGATGGGCATACTGCTGCCGTGTCGTGGCGGTGGCTGGTCGTGCTGCTGGCCGCAGGGGGAGTGGGCGCGAACCTCGTCCTGTGGCTCGGTGGCGAGCGCACGTTCGTCACCCACCCGGTCTCGGTGCTCGCGCTGGCCCTCGCGTCCGGCGCGGTCACGTGGCTCGCCGGTCGCTGCCAGGCCCCTCTCCGTGGCTGGCTGGTGGGCCTGGCGGCCGCCCTGGTGGCGCTCCTGCTCCTCGGCGCGTGGGCGAGCTCCACCCCGACGCCTGTCGCGGCCGGCCTCTGGTCGGTCGGCTGGGTGCCGGTCAACGCCCTGCTGGCCGTCGTGGGGCTGTCGCTGGCCGGCCTCGAGCGCTGGGCACGCGTCCTCGCAGCGGGCACCGCGGTCGCCACCCTCGCCGGCGCGTTCCTCGTGCGCCCCGTCGTGCCGTTCGCGGGCATCGAGACCGCCGCGCCCGAGGCATGGACCCACGTGGTGCCGTACGTCGCCGAGGTGCTGCTCGCCGCGTGGAACCTCGCGCTCGTCGCCGCCACCGTCGCGGTCGCGCTCCGGGCCAGGCGGGCCTCGGTCGTGGACCGTGGGCGGCTGGCCCGCGCAGCAGCCGTGACGTCGTGCGCGCCGTGCCTGGTCGTCTGCTGCTACGCCCTCGCGGTGCTGCGCAACCCCGGTGACGTCGACCCGACCGCCGGCAGCGTGGCGTACACCGTCGCGATCGGCCTGCTCGCGGCCCTCGTCGCCTGGGCCTCGTCGTCGCCCGACCGTCCTGCCGTGCGGGTCATCGCCTTCACCTGGGCCGCGGCCACGGTCGTGCTGCTGGGCGTGGGCATCGCCGGCCCGACCGTCGAGGCCCAGCTCACCCTCGGCATCGTCGCGGTCGCCGTCATCACTGTCGGCGTCCTCGCGGCCACCGCCGTCGGGCTCGCCCGCTACGAGCACTGGTCGCACGCCCCGGCGCCCCGTCCCGTGACCACCGGCGTCCCCGGCCTCAGCCCGCGGGAGAACGACGTCCTGGCCGCGATGGCCGGCGGCGCCACCAACGCGGCGATCGCGGGCGAGCTCTTCCTCAGCGAGCGGACCGTCGAGCAGCACCTGCGCTCGATCTTCGACAAGCTCGACCTCGGCGACCACGGCGGGTCGAACCGTCGGGTGCGGGCAGCGGCGACGTGGTGGCAGCACCAGGACTCCGACCGCGCGGCCGAGGCCTGACCGCGCAGTCCCTCGGAATTCGGTTGGCCGGGCGCAGGGCGGCGTCTAGGCTGGTTGGCATCATGTGGATCCAGGACTGACCCGACTCGCGTCCGCGGCGGCGCACCGCCTCCTTCCCAGGTGCGCCCTCAGCCCGGCGAGTCCCTCTCGACTCCCGAGGACGTCCGCATGCCATCACCCTCTTCTGCACCCACTGCCGGCTCGCGCGCACCGCTGACAGTCACCGGCCTGTCGGTCACCTATCCCGACCGCACCGTCCTGGCCGGCGTCGACCTCGTCGCGCAGCCCGGTCGCCGCATCGGCCTCGTCGGCGAGAACGGCGTCGGCAAGTCGACGCTCCTGCGCGCGGTCGCCGGACGGCTGCCGTCGCGGGCCCGGGTCTCGGGCTCCATCGTGGCGCCCGACGACCTCGTGCTCCTCGGGCAGGAGGCGCCGTTCCCCGACCGGGCGAGCATCGCCGACGTGCTCGCCCGGACGCTCGCCCCGCTGCGGGACGCGGTCGCGGACGTCGAGCGCCTCGCCGCCGCCCTCGGCACGCCGGACGGTGACGCGGCCTACGCCGGCGCACTCGAGCTCGCGGTCGCCCACGACGCGTGGGACGCCGACCGCCGCGCCGAGGTGGCGGCAGCCCGGCTCGGACTCGACGGCATCGATCCCTCCCGCCGGGTCGGCACGCTCTCGGGAGGACAGCGCACCCGGCTCGCTCTCGCCACGATCATGACCACGCGACCCACGTGCCTGCTGCTCGACGAGCCCACCAACCACCTCGACGACGACGCGATCGACGTCCTCACCGGATTCCTCCGCGAGCTCCCCGGCGTCGTGCTGCTCGCCAGCCACGACCGCGTGCTGCTCGACGACGTGTGCACCGACCTGGTCGACCTCGACGCCGGCGAGCTCGGCACCGACGGCCAGGGCGGCCGACGGTTCGGGGGCGGGTGGAGCGACTACGAGGCCGCCCGCGCCGATGCCCGGCGGCGCTGGGAGGAGACCTACCTCGCGCAGCAGGAGGAGATCGGCCGGCTGCGCGACGCCACCCGGATCGGGACCGGATCGATCGCGCACGACCGGGGTCCGACCGACGGCGACAAGTTCATCTACGCCTTCAAGGGCAGCCGGGTCGACCAGGCGCTCGCCCGGCGCAAGAAGGACGCCCAGCGCCGGCTCGAGGTCGCCGAGCGCGAGCAGGTCCGCAAGCCTCCCGCACCGCTGGTGTTCCGGGGCGACCTGACGGCGCCGGCGTCCGGACGGCTGCTCCAGGTCCGCGACCTCGAGGTCGCGGGCCGCGCCCGCCTCGCTCGGCTGGACCTCGGGGCGGGGGAGCACCTGCTCCTGACCGGGCCCAACGGCTCGGGCAAGTCGACGGTCCTCGGCGTGCTCTCCGGCAGGCTCAC
Source organism: Nocardioides exalbidus (assembly GCF_900105585.1). NCBI lineage: Bacteria > Bacillati > Actinomycetota > Actinomycetes > Propionibacteriales > Nocardioidaceae > Nocardioides > Nocardioides exalbidus. Next base: position 3,654,372 of record NZ_FNRT01000002.1, read on the forward strand.
GGCCACCCGCGGCTCGGTCGAGGTGTCCGCGCGCACCGTCCGCGAGCTCACCCAGGACCCGGAGGTGAGCGACCCGTCGCGCTCCGCGCTGTCGTCGTACGACGCCGGGGTGGCGCACCTCGCCGACCCGCCCCGCCTGCGGGACCTCGGGCTGCTGTACCCGCGGGACCACCGCACGCCCGTCGGCAGCCTGTCGGTCGGCCAGCGCCGGCGGCTCGGGCTGGCGATCGCGATCGCCGCGTCGCCCGACCTCCTGCTGCTCGACGAGCCGACCAACCACCTGTCGCTCGCGCTCGCCGGCGAGCTCGAGGAGGCGCTGGCGACGGCACCCGGAGGCGTCGTGCTGGCCTCCCACGACCGCTGGCTGCGGCGCCGCTGGGAGGGCCCGGGGCTCGCGCTCACGCCGTGGTGACGTGTCGTGGACGCGATGCCGGGGGAGGCCTCCGGCGCTGGTAGTGTCGGCGGCGGCTCGAACATCCTTTAACGATCCGTCCCGTGAGGCGGAGAAGGAGGTACGGCATGGCTCTGCCTGCCAGGAATCTGACCACTGCCCCGACCCGATCAGCACTGCTGGTCCTCGAGGACGGGCGCACCTTCCGCGGTGAGTCGTTCGGTGCCGAGGGCGAGACCTTCGGCGAAGCAGTCTTCTCGACCGGCATGTCCGGCTACCAGGAGACCCTGACCGACCCCAGCTACCACCGGCAGGTCGTCGTGATGACGGCCCCGCACGTCGGCAACACCGGCATGAACGACGAGGACCCCGAGTCCTCGCGGATCTGGGTCGCCGGCTACGTCGTGCGCGACCCTGCTCGCGTGCCGAGCAGCTGGCGCAGCGTGCGCACGCTCGCCGACGACCTCGCCGACCAGGGCGTCGTCGGGATCAGCGGCGTCGACACCCGTGCCCTGACCCGCCACCTGCGCGAGCGCGGCGCGATGCGCGTCGGCATCTCCAGCACCGAGACCGACCCGCAGGAGCTGCTGGCGCGGGTGCGGCAGTCCGGCGAGATGGCCGGTGCGAACCTCAGCGAGGCGGTCAGCACCCCGGAGGCCTACGTCGTCCCCGCCCAGGGCGAGAAGCGGTTCACCGTCGCCGCCCTCGACCTCGGCATCAAGGCCAACACCCCGCGGATGATGAGCGAGCGTGGCATCGAGGTGCACGTCCTGCCCGCCACGGCGACCCTCGAGGACGTGCAGGCGGTCAGCCCCGACGGCCTCTTCTTCTCCAACGGGCCCGGCGACCCGGCCGCGACCACCGGCCAGGTCGAGCTGCTCCAGGGCGCGCTGCGCGCCGGCATCCCCTACTTCGGGATCTGCTTCGGCAACCAGCTCTTCGGCCGCGCGCTCGGTTTCGGCACCTACAAGCTGAAGTACGGCCACCGCGGCATCAACCAGCCGGTGATGGACCGCACGACCGGGAAGGTCGAGGTCACCGCGCACAACCACGGGTTCGCGGTCGACGCGCCCCTCGAGGGCACCACGACCACCGAGTTCGGCGAGGTGGCGGTCAGCCACGTCTGCCTCAACGACGACGTCGTCGAGGGTCTCGAGCTCCGCGACGCCGCGGGTGCGCTGAAGTCCTTCTCCGTGCAGTACCACCCCGAGGCGGCCGCCGGCCCGCACGACGCGGCGTACCTCTTCGACCGATTCAGCGACCTGATGGGAGGCACCCTCTGATGCCCAAGCGCACCGACATCCAGAGCGTCCTGGTCATCGGCTCCGGGCCGATCATCATCGGCCAGGCCTGCGAGTTCGACTACTCCGGCACCCAGGCGTGCCGGGTGCTGCGCGAGGAGGGCCTGCGGGTCATCCTGGTCAACTCCAACCCGGCCACGATCATGACCGACCCCGAGTTCGCCGACGCGACCTACGTCGAGCCGATCACGCCCGACTACGTCGAGAAGGTCATCGCCAAGGAGCGCCCCGACGCGCTCCTCGCGACCCTCGGCGGCCAGACCGCGCTCAACTGCGCGATGGCCCTCGACAAGGCCGGGGTCCTCGAGAAGTACGGCGTGGAGCTCATCGGCGCGTCCATCGACGCGATCGAGCGCGGCGAGAACCGCCAGCAGTTCAAGAAGATCGTCGAGCAGCTCGGCGGCGAGTCGGCCCGCAGCGTCATCTGCCACTCGATGGACGACCTGCTCGGCGCAGCCGACGAGCTCGGCTACCCGATGGTCGTGCGCCCGTCCTTCACCATGGGCGGCACCGGCTCCGGCATGGCCTACGACGAGGCCGACCTGCGCCGCATCGGCGGCGCCGGCCTCGCCGCGAGCCCGACCACCGAGGTGCTCCTGGAGGAGTCGATCCTCGGCTGGAAGGAGTACGAGCTCGAGGTCATGCGGGATCGCAAGGACAACAGTGTCATCGTCTGCTCGATCGAGAACCTCGACCCGATGGGCGTGCACACCGGTGACTCGATCACCGTCGCGCCCGCGATGACCCTGACCGACCGCGAGTACCAGAAGATGCGCGACCTCGCGATCGACATCATCCGCGCGGTCGGCGTCGACACCGGCGGCTGCAACATCCAGTACGCCGTCAACCCGGCCGACGGCCGGCTGATCGTCATCGAGATGAACCCGCGCGTCTCCCGCTCGTCGGCGCTCGCCTCGAAGGCCACCGGCTTCCCGATCGCCAAGATCGCCGCCAAGGTCGCCATCGGCTACACGCTCGACGAGATCCAGAACGACATCACCCGCGAGACCCCGGCGTCGTTCGAGCCCTCGCTCGACTACGTCGTGGTCAAGGTGCCGCGCTTCGCGTTCGAGAAGTTCCCCGAGGCCGACCCGACGCTGACCACGCACATGAAGTCGGTCGGCGAGGCGATGGCGATCGGTCGCAACTTCACCGAGGCGCTGCAGAAGGCGCTGCGCTCGCTCGAGAGCAAGCACGCGCCGTTCGACTGGCACAAGGAGCACGTCGACCTCGACAAGGACGCGCTCCTCGCGGAGGTCGCCGTGCCGCACGACGGTCGCCTGAAGAAGGTCATGGACGCCATCCGGGCCGGTGCCACGCCCGAGGAGGTCTTCGACGCCACGAAGATCGACCCGTGGTTCCTCGACCAGCTCGCGCTGATCAACGAGGTCGCCGTCCAGGTGATCGACGCGGTCGAGCTCACCCCCGACCTGCTCCGCCTGGCCAAGCGCCACGGCTTCTCCGACGAGCAGATCGGCAAGATCCGCGGCCTGTCCGCCGACGTCGTCCGCGGCGTCCGCCACGCCCTCGGCATCCGGCCGGTCTACAAGACCGTCGACACCTGTGCGGCCGAGTTCGCCGCCCAGACGCCCTACCACTACTCGTCCTACGACGAGGAGACCGAGGTCCAGCCGCGCGCCGAGGGCAAGGAGGCCGTGATCATCCTCGGCTCCGGGCCCAACCGCATCGGCCAGGGCATCGAGTTCGACTACAGCTGCGTGCACGCCTCGCTCGCGCTCGCCGAGGCCGGCTACGAGACGATCATGGTCAACTGCAACCCGGAGACGGTGAGCACCGACTACGACACCTCCGACCGGCTCTACTTCGAGCCGCTCACGCTGGAGGACGTCCTCGAGATCGTCCACGCCGAGCAGCAGGCCGGCCCCGTCGCCGGTGTCGTGTGCCAGCTCGGCGGCCAGACGCCGCTCGGCCTCGCGCAGGGCCTCGCCGATGCCGGCGTGCCGATCGTCGGCACCACGCCCGAGGCGATCCACCTCGCCGAGGAGCGCGGCGCCTTCGGTCGCGTCCTCGCCGACGCCGGCCTGCCGGCGCCCAAGCACGGCACCGCGACGTCGTACCCCCAGGCGCAGCGGATCGCCCACGAGATCGGCTACCCGGTCCTCGTCCGGCCGTCCTACGTCCTCGGCGGGCGCGGGATGGAGATCGTCTACGACGACGCGGCGCTGGAGGCCTACCTCGAGAAGTACGTCGCCAACGGGCTGATCAACGAGCGCCAGCCGGTGCTCGTCGACCGGTTCCTCGACGACGCGGTCGAGATCGACGTCGACGCCCTGTTCGACGGTGAGGAGCTCTTCCTCGGCGGCGTGATGGAGCACATCGAGGAGGCCGGCATCCACTCCGGCGACTCCTCCTGCGCGCTGCCGCCGATCACCCTCGGTCGTGAGGAGATCGAGCGGATCCGCCGCTCGACCGAGGCGATCGCCCGCGGGCTCGGCGTGCGCGGCCTGCTCAACATCCAGTTCGCGCTGGCCTCCGACGTGCTCTACGTCCTCGAGGCCAACCCGCGCGCGTCGCGCACGGTGCCGTTCGTCTCCAAGGCGACCGCGACCCCGCTGGCGAAGGCGGCGGCGCGGGTGATGCTCGGTGAGTCGATCGCCGAGCTCCGCGCGGCCGGCGTGCTGCCGGCGACGGGCGACGGCGGGCACCTGCCCGACGGCTCGCCGATCGCGGTCAAGGAGGCGGTCATGCCGTTCGACCGCTTCAAGACCGTCGACGGCCGCACCGTCGACGCGCTGCTCGGCCCGGAGATGCGCTCGACCGGTGAGGTGATGGGCTTCGACGCCGTCTTCGGCACCGCGTTCGCCAAGGCGCAGGCGGGGGCCTACGGCTCGCTGCCGCTCTCGGGCAAGGTCTTCGTGTCGGTCGCCAACCGCGACAAGCGGCACATGATCTTCCCGGTCAAGCAGATCGCCGACATGGGCTTCGAGATCCTCGCGACCGCCGGCACGGCCGAGGTGCTGCGCCGCAACGGCGTCGAGTCCACCGTGGTCCGCAAGCAGTCCGAGGGCGAGGGCCCCGACGGCGAGCCGACGATCGTGGGCCGGATCCTCGACCGCGAGGTCGACCTGGTGATCAACACGCCCCACGGCGCCACCAGCGGCGGGTCCCCGCGCGCCGACGGCTACGAGATCCGCACGGCGGCGGTGCTCACCGACATCCCCTGCATCACCACGATCCAGGGCCTCGGCGCGGCCGTGCAGGGGCTCGAGGCGATGCGCCGCGGCGACATCGGCGTGCGGTCGCTGCAGGACTGGGCGAAGCTGGCTGCCGACAACCGGAACGCGTGACCGTGCGGGCCTACGACCTCCTCTTCGAGCAGGCACTCACCCGGATCGACCCGGAGCGGATCCACCATGCCGCGTTCCGGACGATCCGGGCGGCGGCCCCGCTCACCGGGCGGGCCGTGCGGCTGCCGTCCGCCCCGGTGCGGGCGCTCGGGCTGACCTTCCCGCACCCGCTCGGGCTGGCCGCCGGCTTCGACAAGAACGCCGTCGGCATCGACGGGCTCGCCGCCCTCGGCTTCGGGCACGTCGAGATCGGGACGGTGACGGGGGAGGCGCAGCCGGGGAACCCCCAGCCGCGGCTCTTCCGGCTCAAGGCCGACCGGGCGATCGTCAACCGCATGGGCTTCAACAACCACGGCTCCGAGGTCGTGGCGAAGCGGCTCGCCGCCTGGCGCGCAGGCGGCGGGACGACCCTGCTCGGGGTGAACATCGGCAAGTCCAAGGTCGTGCCCGAGGACGAGGCTGCCCGCGACTACGAGAAGTCCGCCGGCCTGCTCGCGCCCTACGCGGACTACCTCGTCGTCAACGTCTCCTCGCCCAACACGCCCGGCCTGCGCAACCTCCAGGCCGTGGAGAAGCTCGAGCCGATCCTCGCTGCCGTACGCCGTCGGGCCGACCAGGTGCGGCCCGACCACCGGGTGCCGCTGCTGGTCAAGATCGCCCCCGACCTCAGCAACGACGACGTGCTCGCCGTGGCCGACCTCGCCCTGGCGAGCGGGCTCGACGGGATCATCGCCACCAACACCACCATCAGCCGCGAGGGGCTCGCCAGCCCGTCGGCCGAGGTCGAGGCGATCGGCGCGGGAGGGCTCAGCGGACAGCCGCTCACCCAGCGGTCGGAGGACGTCGTACGCCTGCTGCGGGACCGGGTCGGTGCCGACCTCACCCTGGTCGGGGTCGGCGGCATCACCTCCGTCGACGACGCCCGCCGCCGGCTCGCCGCCGGTGCCGACCTGCTGCAGGGCTACACCGCATTCGTCTACGAGGGTCCGCTGTGGCCGCGGAGGATCGTCACCGGACTCGCGTCGGGCCCCGCGTCGGCAGTCGTCACGGGGCACGCCACGGATGCCTGACGGCCCGGTGCACGTGCAGGGTGAGGTGGTCGCCACCAAGCGGGTCGGCGGCTACCGGCACCTCACGCTGACCGCACCGGGCGTGCCGGAGCGCTTCCGGGCCGGCAACTTCGTGGCCCTCACCGCCGACGGGCACGTCGCCCGGCGCGCCTTCTGGGTGCACCGGGTCCGCGCGAGCAGCGCGTTCGGACCCACCCTCGACGTCGTGATGGAGACGCGGGGGAGCGGCACCGCGTGGCTGGCGGCGCAGCCGGTGGGTGCGAAGGTCGCGATCACCGGTCCGCTGGGGCGGCCGTTCGCGCTGCCGAAGGACGCCGTGTCGTGCCTGCTCGTGGGCGAGGGGTACGCCGCGGCACCGCTCTTCCCGCTCGCCGAACGGCTCCGCGAGCGCGGCTGCTCAGTGTCGCTCGCCGTGTCCGCACCCGATGAGGCGCACCTGCTCTCCGCACTCGAGGCGCGGCGCTCCGCACGCGCGGTCACGGTCCTCACCGCCGACGGCTCGGTCGGGGTGCGCGGCACCGTCGCCGACCACGTGGGCGACCTGGTCGGCCGGAGCGACGCCGACGTCGTCTACGCCGCCGGTCCGCACCACGTCCTCCACGCGGTCGCCGCAGCCGCCGAGTCGGCCGGCGCCTGGAGCCAGGTCGCCGTCGAGTCGCCGACTCCGTGCGGCACCGGTCTCTGCCACGGCTGCCCGCTCCCCGTCGTGGGCGAGGACGGCGTCGACCGGGTCGTGCGCGCCTGCACCGAGGGCCCGGTCGTCCGGGGCGACCGCGTCAGGTGGGCGTCGCTGTGAGCGCACAGGTGCCGGGACCCGTCATGGTCGCCGCCGGTTGCGGCGGCACCGGGCGCGAGCTCGAGCCGTTCTCCGGTCACGCCGGGCTCGCAGGTCTCGACCTCGTCACCCGCTCGCTCACCCTCGACCCTCGACCCGGCGGCCCCGGCCCGCGGGTCGCCGAGGTCCCCGGAGGCCTGGTCAACGCCGTCGGCCTGCCCAACCCCGGGCTCGGGCACTTCCTCGCCACCGAGCTCCCGTGGCTGGTGCGCGCCGGCGTCCGCGTCCACGTGTCCATCGCGGGCGCGACGATGGGGGAGTACGCCGAGCTCGCGGGCCGGCTCAGCACGGCACCCGGGGTGGCCGGCCTCGAGGTCAACGTCGGGGCACCCGACGAGGCAGGCGCCGGCCTCTTCGAGGTCCGCGAGCCCTACCACGCCGCGAGCGTCGTGGCCGCCGTCCGGCGCGAGTTCCCGGCCGACCGACCGCTGCTCGCGAAGCTGCGCCCGGACGTCTCGCGGATCGTCGAGGGCGCCCGGGCCTGCCACGAGGCGGGAGCCACGGCCATCGTCGTCGGCAACGCCGTCCCGGCCGCCTTCGCCGACGGTCGGCCGGGCGGGCTGAGCGGCCCGGCGATCGCCACGATCGCGCTGCGCTGCGTCGCGACGGTCCGTGACGCCCTTCCCGCCGTGCCCACGATCGGCTGCGGCGGCGTCCACGACGTGACCTCCGCCCGGGCCTACCTCGACGCCGGTGCGTCCGCCGTCCAGGTCGGCACCGCCCTGCTCCACGACCCGACCACCGTCGCCCGGCTCCGGGCCTCCCTCTCGACCCCTCCCTCAGCCGACACCCCAGAGGAGACCGCATGACCACCTTCGGCACCCGCCTCGCCCACGCGATCGAGGAGCGCGGCCGGTTCTGCGTCGGCATCGACCCGCACGCCGCCCTCCTCGAGGAGTGGGGGCTCGCCGACGACGTCGCCTCGCTGGAGCGCTTCGCCCTCACCGTCGTCGAGGCGGTCGCGCCGGTGGTCAGCGTGGTGAAGCCGCAGAGTGCGTTCTACGAGCGCTTCGGCAGCCGTGGCATCGCCGTCCTCGAGCGGGTCGTCACCGAGTCGCGTGCCGCAGGCGCGCTCGTGCTGATGGACGCGAAGCGCGGCGACATCGGCTCGACGAGCCAGGCCTACGCCGACGCCTACCTCGACCCCACCTCGCCGCTGGCCTCGGACGCGCTGACCGCCAGCCCGTACCTCGGGTTCGGCTCCCTCGACCCGATGGTCGACGCCTGCCGGGCCCACGGTGCGGGGCTCTTCGTGCTCGCGCTGACCTCCAACAAGGAGGGCCCGGAGGTCCAGCACGCCCGCGACGGCGAGCGCACGGTGGCCGGGACGATCCTCGACCACCTCCGCCACGCCAACGCGGGCGCCGCACCGGTCGGGTCGTTCGGCGCCGTCGTCGGCGCCACGATCGGCGAGACCGCCGAGGACCTGGACTTCAACGGGCCGCTGCTCGTGCCGGGCTACGGCGCCCAGGGCGGCACCACCGCCGACATGCTGCGGATCTTCGGCAGCGCCGCCCGGTGGGCGCTCCCGAGCTCGTCGCGCGAGGTGCTGCGGGCCGGACCCGACGTCACCACGCTGCGTGACGCCGCGCGCCGGGGCAACGACGCCGTCCACGAGCTCGGCGCGTGAGGCTGCTCGTCGCCGGCGCGCTGGCGGCCTGCCTGCTGACCGGCTGCTCGGGCGACCCCCAGGACGGCTACTGCAGCGCCGTCGAGGACCACCAGGCCGAGCTGACGGAGATCGCCGCCTCCGACGACACGGGTGCGCTCTTCGACGCGCTCGACGCCTACGACGACCTCGCGGGGAAGGCGCCTCGCGACATCGCCGACGACTGGGCCGACGTGGTCGACCCGTTGCACGAGCTCCAGCAGGTGCTCGCCGCCCACGACGTCGACCCGTCGACCTACAGCGCGGAGCAGCCTCCCGCCGGGCTCGACCAGGACGCCCGCGACGAGATCGAGGCAGCCGCCCGTGCCGTGGGCTCGGAGCGGACCGTCGAGGCGATGGCGGCCGTGGAGCAGCAGGCGCTCGACGTGTGCGGGACGCCGCTCTCGCGGTGAGCGAGACGGTCGGCCGGGTCAACCGGGCTGTCTCCTGGCGCGTCCCACCACCATGAGCACCGACCGGGACCGCGTCGCCGTCGCAACCTCCGCACCGCGCCCGCCACGGCCACGGGGTCGACTGCCGGGTCTGGTGCTGGGTCTGGTGCTGGTCGTGGTCCTCACCGGGTGCGGATCTTCGGAGAAGGGGGCCACCCAGCCCGAACGGCCGTCGGCCGGGTCGTCGTCGGCCGGGTCGTCGTCGGCCGCGCCGGAGACGCCGACCGACACGTCGAGCGCCGTGCCGCCCGACGGCACGGCCGCGTCATCGGCCGCCGCCCGGCTGCCGTCGGACCTGCGTGGACTGGTCTGGTTCGCCGGGCGCCGGGCGCGCACGGGGGAGCTGCTGCTCGCCGCCGAGCGGTCGCCCTTCGCCGGCAGGCGCGACCTGCTGCGTGCGGCTCGCGCCGCGACGGTGGGTGCCCCGGCCGATCCGGACCACAGGTCGCTCTGGGGCGGCGGTGCACCCGTCGCGGTGAGGCTGTGGTGGGACGGGGACGAGGGCTTCTACGACGTCCGGCTCCCCGACGTCCGCAGCACGCGGCGACCCCCGGGCACGTCGATGCGGGCGGCCCACCTCGCCATCCAGCAGGTGGTGTGGACGCTGCAGTCGGTGGGCGGCACCGTGGCCCCGGTCAGGTTCCACGTCGGGCCTCGTGGCGAGCCCGTGACCGACCTGCTGGGCGTGCCCGCGACCGGTCCGGGCGACACCTACCTCGCGGCCGACCAGTCGGGGGTGCTGGGCAAGGTCGTCGTTCTGGATCCCCCGGAGGGCGCGAGCGTCCGCGGCCGGGTCGTGGTGTCGGGCCTGGCCGAGTCGTTCGAGGCCACGGTGGGAATCCGCGTCGTGACGACGGGCGGTGAGGTGGTGCTCGAGGACGGCACCGGCGCCGAGCAGTGCTGCGGGCGGCTCTGGCCGTGGCGCTACGAGCTGGACACGACCGGGTGGGAGCCGGGTACGTACGTCGTCGAGGCGCGCACGGACGACCCGGTCGGGATCGCGAACGGCAGCGACGGGCCGGAGGTCGACACCCGCACGATCGTCGTCGAGTGAGGCCGGTGGGGCCGGCGCTGTCACGCACGTCACCTCCCCGAGCGCATCTGGCGGGCGCGATTGCCTGCCCACAGGCGATCTGGCTAGATTGAGCCGAACCTCCGCCGGACCCACCCTGAAGGACATCTTTCGTGGCCTTGCCCCCTCTGACGCCCGAGCAGCGCCAGGCAGCCCTCGACAAGGCTGCGGCCTCCCGACGCGAGCGGGCCGAGGTGAAGAACCGGCTGAAGAACTCCGGCGGCTCGATCCTCGACGTGCTGCGCGAGGGCCAGACCAACGAGGTCATCGGCAAGATGCGCGTCGTCGAGCTGCTCCAGTCCGTCCCGGGCCTCGGCCGCGTGCGCGCGCGCCAGGTGATGGAGCGCCTCGGCATCGCCGAGAGCCGCCGCGTGCGCGGCCTCGGCGTGAAGCAGGTCGCCGCGCTCGAGCGTGAGTTCGGCCCCGACGCGTCGTGACCGACAGCCCCACCGCCGCAGTCAACCCCACCCGTCGGTCGCGCCTGATCGTGCTCGCCGGCCCCACCGCCGTCGGCAAGGGCACCGTCGCCGCCGCGGTCCGCGAGACCCATCCCGAGGTCTGGCTCTCGGTGTCGGCGACGACCCGTGCGCCGCGACCCGGCGAGGAGAACGGCGTCCACTACTGGTTCGTCTCCGACGCGGAGTTCGACGCCATGGTCGAGAAGGGTGACCTCCTCGAGTGGGCGGTCGTCCACAAGGCCGCCCGCTACGGCACGCCTCGCGGACCGGTCGACCTCGCACTGGCCTCCGGCCACCCGGCGATGCTCGAGATCGACCTCCAGGGTGCGCGCCAGGTGCGCGAGACCATGCCCGAGGCACTGTTCGTCTTCCTCGCCCCGCCCACGTGGGACGAGCTCGTCCGCCGCCTCGTCGGTCGCGGCACCGAGACCGAGGCCGAGCGCGAGCGCCGGCTCGAGACGGCGCGCGCCGAGCTCGCCGCCGAGAGCGAGTTCGACGTCACCATCGTCAACCACGAAGTTCACGCTGCAGCCGACGAGTTGGTAGCCTTGATGGTTGGACCCGCTTCTCCCGTCCAGCCCCCATCTGACTAGCGAGGCACCTGCACCGTGGCTTCTCCCACCATCGCCGCCGAGGGCGTCACCAACCCCTCGATCGACGACCTGCTCAGCAAGACCGACAGCAAGTACAAGCTGGTGCTCTACAGCGCCCAGCGCGCGCGCCAGATCAACGCCTACTACTCGCAGCTCGGCGAGGGCCTGCTGGAGTACGTCGGTCCGCTCGTCGACACCCACGTGCAGGAGAAGCCGCTGTCGATCGCGCTCCGCGAGATCAACGACGACCTGCTCACCTGCGAGGACATCGACCCCGCCGCCGAGGCCGCTGCCGCCGAGGCCGCTGCCGACGCCACGGAGTGACACGAGGCTCTCGATGACCGTCAGGGTCGTCCTGGGCGTCTCCGGGGGGATCGCGGCCTACAAGGTCTGCGAGCTGCTCCGGCGCTTCACCGAGTCGGGGCACGACGTCACCGTCGTGCCCACGGCCTCGGCGCTCGAGTTCGTCGGCGCGCCGACCTGGTCGGCGCTGTCCGGCAAGCCGGTGGCGACCGAGGTGTGGACGCGCGTGCACGAGGTGCCGCACGTCCGCATCGGCCAGTCCGCCGACGTCGTCGTGGTCGCCCCGGCGACCGCCGACCTGCTCGCGAAGGCCGCGCACGGCCTCGCGGACGACCTGCTCACCAACACGCTCCTCACCGCCCGCTGCCCCGTGGTCTTCGCGCCGGCGATGCACACCGAGATGTGGGAGCACCCGGCCACCCAGGCCAACGTGGCCACGCTGCGTCGCCGCGGCGCGGTCGTGCTCGAGCCGGCCGACGGCCGGCTCACCGGGGCCGACACCGGCAAGGGCCGGCTGCCCGACCCGGCCGAGATCTTCGAGCTCGTCCTCGGCGTCCTCGACCGGGGTGCCGACGCCTCGCAGGACCTCGCCGGCCGCAAGGTCGTCGTGTCCGCGGGCGGCACCCGGGAGTACCTCGACCCGGTGCGGTTCCTCGGCAACCGCTCCTCCGGCCTCCAGGGCTACGCCCTTGCCCGGGCCGCGGCCTCGCGCGGCGCGCACGTGACCCTGGTCAGCGCCAACGTGACGTTGCCCGACCCGGCCGGCGTCAGCGTCGTACGTGTCGAGACGACGCAGCAGCTGCGCGACGCCGTGGTGGCCGCGACCGCCACCGCCGACGCGGTCGTGATGGCCGCCGCGCCGGCGGACTTCCGCCCCACCGCGGTCAGCGACGCCAAGATCAAGAAGGCCGACGACGGCTCGGCGCCGGCCATCGAGCTCGAGCAGAACCCCGACATCCTCGCCGAGATCTCCCACGACCGGGCCCGCGAGGACGCCGTCATCGTCGGGTTCGCCGCGGAGACCGGTGACGCCACCGGTTCGGTGCTCGAGCTCGGCCGGGCCAAGCTCGCCCGCAAGGCCTGCGACCTGCTCGTCGTCAACGACGTCAGTGGGGGAGCGGTCTTCGGCAGCGCCGACAACGAGGCCGTGGTCCTCGCCGCCGACGGCGCGGCCGTCGAGGTTCCGCGCGGCAGCAAGACCGCACTTGCGCACGTCATCTGGGACGAGGTCCTCCGGCGATTCGCCGACTGAGACGCGTGTCCCGGATGCTGGTCCGCCGGTACGTTGTACCCAACCGTTCCACTCAAGAATTGAGAGCATTGTGGCTGGACGCCTGTTCACCTCCGAGTCCGTGACCGAGGGACACCCCGACAAGATCGCCGACCGGATCAGCGACTCCGTCCTCGACTACCTGATGACCGAGGACTCCGACCGGGAGAACCTGCGCGTCGCGGTCGAGACGCTGCTGACCACCGGCCTCGTCGTGGTCGCCGGCGAGGTGCGCACGACCGCCTACGCGCCGGTCGCCGACATCGTGCGCAAGGCCATCCTCGACATCGGCTACGACTCCTCGGAGAAGGGTTTCGACGGCACCACGTGCGGCGTCCAGGTCGCGATCGGCGCCCAGTCCAGCGACATCGCCGCGGGCGTGGACGCCGGTCACGAGTCCCGCGTCGGCTCCTCCGACGACGAGCTCGACAAGCGCGGCGCCGGCGACCAGGGCCTGATGTTCGGCTACGCCTGCGACGACACCCCCGAGCTGATGCCGCTGCCGATCACCATCGCCCAGCGCCTCGCGCAGCGGCTGACCGAGGTCCGCAAGGACGGGACGCTCGCCTACCTCCGCCCCGACGGCAAGACCCAGGTCACGATCGAGTACGACGAGGACGACCGGCCGCTGCGCATCGACACCGTCGTGCTCTCGACCCAGCACGACGCCGAGATCGAGCACGCCACCCTCGAGGCCGACATCAAGCAGCACGTCATCGACCCGGTGCTCGCCACGTTCGACATCCCGTCCGAGGGCTACCGGATGCTCGTCAACCCGACGGGCACCTTCGTGATCGGCGGTCCGATGGGCGACGCCGGCCTGACCGGCCGCAAGATCATCGTCGACACCTACGGCGGCATGGCCCGCCACGGTGGCGGCGCCTTCTCCGGCAAGGACCCGTCGAAGGTCGACCGCTCCGCCGCCTACGCCATGCGCTGGGTCGCGAAGAACGTCGTCGCCGCCGGCCTCGCCCGCCGCTGCGAGGCCCAGGTCGCCTACGCCATCGGCAAGGCCGCCCCGGTCGGCGTCTTCATCGAGACCTTCGGCACCGGCGTCGTGGACGACGAGAAGATCCAGGCCGCCGTGCTCGAGGTCTTCGACCTCCGCCCGGCCGCGATCATCCGCGACCTCGACCTGCTCCGCCCGATCTACGCCGCGACGTCGGCCTACGGCCACTTCGGCCGCGAGCTCCCCGAGTTCACCTGGGAGTCGACGGACCGCGCCGACAAGCTCAAGGCCGCCGCCGGCATCTGAGCCCGCTGCACCAGATCACCCGTGAGCCCCCACTTCGGTGGGGGCTCACGTGCGTCCCGGTCAGGGATCGCGGCGAGCACGGATCGGCTGACGGCCCGTCGGTGGCCGCTGGTTGAATGCGGCCCATGAGCAGCGACCGCGAGGCCCGGGAGGCAGACATGCTTCCGGGGCTTCGCGCCGCGGTGGACGACGCCAGGGCGAAGGCGGCCGCCACCCGGCGGCGCACCGCGGCGTCGTGGGAGCCCGCCGCCACAGACCCGGTGGCCCGGGTGCTGGTGGACATCCCGCTCGCCCACCTCGACCGCCCGTTCGACTACGCCGTCCCCCAGGCGATGGCCGAGTCCGCCGTCCCCGGGGCACGGGTCAAGGTGCGCTTCGCCGGCCAGGACGTCGACGGGTTCGTCGTCGGGCGGGCGAGCGAGACCGACCACACCGGGCAGCTGCAGCCACTGCGCCGGGTCGTCAGCCCGGAGCCGGTGCTCTCGCCGGAGGTCGCCGCGCTCAGCGGGACGCTCGCCCGCACCTATGCCGGTGCCCGGTCCGACGTGCTGCGCCTCGCCGTGCCGCCCCGCCACGCCACGGCCGAGAAGGCCGCGTCGACGCCGGCCCCCGCGTTCGCCGGTCGCGCGCCCACGACGTGGGGCGAGGTCGAGCACGCGGGCGCCTTCCTCCGCCGGCTGGCCGACGGGGACTCGCCCCGGGCGGTCTGGTCGGCCGCGCCCGCCGACGACTGGCCGGCGATGGTCGCCGACGCGGTGGCGTCGGCGTACGCCGCCGGGCGCGGGGTGCTGGTCTGCGTGCCTGACCGCCGCGACGTCACCCGGGTCGACGCCGCGCTGCTCGCCCTGCTGGGTGAGGGCCACCACGTCTGCCTCACGGCCGACGGCGGTCCCTCGAGGCGCTACCGCGACTTCCTCGCCGTGGCGCGCGGCGCGCGGCGGATCGTCGTGGGCACCCGGTCGGCGGCCTTCGCGCCGGTCCACGACCTCGGCCTGGTGGTGATCTGGGACGACGGCGACGACCTCCACGCGGAGCCGCGGGCGCCCTACCCCCACACCCGCGAGGTGCTCGTCGCCCGTGCCGAGCAGCAGGGCACGGCTGCACTGGTCGCGGGGGTCGCCCGGACGCCCGAGGCGCACCAGCTCCTCGCGACCGGGTGGGCCCACGAGCTCGTCACACCGCGTGACGTGCTGCGTCGCAGGGTCCGGGTCGAGGCCGTGCCCGCCGAGGACCGCCAGGTCGGCACCCGGGTGCCGCGCGCGGCCTACGACGCGATCAGGAGCGGCCTGGGGAGCGGGCCGGTGCTGGTGCAGACGCCGCGCGCGGGCTACGCCGCGTCCCTGGCGTGCGACACCTGCCGGTCGCCCGCCCGGTGCACGGCGTGCACCGGCCCGCTCGCGGTCGACGGCCCCACCGTCCCGCCCCACTGCCGCTGGTGCGGCCACGTCGAGGGCGCCTGGTCGTGCCCCACCTGCGGGGGTCGCGGGCTGCGTGCCCCGGTGCGGGGCGAGGCGCGCACGGCTGAGGAGCTGGGGCGGATGTTCCCCGGCACCACCGTCCGGAGCTCGAGCGGCGAGCGGGTGGTCGAGCAGGTCGGCGCCGCCCCCGACATCGTGGTGGCCACCGTCGGGGCCGAGCCGGTCGCCACGGAGGGCTACGCGGCGGTCGTCGTCCTCGACACGTGGCTGACCCTGGCCCGCGAGGACCTCCGCGCCGACGAGGAGGCGCTGCGCCGCTGGCTCAACGCGGCTGCGCTCGTGCGGCCCGGCGGTCACGTGGTCGCCGTCGGCGAGCCGTCGCACCCGGCGCTCCAGGCACTCGTGCGCTGGGACCCCGCCGGGTTCGCCCGCCGCGAGGTCGCCGAGCGCGCCCAGGCCCATCTCCCACCCGCTGCTCGCATCGCCACCGTGACCGGTGACATCGGGGCGCTCGACGACGTGCTGAACCTCCTCGACCCGCCGGAGGGCACGGAGGTGCTCGGGCCGGTGGCGGTGGCCGACGAGCACCGGGTCGTGCTCCGCGTGCCGCGGCGCCACGGCGACGAGCTGTCCGCAGCCCTCGGCGCCATGCAGCGGGTCCGATCGGCCCGCAAGCTCGAGCCCGTCCGGGTGCAGGTCGATCCGCTGAGCATCTGACCGGCTCCCTAGACTTGGGTGTCCGCCGCACCCAGCCTGAGGAGTTCCGTGGCCGTCCAGCCCATCCGCCTGTTCGGGGATCCCGTGCTGCGCCAGCGCGCGGTCGAGGTCGACAGCTTCGATCGTGAGCTGCGCCAGATCGTCACCGACCTCACGGACACGATGCTCGCCGCCCCGGGAGCCGGGCTGGCGGCCCCGCAGATCGGAGTCGGCCTGCGGGTCTTCACGTGGAACGTCCACGGCGAGGTGGGCCACCTGGTGAACCCGTCGCTCACGCTCTCCGACGAGACCCAGGACGGTGCCGAGGGCTGCCTGTCCCTGCCCGAGCTGACCTACGACTGCCTGCGGGCGCTGTCGGTCATCGCGACCGGGTTCGACATGCACGGGGAGCCGCAACGCATCGAGGCCTCCGAGCTGCTCGCGCGTGCGATGCAGCACGAGACCGACCACCTCGACGGCATCCTCTTCATCGACAAGCTCGACACCGACGCCCGCAAGGCGGCGATGAAGGAGATCCGCGAGTCCGAGTGGTTCGGGCTCGAGAAGCCGACCGTCCGGGTCAGCCCGCACAGCACCTTCGGCCTCGGCCGATGACGGGAGGATGGTGATGCGGGTCGTCTTCGCCGGCACCCCCGAGGTCGCCGTGCCCGCGCTCGACGCGATCGCCGCGAGCCGCCACGAGCTGGTCGGGGTCGTGACCCGTCCCGATGCCCCCAGCGGTCGCGGCCGCAAGCTGGTCGCCAGTCCCGTCGCGCTGCGGGCGGAGGAGATCGGCGTACCGGTCCTCAAGCCCGAGCACCCGCGCGACGCCGGCTTCCAGGCGTCCCTCGCGGACCTGCGGCCCGACGCGTGCCCCGTCGTCGCCTACGGCGCGCTGCTGCCGCAGTCGGCCCTCGACCTGGTGCCGCACGGCTGGATCAACCTGCACTTCTCGGTGCTGCCGGCGTGGCGTGGCGCCGCGCCCGTCCAGCACGCCCTGTGGGCCGGTGACGCGGTCACGGGTGCGACGACCTTCCGGATCGTCAAGGAGCTCGACGCAGGTCCGGTCTTCGGCGTGATGACCGAGCGGGTGCGGGCCACCGACACCGCCGGAGACCTCCTGGAGCGCCTCGCGGCAGGAGGCGCCGGGCTGCTGGTGCAGACGCTCGACGGCATCGAGGACGGCACCGTCGCCGCCCTCGACCAGCCGGGCGAGGGCATCTCGTTCGCGCCGAAGATCCTGGTCGACGACGCGCGGATCAGCTGGTCGCACCCGGCCGTCGGGATCGACCGCCAGGTGCGCGCCTGCGAGCCCGCACCGGGCGCGTGGAGCACGTTCGAGGGTGAGCGGATCAAGATCGGGCCGGTGACGATCACCGATCGTGAGCCCCTCGAGCCCGGTGTCCTGGAGGTCACCAAGAACGCCGTCCTCGTCGGCACCGCGTCGACCCCGGTGCAGCTCGGCCAGGTCAAGGCGTTCGGGAAGAGGCAGATGGGAGCGGCCGACTGGGCCCGCGGCGTGCGCCTCGAGTCCGGCGCGCGCCTAGGCTCCGAGGCGTGAGCACCTCCGACCCGCGACCGGCCCGTCCCGAGGACGTCGACGAGATCTGCGCCTCGCTGCCCGAGACCGAGCTCGGCACCTCCTGGGGTGACCGCCCGACCTGGAAGGTGCCGCGCGGCCCGAAGGGCAAGGGCTTCGTGCTCCACCGGGCGCCGGGGCCGACCGCGGTCGATCCCGGGACCGGCGAGCGCTACGACGACCTGCTGGTGATCTCGACGGCCACGGAGGTCGAGAAGCTCGCCCTGGTCGAGGACCCGTCGACGCCGTTCTTCACCATCGACCACTTCAGGGGCTACAGCGCGGTGCTCGTGCAGCAGTCCCGGCTCGGCGAGATCACCCGCGAGCAGCTCGTCGAGGTGATCACCGAGGCGTGGGCCGCGAAGGCGCCGAAGAAGCTGGTGCGGGAGTACTTCGGTGAATGACCGCGCCCGCCGCGGACGCCGCCCGGTCGATCGTCCGCGGCGGGCCGCGCTCGACGTGCTGACGGCTGTCCGCGTCGACGATGCGTACGCCAACCTCGTGCTGCCGCAGGTCCTCCGCAAGCACCGGCTCGAGGGCCGTGACGCCGGCCTGGCGACCGAGCTGGCGTCGGGTGCGATCCGGATGCACGGGCTCTACGACCCGGTCATCGACGCCTGCCTCACCAAGCCGCGCCTCCAGCCCGAGGTGCGCGACGTGCTGCGGCTCGGCGTCCACCAGCTGCTGTCGATGCGCGTGCCCGACCACGCGGCCATCTCGACGAGCGTCGACCTCGTCCGGGCCACGGTCGGGCAGGGGCCCGCCGGGCTCGTGAACGCCGTCCTGCGCAAGGTCAGCCGCCAGGACCTCGACGCGTGGGTGGAGCAGGTCGCACCCGACCGTCCGGGCGACCTGCGCGGCCACCTCGCCGTCGCCCGCTCGCACCCACGATGGGTGGTCGACGCGCTCGCGGAGGCGCTGGGCACCGACGACGAGCTCGACGACCTGCTGGCGGCCGACAACGCCGCGCCGCGCGTCACCCTGGTCGCGCGTCCGGGTCTCGCCGACGTCGTCGAGCTGGAGTCCGCCGGGGGCACTCGCACCGTCCGGTCGCCCTACGGCGTCGTGCTCGACGGTGGCGATCCCGCCGGCGTCGCCGCTGTGGCCGAGGGCCGTGCGGGCGTGCAGGACGAGGGATCGCAGCTGGTGGCGCTCGCGACGGTCGACGCCCCGCTGCAGGGGCGGGACGAACGGTGGCTCGACCTGTGCGCGGGTCCCGGCGGCAAGGCAGCACTGCTGGCGTCGCTGGCGGCACAGCGCGGCGCGGTGCTCGTGGCCAACGAGCGCCAGCCCCACCGGGCGGTCCTCGTGCGGTCGGCGATGCGCGCCGTCCCCACCGGAGCCGTCCACGTCGTCGCGGGCGACGGCACCCGACCGGCCTGGGTGCCGGGCACGTTCGACCGGGTGCTCGTCGACGCGCCGTGCTCCGGACTGGGTGCGCTCCGACGTCGGCCGGAGTCGCGCTGGCGTCGTACGCCCCAGGACCTGGACGTGCTCACCGTCCTCCAGCGGGCACTGCTCGACGCGGCCCTGGAGTCGGTCCGGCCGGGCGGCATCGTGGTCTACGCGACCTGCTCGCCGGTGCTGGCCGAGACGGCCGCGGTGGTGGACGCGGTCGTGGCGAGCCGCGACGACACCGTCGAGGTCGACCGGTTCCAGCTGTGGCCGCACCGTGACGGCACGGACGCGATGTTCGCGGCGACCCTGCGCCGCCGGGCCCTCGTGTGAGGCCCTGTGTGAGGCCCTCGTGTGAGGCCGCGTGCGAGGACGGCGTCGCTCAGTCGTCCTGCAGGTGCCGCAGGTAGGACCAGGGCTCGGCGAGGTAGCGCCGCCAGTGGTCGACGAGGTCGAGCTCGGCCCACGTCGTCTCGCGCAGTCCCCACGGTCCGGCCTCGAGGATCCGTGCGCCCGGCATCGCGGCGAGCACGGGGGAGTGGGTCGCGCAGAGGACCTGGCCCTTGCGGGCGACCACGCGCTGGAGGGTCGAGATCAGGCCGAGCGTGGACGAGAACGACAGCGCGGCCTCGGGCTCGTCGAGGCAGAAGAACCCCTTGCCGGTGAAGCGCGACTCGAGCACGGCGAGGAAGGACTCGCCGTGGCTCAGCGTGTGGAAGGCGACGTCCGGGTCGCCGGAGGTCCTCGGGTTGTCCTCGATGTAGGAGTACCAGCCGTGCATGGTCTCGGCGCGCAGGAAGAAGCCCCACTTGCTCGCACCCGCCCCGCGCACCAGCTGCAGGGCGTCGCCGAGCGACGACTCCGTCGGTCGGGTCGAGTGCATGCTGTGGGTGCTGCCGCCCTCGGGCGACAACCCGAAGGCGGTCGCGACCGCCTCGACGATCGTCGACTTGCCCGACCCGTTCTCACCGACGAGGAACGTCACCCCCGGCTCGAGGTCGAGCCCGTCGGCGAGGACCTGGGCGACCGCCGGGATGGAGGCGGGATAGGCGTCCGGGCTCAGCCCGTGGCTCGCGCGAGCCTCCGCGCGACGCACCGGGTGGCGCGGGAAGTCGTCACCCCTCAGCGGCATGGCGCCACCGTAGCCACCACCACCGACGGAGCCGATCGGCACGCGTCACGGGGCTGTTCACCCGAATACGAAGAATTGGTCATCTCCGGGCCGCGTGTTCACAACCGTGGGGTAGTCGAGCATGATGGGGTGAGCGCGTCGCATCGGAGGGATGCGAGAGCGTACGGGGAGCAGGACTCTTGATGCAGCTGCGGAACATTCTCGGGATCGTCGCGACGGGTGCGGCGCTGGGTGCGATGAGCGTCGCGCCTGCCCACGCCGACACGCGGACCCTCGCCGGACCGACGACCGGCGACTCCGACACGTTCCTGACCTACGTCGGCTGCGACGGCGTCTTCACCGCCGGCGCGGCGCCGCAGTCGCGGATCAACCTCGGCCCCTACTCCGCACCGCTCGGCCGCCGCTCGCTCGGCATCGTGCCGACCGGTGGCGGCAGCGCCTCCGGTCCCTACTCGAGCTTCACCTCGCTCGCCGGCGTCGACGCGTCGCTCTCGGTCGCCGCCACTGCCGGCAGCCAGGGCGTGTCCTACGTCGTCGCGATCACGTCCGACAGCCCCGCGGGCACCGCCTGGGCGGGCCGCGCTCCCGTCACCGCCCCGGCGGGAGGCTGGACGCAGGTGTCCAGCGCCTCGCTCACCTACGACTGGTCCCTCGTCGACCTCGGCAGCCGCCGGCAGGTCTCCGCGGCCGGCTCGGCCACTCCCGCCGACTTCGCCGCCGAGCACGGCGACGGTGCCGGGTTCGTGGTCACCGGCTTCGGCTGCGACGCTCGTCCGTTCAACCTGGACGCCGTCCGTGCGGGCGGCTCGACCTTCGACTTCGAGGGCCTGTCGCTCACGACCGCGATCAGCACCCCGGCCAAGCAGGTCGCGGCAGGCGACGACGTCACGCTCACCGGCCGGGTGGCCGACGGCAGCGGCCGCGTCACCGGCGACCCGCTCGTCCTCGAGTCCCGCACCGGCAACGGCGCGTGGACGCCGGTCGGCGGACCGCAGCTGGCCGGTGCCGACGGCCTGGCGCGGGTCGTCGTACCCGTCTCGGAGACCACGGAGTTCCGCTGGCACCGCCCGCAGTCCCAGTACGCCGACGAGGGCTGGTCGGACACGGTCACGGTGACGGTTGCCGAGCCCGTGCCGTCCGAGGCACCCGACAAGAAGTAGCCCGTAGGCTGCGGGAGTGGCTTCCCCCTTCGTCGAGATCGAGGTCGACGACCGCGTCGTCAAGGTCACCAACCCCGACCGCGTCTACTTCCCGGACAGCGGCGCCACCAAGCTCGACCTGGTCGAGTACTACCTCGCCGTCGGCGACGGCATCGTCAACGCGCTCCTCGAGCGGCCGTGCATGCTGCACCGCTTCCCGAAGGGCCTCGCCGGCGACAAGGTCCACCAGAAGCGGCTCCCGTCCGGCGCGCCCGACTGGGTCGAGACCGTCCAGCTGTTCTTCCCGCGCTGGAAGCGGACGGCCGACGAGCTCTGCGTGACCGAGCTGGGCAGCGTCATCTGGGCCGTCCAGATGTCGACCGTCGAGTTCCACCCGTGGAACAGCCGTCGTGCCGACACCGAGAAGCCCGACGAGTGGCGCATCGACCTCGACCCCGGCCCGGAGTGCGGCTGGGAGACCGTGCAGCGCGTCGCGCACGTCGCCCACGAGGTGCTCGACGAGCTCGGAGCCACCGGCTTCCCGAAGACCAGCGGCGGCTCGGGCCTGCACATCTACGTGCGGATCCCGCCCGACCACGGCTTCCAGGACGTACGACGCGGGGCGCTGGCGTTCGCGCGCGAGGTCGAGCGCCGGGCCGGGGGAGAGGTGACGACCGCGTGGTGGCGCAAGGACCGCGATCCCGCCCAGCTGTTCGTGGACTACAACCAGAACGCGCGCGACCACACGATCGCGGCAGCCTACTCGGTGCGCGGCGTGCCCACCGCCCGGGTCTCCGCGCCGATCCGGTGGGACGAGGTCGACGGGTGCGAGCCCGACGACTTCACGATCGCCACCATGCCCGGGCGGTTCGCCGAGATCGGTGACCTGCACGCCGACATCGACGGGCACCCGTTCGACATCGCCCCGCTGCTGGAGTGGGCCGACCGCGACGACGACGAAGGTGCGGAGGCACCCCCCGAGCCCGAGGACGGGTAGCGCACAGGCTCCCCACAGGTGGTCCTCACGCGACTCTCACGCACGCTCCGTAGCGTCGCGTCATGACGAACGCCTGTCCCACCCAGCCCCGCAGCGACCGGGTCTCCGTCGTCGTCAACACCGCGTCCCGGACCGGCCTCCGCGCCCTGCCGCTGGTCGAGGCCGCCCTCCGGTCGGTGTCCGACGACGTCCGTGTCCGGCCGGCGCACGGCGGCGGGGAGCTGATGGACGCACTCCAGGTGGCGGTCGCCGACGAGCCCGACCTGCTGGTGGTCGGCGGCGGTGACGGCACCATCGCGTGCGCCGCCGGACTCGTCAGTCGCACCCGGACCACGCTGGGCGTGCTGCCGCTCGGCACGGCCAACGACTTCGCCCGCACGCTCGAGATCCCGTCCGTGCTCGAGCAGGCCGTCGCGACCCTGACCACCGGCAAGGTCGTCGACGTCGACCTCGGCACCGTCGACGGTCGCGCCTACCTCAACGTCGCGTCGGTCGGCCTGTCCGTCGCGGTGACCCAGCGACTCACGCCGGGGCTCAAGCGACGGTTCGGGCGCTTCGCCTACCCGGCCGCCACCCTGGCGGCGTACCGCTCGCACCGACCGTTCGCCGCGCGGCTCGAGCTCGACGACGGGACCGTCCTCGAGCTGCGCGACCTCATGCAGGTCGCCGTCGGCAACGGCAGGCACTACGGCGGCGGCCTCACCGTGGCCCCGAACGCCTCGATCGACGACCACCTCCTCGACGTGTACGCCGTCGAGCAGGGCCGGTTGCGCGACCACCTGTCCGTCGCGCGGCTGCTGCGCACCGGACAGCTCGTCGAGCACGAGCGCGTCCACCACCTCACGGCACGCCGCATCCGGATCGTCACCGACGAGCCGCTGGACGTGAACCTCGACGGCGAGATCGCCGCCCGCACGCCCGCGACGTTCGAGGTCGAGCGCAACGCCCTCCACGTCGTCGTACCGGCTGCGAGTCGAGCCGCCCGGATGGACGCGGAGCCGACTCCCTAGGATCGTGCCGTGGGCATCCAGATCACGCCGAGCATCCTCAACGCCGACCTGTCGCGCCTCGCCGACGAGGTCGCCCGGATCCCCAGTGCCGACTGGGTGCACGTCGACGTGATGGACAACCACTTCGTGCCCAACCTGACGCTCGGCCTGCCGGTGATCGAGGCGCTGAGCAAGCACGCCTCGCAGCCGATCGACGTGCACCTGATGATCGAGGACGCCGACCGCTGGGCGCCCGCCTACGCCGAGGCCGGTTGCGGGTCGGTGACGTTCCACGCCGAGGCCGCCAAGGCGCCGGTCCGGCTCGCGCGCGAGATCCGGGCCCAGGGGTCGCGGGCCTCCATGGCGCTGAAGCCGGCGACGCCGATCGAGCCCTACGAGGCGCTCCTGCCCGAGCTCGACATGCTCCTGATCATGACCGTCGAGCCGGGCTTCGGGGGCCAGAAGTTCCTCGACCTGTGCCTGCCGAAGATCCGCACTGCCCGCGAGCTGATGCGCAAGCACGGCGTCGAGACCTGGCTCCAGGTGGACGGCGGGGTGTCGCTCGAGACCATCGAGCGGTGCGCCGAGGCAGGTGCCGACGTCTTCGTCGCGGGCTCGGCGGTCTACTCCGCCGACGACCCCGACGCGATGGTGCGTGAGCTCAAGGCCACGGCCGAGGCCGCCTCGGCGTGAGCACCGCGTGAGCCCCTAGGTGTGGCTCCGTAGGTTGTAGCCATGACCGAGTCCGTCTGGGACTACCCGCGTCCACCTGCGATCGACCCGAGCAGCGAGCACGTCGTCGTGACCCACGGCGGTCTCGTCGTCGCCGACACGACGAGCAGCCTGCGCGTGCTCGAGACGAGCCACCCGCCGACGTACTACCTCCCGCTGTCGTCGTTCTCCGACGGCGTGCTGCGGCCGGGTCGCGGTGCGTCGTGGTGCGAGTGGAAGGGTCAGGCGGCCTACTTCGACCTCGTGGTCCGCGACGAGGTGCTGGCCTCGATCGCGTGGACCTACCCGACGCCGTCGAAGGGCTTCGAGGTGCTGCTCGACCACGTCGCGCTCTACCCGGGTCGCGTGGACCGGTGCACGGTCGACGACGAGGTCGTGGTGCCGCAGCCGGGCAACTTCTACGGCGGCTGGATCACCTCGCGCGTGACCGGTCCGTTCAAGGGCGCCCCGGGCACCTCGGGCTGGTAGCTCCCTGGTTCCGGGCGCGGGTCCGCCGCTACCGAACAGTACGGCTGCGATCGGGGCCCCGGGACACCCGTACCGTTCGGTAGCGCGAGGATCGAGTCCCGACCTCCGCCATGAGTCTCCGAGAGACTCACGGCCGAGCGGCGGCGGGGACGTCAGCTGGCGAAGAGGGTCAGCCGCTGCCGGATGATCTTGCGCCGCAGCACCACGCGTCGCTTGCCGTCGTTGCCGATGCGGAGCCGGTCGAGCTCCCAGCCGCCGTGCTCCGCGCGCTCGACGAGCATGCGCGTGACCACGTTGCGGGAGAGGTCGCGGTCCAGGACGAGGGTCTCGAACTCCCACTCGATGCCTCGGCCGGGCGGGCGACGCTGGATGCGGGCCATCTGCTCTCCTGACTGCTCGGGGGACAAGTGAGGGCGGAACGGGCGTCGGCGCGGTCCTATTCCGCGGAGACGTCGTCGAGGGCGTCGAGGATCTCGACGGGGAGCGTGAGGTCCTCGACGCCGAGGGCCCCGTCGAGCTGGGCGGCGGTGCGCGCGCCGACGATCGGGGCGGTCACCCCGGGCCGGTCGCGCACCCAGACCAGCGACACCTCGAGCGGCGACCAGCCGAGGCCGTCGGCGGCGCGGGCGACGGCCTCCACGATGCCGCGGCCCCGGTCGTCGAGGTAGACGCCGACGAAGCGCCCGAAGTGCTCGGTCGCGGCGCGCGAGTCGGACGGCGTGCCGGTGCGGTACTTGCCGGTGAGGACGCCGCGACCCAGGGGCGACCACGGCAGCACGCCGAGGCCGAGCGCCTGCGCGGCCGGGACGACCTCGTGCTCGACGTTGCGGTTGAGCAGCGAGTACTCGACCTGCGTCGAGGCGAGCGGCACCCGGCCCGGGACGGCGCGCTGCCAGGTGGCGGCCTGCGCGGTCTGCCACCCGGTGTAGTTGGAGACTCCGACGTAGGACGCCCGGCCGGACGACACGGCGAGGTCGAGCGCGTGGAGCGTCTCCTCGACCGGCGTCTCGTCGGTCCAGACGTGCACCTGCCACAGGTCGACGTGGTCCACGCCGAGCCGCTTCAAGGACGCGTCGAGGGTGGCGAGCAGGTTGCCGCGCGAGGTGTTGGTGACCCGCTCGCCGGTGCGACGCGAGATGCCGGCCTTGGTGGCGAGGACCACCTCGTCGCGGCTGACGACGTCGCCGAGGAGCGAACCGATCAGCTCCTCGCTCGCCCCGTCGCCGTAGCCGGCCGCGGTGTCGAGGAGCGTGCCGCCGGCCTCGGTGAACGCGACGAGCTGGTCGCGCGCCTCGTGCTCGTCGGTGTCGCGGCCCCAGGTCATCGTGCCGAGTCCGAGCCGGGAGACCTTGAGCCCGGTGGCGCCGAGGGAACGCTGCTGCATGCAGGCGAGACTAGCCACGCGCCCGTCAGGTTCGTTGCAGGGACGCGCCATTAGGCTCACGCCTCGTGACCGATCTCCTCAAGGCCGTGGTCCTGGGCATCATCCAGGGCCTGACCGAGTTCCTCCCGATCTCGAGCAGCGCCCACCTGCGGATCTTCCCCGAGCTCTTCGGCTGGGGCGACCCGGGAGCCGCGTTCACCGCGGTCATCCAGATCGGCACCGAGCTGGCGGTCCTCATCTACTTCCGCAAGGACATCTGGCGCATCGGCAACGCCTGGGTGCGCTCGCTCTTCCGGGCCGAGCACCGCGGCACGCTGGACGCCCGGATGGGCTGGTACGTCATCATCGGCTCGCTGCCGATCGTGGTGCTGGGCGTCCTGCTCAAGGACGTCATCGAGCGCGACTTCCGCAACCTCTGGATCGTCGGTTGCACGCTGATCGTGCTCGGCATCGTGCTCGGCATCGCCGACCGCGTGGGCCGCACGGACCGGACGATCAAGAAGATCACCCTCAAGGACGCGGTGCTGATGGGCGTCGCCCAGGCGATGGCGCTCATCCCGGGCGTCTCGCGCTCCGGTGCGACGATCTCGATGGGACGCCTCCTCGGCTTCGATCGCGAGGCGGCGACCCGGTTCGCCTTCCTGCTGGCGATCCCCGCCGTCGTCGGGGCCGGGATCTTCGAGCTCAAGGACATCCCGAACGGCCACAACGACTTCGGCTGGGGCCCGACGATCGTCGGCACGGTGGTCTCGTTCGTGGTGGGGTACGCCGCCATCGCCTGGTTGCTGCGCTACGTCAGCACGCGCTCGTACACGCCGTTCGTGGTCTACCGGATCCTGCTGGGCGCAGGCGTCCTCATCCTGCTCGGCGTCGGCGTGCTGAACCCCTGAAGGTCGCCAGCAGCAGCACCAGCGCGACGACCTGCGTGAGCGCGACCACGACCACGAGCGCCACCAGCGACCGCTCGTAGAGCCAGCCGGCCGCCACGCCTCCGACGATCGCGAGCGCGCCCTGGATGCCGGCGAAGACGCCGTAGGCCGTCGCCCGCCGCGGCGCCTCGACGAGGTCGGCCACGACGGCCTTGATCGTGGAGTCCTGCACGCCCTGCGCGAAGCCCCACGCCACGACGCCGGCGAGGACCGACCACAGGGCTGAGCCCAGTGCGAGCGCCGGCACCAGCGCCACGAGGACCGGCACGACCAGCAACACGCGGGTCCCGGTGCGGTCGTAGACGGTGCCGACGACCAGCGCTGCCACCGCCTCGACGGCCATCGCGGCGGCGTAGACGACCGGGACCGCCGCGACGGGCACCAGCCCGTCGACGGTCAGGTGGTAGCCGATGATCCCGAACGTCACCAGCCCGCCCGTGGTGAGCGATGCCGCGACGGCGTAGCGGAAGAACTCGCCGGACAGCCCGGCCCCGACCGCCTCGGCCCACCAGCCACGGCGCTCCTCGTCGGGCGCCGGGCTGGTCGCCGGCGCGGGCGGGTCGTCGTACACCCCCGGGTCGGGGACGCGGGCGCGCAGCGTGAACAGCAGCACCATCGCGACGACGCCGGGCACCGCGAGCACCGCCATGCCGGCCCAGAGGGACGAAGCGGCGACGACGGCCGCGACCAGGAGCGGCCCGGCGAAGGCTCCCACCTGGTCGAGCGCCTTGTGGACGCCGAAGCCGCGACCACGACCGACCGCCGTCGCGACGTGGGCGAGGAGGGCGGACTTCGACGGCGACCGGATGGCCTTGCCGAGCCTCTCGAGCAGGATCATCGTCGCGGCGAAGGCGAGCCCCGCAGCACCCAGGCGAGGCGCCAGCCAGAGCAGCGGCACGCAGACGGCGGTGAGTCCGTATCCGAGGATGGTGAGCGACCAGTAGCGGCCGGTCCGGTCGGCGATCGGGCCGAACGCCAGCCGGAGCACGAGCGCGACCGCCTCGCCGGCACCGGTGACCAGGCCGACGACCACCGCCGACGCACCGAGGGCGGCGAGCACCGGGCCGTAGACCGAGCGCGCGCCCTCGTAGACCATGTCGGCGGCCAGGCTGACGAAGCCGAACCACCAGACCACCCGCCACGCAGACGGAGCGACCCGGGACTCCTGCGTCACAACCAGCCGGACTTCTTGAACCAGACGAAGAGCGCGGTGACCATGCCGCCCATCAGCAGCAGCGAGAACGGGTAGCCGAGGCGCCAGTGGAGCTCGGGCATGTAGTCGAAGTTCATGCCGTAGATCCCGGCCACGAGCGTGGGTACGACGACCAGCGCCGCGCCGGCCGAGATCTTGCGCATGTCCTCGTTCTGCTGCACCGAGATCCGGGCGAGGTGCGCGTCGAAGGCCGTCGACAGCAGGTTGTCGAGGTTGTCGATGACCTCGGCGACGCGCTGGAGGTGGTCGGCGACGTCGCGGAAGTAGGTCGCGGTCTCGCTGGAGATGCTCGGGTGCACGCCCATCGCGAACTTGCGCATCGGCTCGCGCAGCGGCAGCACCGCGCGTCGTACCTCCGCGATCTCGCGCTTGAGGACGTAGATGCGGGTGGAGTCGTCGGTGCGGGCGGGGGAGAAGACCGACTCCTCGACCTCGTCGACGTCCTCCTCGAGCGCGGCGCCGACCTTCTCGTACTCGTCGACGACGCGGTCGCAGATCGCATAGAGCACCGCCATCGGCCCGTGCTCCAGCACCTGGGCGCGCTCCTCGAGGTCCTTGCGTGCCGTGGACAGGTCGATGCCCTTGCCGTGCCGGACGGTGACCACGAAGTCGCGGCCGACGAACATGTTGATCTCGCCGGTCTCCACGGCGTCGTGCTCGTCGACGTACCAGAGCGTCTTCAGGACCAGGAACAACGTGTCGTCGTAGCGCTCGAGCTTGGGGCGCTGGTGCTTGTCCCCGGCGTCCTCGACAGCGAGCGGGTGCAGGTCGAAGGTCCGCGCGATGAGGTCGAGCTCGTCGGGCGTCGGGTCGTGGATGCCGATCCACTGGAAGTCGCCCGGGTCGCACGGGACCCGCGCCGAGCCGAGGCTCTGGTCGTCGCCGTCACCGAGGGCGACACGCCTGCCGTCGTGGTAGAGCGCGTTGTCGACGATCACGGGCTCAGGCTAGTCCCACTAGCCTGCCCCGTATGGCAACCCTGATCCTCGTGCGACACGGCCGCTCGTCCGCCAACACGGCCGGTGTCCTCGCGGGCCGCACGCCGGGCGTGCACCTCGACGAGACCGGCGTGAAGCAGGCGGTCGCGGTCGGCGATCGGCTCGCGGGCGTACGCCTCGCGGCGGCCGTCACCAGTCCGCTGGAGCGCTGCCGGGAGACCGCGAAGGAGATCACCTCGCGCCAGCCCGGGATGCTGCGCGCGAGCGTCGAGAAGCAGCTGTCCGAGTGCGACTACGGCGAGTGGCAGGGCCGGCCGATCAAGGAGCTCGCCAAGGAGAAGCTCTGGAAGACCGTCCAGACCCAGCCGTCGGCGGCGACCTTCCCGGGGGGCGAGTCGATGCGGGCCATGCAGGACCGGGCGGTGGCCGCCGTACGCCGCCACGACGCGCGGGTGGCCTCCGAGCACGGGGACGACGCCGTGTGGCTCGCAGTCAGCCACGGCGACCTGATCAAGTCGATCCTCGCGGACGCCCTCGGCACGCACCTCGACCTCTTCCAGCGCATCCACGTCGACCCGGCGTCGGTCTCGATCATCCGCTACACCGAGTCACGCCCCTTCGTGGTCGGCACCAACACCCATGCGGGCGACCTCACCTGGCTGACCCCACCGAAGAAGAAGTCCCGGTCGAGGCGTGCCTCCACCGACGCTGCGGTCGGTGGCGGCGCCGGGCCGCAGACGGCCACGTCCTAGGCTGAACGACATGCCAGTCGTGCACCGTTTCGACCCACCCGAGCGCTTCGTCGCGGGCACCGTCGGCGAACCCGGCCAGCGCACGTTCTTCCTGCAGGCCCGCGAGGGCGCGCGGATCGTGAGCGTCTCCCTGGAGAAGCAGCAGGTCGAGGCGCTCGCCGAGCGGATCGACGAGCTGCTCGACGAGATCATGCGCGCGGCCGGCGACGACCTGCTGATCCCGGCGATCGCGCCGCGCGACCTCGTCGACAGCCAGCCGCTGGAGCAGCCGATCGAGGAGGAGTTCCGCGCCGGCACCATGACCTTGTCGTGGGACGGCCCGGACGAGCGGGTCGTGATCGAGGTCTTCCCGTTCACCGAGGCCGCGGTCGTCTCGCCCGAGCAGCTCCAGGAGGACCTCGAGGACCTGCTCGAGCCGGACCCGGAGGAGATCTTCCTCGTGCGGATCACCGCCGCCGCGGCGCGCTCGTTCGTCGAGCGGTCGCGCTCGGTGATCGGGGCCGGGCGGCCCGACTGCCCGTTCTGCGGCGAGCCGATCGACCCCGCCGGCCACCTCTGCGTCCGGGCCAACGGCTTCCGGCGTCGTGATCCCTGACCCCACCCTGTCCGGCGAGCTGCCGGACGGCTTCCCGACCGGCGAGCTCGAGCTGCACGGGCGCGTCCTGCCCGCGTCCAACGCCACCTTCGTCGGAGAGCTCGGGGGAGTGCGGGTCGTCTACAAGCCGATCGCGGGCGAGAAGCCCCTGTGGGACTTCCCCGACGGGACGCTCGCGGCGCGCGAGGTGTCGGCGTACGCCGTCTCGCAGGCGCTGGGCTGGGACGTCGTCCCGCCGACGGTGCTGGGCGACGGGCCGCACGGCCCGGGGATGGTGCAGCTGTGGCGCGACGAGGTCGACGACAAGTCGCCCGTGGACATCGTCGAGGAGGGCCGGGTGCCGAGCGGCTTCCGGCACGTCTTCGACGGCCTGGACGCCCACGACCAGCCGGTGTCGCTCGTGCACGAGGACTCCGAGCCCATGCGCCGGATGGCGCTCTTCGACGCCGTCGTCAACAACGCCGACCGCAAGGGCGGGCACGTCCTGCCGATGGCCGACGGCCACCGGCACGGTGTCGACCACGGCCTGACCTTCAACGTCGAGCACAAGCTCCGCACGGTCCTCTGGGGCTTCGTGGGCGAGCCGATCTCCGAGGCGGAGACCGAGGGACTCCGCCGGCTCTCGTCGGCGCTCGCCGGCGACCTCGGCGCGAGGCTGGCGGCCGCGCTCACGCAGGAGGAGGTCGAGGTGACGGTGAAGCGCCTGTCCCGGCTCCTGTCACGCGGCACCTTCCCGGCCCCTGCGTCGTCGCGGTATCCCGTCATCCCCTGGCCGCCCTTCTGAGACCGGCAGTCGCCGCCGAGGAACGAGTCGACCGCGCGGACCGGCCGTGGCGTCGGGCCTTGGAGCCCGGCCGATAGGCTGCGCCACATGCGAGCCTGGTCCGCCCCCGACGTCCCCCAGCTGCCCGTCACCGGGCCCGCCGTACGTCTCCACGACACCGCGACCGGGTCGGTCGTCGAGACCTCGCCGGAGGGGCCGGCCCGGATGTACGTCTGCGGGATCACGCCCTACGACGCGACCCACATGGGCCACGCCGCGACCTACGTCGGCTTCGACCTGCTGCACCGCGCGTGGCTCAACGCGGGCCACGAGGTGACCTACGTCCAGAACGTGACCGACGTCGACGACCCCCTGCTCGAGCGCGCGGCGAAGGTCAAGGTCGACTGGGTGGAGCTGGCCGAGCGCGAGACCCAGCTCTTCCGCGAGGACATGGAGGCGCTCCGCGTCCTGCCGCCGGCGCACTACATCGGCGCCGTGGAGTCGATCCCGCAGGTGATCGCCCTGATCCAGCGCCTCGACGAGGCCGGTGCGGTCTACCGGGTCGACGACGACCTCTACTTCTCCGTCACCGCCGACGAGCGCTTCGGCTCGGAGTCGGGGCTCAGCCGCGAGGCGATGCTCGAGATCTTCCCCGACCGCGGTGGCGACCCCGACCGCGAGGGCAAGCGCGACCCGCTCGACTGCCTGCTCTGGCGGGCCGAGCGCCCCGGCGAGCCGGCCTGGGACAGCCCCTTCGGTCCCGGTCGGCCCGGCTGGCACATCGAGTGCACGGCGATCGCCCTCGACCACCTCGGCACGTCGTTCGACGTCCAGGGCGGCGGCAGCGACCTGGTCTTCCCGCACCACGAGATGTCGGCCGGCCACGGCCAGGTCGCCCACCCCGGCGAGACGTTCGCGCGCACCTACGCGCACGCCGGGATGGTGGCCTACGACGGCGCGAAGATGTCGAAGTCGCGCGGCAACCTCGTCTTCGTCTCGGCCCTGCGCCTGAGCGAGGTCGACCCGATGGCGATCCGCCTCGTGCTCCTGCGCCACCACTACCGCAGCGACTGGGAGTGGACCGACGACCAGCTCTGGGACGCCGTCGACACGCTCGCCACCTGGCGCCGCGCCCTCGCACTCGGCGCGGGCGCCGAGGCCGAGCCGGTCGTGACGGCCGTGCTCGACGCCCTCGCCGACGACCTGGACGCCCCGACCGCGGTGGCTGCGGTCCAGGCGTGGGTCGAGGCCACCCTCGGCACGACCGGGCTCGCCGACACCTCGGACCCCGAGGCGGCCGCCACCGTCCACCGCCTGCTCGACGCCGCGCTCGGCCTGTCGCTCTGACGGCGTACGCACGCCGTCGAGCGGTGAGTGAGCCACGTCCGGAGGCCTCGGGACGTGGCTGGGACACCGCGGAGGGGCGTGTCGTCGTGAGACACACCCGCGGGCGGTGCGTGGACCACGTTCCGGGCAGCGGCGATGTGGCTCACTCACCGCTCGGGCGAGCGCGACGAGCGCGACGAGCGGTCAGTCGGTGTCGCGGCGCTTGAGGTAGCGCTCGAACTCGCGCGCGATCGCCTCGCCGGAGGCCTCGGGGAGGTCGGCGGTGTCGCGGGTCTCCTCGAGCGCCCGGACGTAGTCGGCGACGTCCTCGTCCTCCGCGGCGAGCTCGTCGACGCCGCGCTCCCACGCCTTGGCGTCCTCGACGAGGTCGCCGAGCGGCATCGGGGTCTCGAGCAGCTCCTCGAGCTGGCCGAGCAGGGCGAGGGTGGCCTTGGGGCACGGCGGCTGGGCGACGTAGTGGGGGACCGCGGCCCAGTAGGACACCGACGGGATGTCGAGCTGCGCGCAGGCGTCGCCGAAGACGCCGACGATCCCGGTCGGCCCCTCGTAGGTGGACTGCTCGAGGTCGAGTCGGTCGACCAGCTCGGGCTCGGACGCGGTGCCGGTGACCGGGATCGGCCGGGTGTGGGGGCTGTCGGCGAGCAGCGCGCCCAGCGTGACGACGAGCTCCGCGCCGAGGTCGTCGCAGGCGGCGAGCAGCTCGGCGCAGAACTGGCGCCACTTCATGTTCGGCTCGATGCCCCGCACGAGGATGACGTCGCGGTCGAGCCCGACCGGGCGCGCGACCGCGATCCGGGTGGTCGGCCAGGTGAGCCGGCGATGGCCGTTGACGTCGGTGGCGATGACGGGCCGGTTGACCTGGAAGTCGTAGAACTCCTCGGGGTCGACCGCGCCGATGATCTCGGCGTTCCACTGCTCGATGAGGTGGTCGACCAGGCCCGAGGCCGCGTCGGCTGCGTCGTTCCAGCCCTCGAAGGCTGCGATCACCACGGGGGAGACGAGGTCCTGCACGTCGTCGAACTCGATCACCCGCCCAGCCTAGGACGTGCCTCCAGCGAGGCCGGCTGTTTGGGCCGTCGTGACCCGGTCGTGATGATTTCGTGCCGGTGTCGGTGGGTGCCACCATGTGGGAACCAGGTCCGCGTGCCGGACACATGTTCCTAGGCTTGGTGCGTACGCCGCGTGCGCCGCGCTCGGCATCGAGGAAGGTCACATCGTGAACCCGCAGCACCGCCCGGACGCCACCGACGCACTGACGTCGATCCTGAGCGAGCGGATCATGGTGCTGGACGGCGCGATGGGCACGGCGATCCAGCGCGACCGCCCGGACGAGGCGGGCTACCGCGGCGAGCGCTTCGCCGACCACCCGAGCGACCTGGT
Organism: Nocardioides exalbidus; assembly: GCF_900105585.1. NCBI lineage: Bacteria > Bacillati > Actinomycetota > Actinomycetes > Propionibacteriales > Nocardioidaceae > Nocardioides > Nocardioides exalbidus. The sequence goes on from NZ_FNRT01000002.1 coordinate 3,688,174, forward strand.
CGGCAACAACGACCTGCTGACGATCACGCAGCCGCAGATCATCCGGACCATCCACGAGGAGTACCTCCGCGCGGGCGCCGACGTGATCGAGACCAACACCTTCAACGCCAACGCGGTCTCCCTCGCCGACTACGGGCTCGAGGAGCTGGCCTACGAGCTCAACTACGAGGCGGCCCGGCTCGCCCGCGCGGCCGCCGACGCCGTCGCCACCGACGACCGGCCCCGCTGGGTCGCGGGCGCGCTCGGCCCGACCACGCGCACCGCGTCGATCTCGCCCGACGTCAACGACCCCGGCGCGCGCAACGTCTCCTTCGACCAGCTCGCCGAGGCCTACCTCGTCGCAGCCCGCGGCCTCGTCGACGGCGGCGCCGACCTGCTGATGGTCGAGACGATCTTCGACACCCTCAACGCCAAGGCCGCGATCTTCGCGGTCGAGACGCTGTTCGAGGAGCAGGAGCGCCGCTGGCCGGTGATCATCTCCGGCACGATCACCGACGCCTCCGGTCGCACGCTGTCGGGCCAGGTCACCGAGGCGTTCTGGGACTCCGTGCGCCACGCGCGTCCGCTGGCGGTCGGCCTCAACTGCGCGCTGGGTGCCCGCGACATGCGCCCCTACGTCGCCGAGCTGTCCCGCCTCGCCGACTCGTTCGTCAGCGTCTACCCCAACGCCGGACTGCCCAACGCCTTCGGTGAGTACGACGAGACCCCCGACCAGACGGCCGCGGTCCTCGCCGAGTTCGCGGAGGCCGGCTTCCTCAACTTCGTCGGCGGCTGCTGCGGCACCACGCCCGACCACATCGAGGCGATCGCCCAGGCCGTGGAGGGCAAGACCCGCCGCGAGCCCGTCCCGCACCAGCCGGTCATGCGTCTCTCCGGCCTCGAGCCGCTGACGATCACCGAGGAGAGCCTCTTCGTCAACGTCGGCGAGCGCACCAACATCACCGGTTCGGCCCGCTTCCGCAAGCTGATCAAGGACGGCGACTACGACGCCGCCCTGGCGGTGGCCGCGCAGCAGGTCGAGGCCGGGGCGCAGGTCATCGACGTCAACATGGACGAGGGCATGATCGACGGCGTCGCCGCGATGGACCGCTTCCTCAAGCTGATCGCGGCCGAGCCCGACATCAGCCGTGTCCCGGTGATGGTCGACTCCTCCAAGTGGGAGGTCATCGAGGCCGGCCTCAAGTGCGTGCAGGGCAAGGCGATCGTCAACTCCATCTCCATGAAGGAGGGGAGGAGCCGTTCCGCGAGCACGCGCGCCTGTGCCGCAAGTACGGCGCCGCGGTGGTGGTGATGGCGTTCGACGAGGACGGCCAGGCCGACAACCTCGAGCGCCGCAAGGCGATCTGCGAGCGCGCCTACCGCATCCTCGTCGACGAGGTCGGCTTCCCGCCCGAGGACATCATCTTCGACCCCAACGTCTTCGCGGTCGCGACGGGCATCGAGGAGCACGCCACCTACGGCCAGGACTTCATCGAGGCCACCCGCTGGATCAAGGAGAACCTCCCCGGCGCGAAGGTCAGCGGCGGCATCTCCAACGTCTCCTTCTCCTTCCGTGGCAACAACCCGGTCCGGGAGGCGATCCACGCGGTCTTCCTCTTCCACGCCATCCAGGCCGGCCTCACGATGGGGATCGTCAACGCCGGGGCGCTCGTCGTCTACGACGAGGTCGATCCCGAGCTGCGCGAACGCATCGAGGACGTCGTGCTCAACCGCCGACCCGACGCGGCCGAGCGGCTGCTGGAGATCGCGGAGGCGCACAACTCCTCGGCCGAGGCCGAGGAGGTCGCCGAGGACGAGTGGCGCTCGCTGCCGATCGGGGAGCGGATCACCCATGCGCTGGTGAAGGGCATCGACGCGCACGTCGAGTCCGACACCGAGATCCTGCGCCAGGAGATCGCCGCACGTGGCGGCCGCCCGATCGAGGTCATCGAGGGCCCGCTGATGGACGGCATGAACGTCGTCGGCGACCTGTTCGGTGCCGGCAAGATGTTCCTGCCGCAGGTGGTCAAGAGTGCACGCGTGATGAAGAAGGCCGTGGCCTACCTCATCCCGTTCATCGAGCAGGAGAAGCTCGACAACCCCGAGCTGGCGACCGCCAAGGACACCAACGGCACGATCGTCATGGCGACGGTCAAGGGAGACGTCCACGACATCGGCAAGAACATCGTCGGCGTGGTGCTGCAGTGCAACAACTACGAGGTGATCGACCTCGGCGTGATGGTGCCGGCGCAGAAGATCCTCGACACCGCCACCGAGGTCGGCGCCGACATCATCGGCCTGTCCGGGCTGATCACCCCCTCGCTCGACGAGATGGTCAACTTCGCCACGGAGATGCAGCGACAGGGCCTGGAGATCCCGCTGCTCATCGGCGGGGCGACCACGTCGCGCGCCCACACCGCGGTGAAGGTCGACCCGAAGTACGACGGCCCGGTCGTCTGGGTGAAGGACGCCTCGCGCTCGGTGCCCACGGCCGCGGCGCTGCTGCACGAGACCGGTCGGACGAAGCTGATGGCCGACGTGCAGGCCGACTTCGACTCCCTCCGCACCCGCCACGCGGCCAAGCACGACCGGCCGATGACCACGCTCGAGCAGGCGCGCGCCAACGCGGCCTCGATCGACTGGACCGGCTACCAGCCGCCCGCGCCGCGGATGCTCGCCGACGGTGGCGAGCGCGTGCGGGTCCTGCGCGACTTCGACCTCGCCGAGCTGCGCCCCTACATCGACTGGCAGCCGTTCTTCAACGCCTGGGAGATGAAGGGCTCGTTCCCCGACATCCTCAACAACCCGACCTCCGGGCCTGCCGCCCGCAAGCTCTACGACGACGCGCAGGCGATGCTCGACAAGGTGATCGAGGAGAAGTGGATCCGTGCCCACGGTGTCGTCGGGTTCTTCCCGGCCGCGTCCGTCGGTGACGACGTCGAGCTCTACCTCGGCGACGACCGGAGCGAGGTGCACGCCACGCTGCACCACCTGCGCCAGCAGGGCCAGCACCGCGACGGCGTACCCAACCGGTCCCTGGCCGACTTCGTCGCGCCCCGGGAGAGCGGCCTGCGCGACCACGTGGGCGGCTTCGCCGTCACGGCCGGCGACGGTGTCACCGAGCGGGTGACCGCGTTCCGCGCCGAGCTCGACGACTACAACGCGATCCTGCTCGAGTCCCTGGCCGACCGGCTCGCCGAGGCCTTCGCCGAGCGCCTGCACGAGGTGGTCCGCAAGGACCTGTGGGGCTACGCACCCGACGAGGACCTCGACAACGTCGGTCTCATCAAGGAGCAGTACGACGGCATCCGTCCGGCCCCCGGCTACCCGGCGTGCCCGGAGCACACCGAGAAGCAGACCCTGTGGGAGCTCCTGGACGTGAAGCAGCACACCGGGATCGAGCTCACCGAGTCGATGGCGATGTGGCCGGGCGCCTCGGTGAGCGGCTTCTACTACTCCCACCCGCAGTCGCAGTACTTCGTCGTCGGTCGCCTGGCCCGCGACCAGGTCGCCGACTACGCCGAGCGCAAGGGCTGGACCCTCGCCGAGGCGGAGCGGTGGCTCTCGCCCAACCTCGGCTACGACCCGGAGGACTGACAGACGTGAAGGCCGTGCTCTGGGACATGGACGGCACGCTCGTCGACACCGAGCCGTACTGGATCGACACCGAGTACGCGATGGCCGAGAAGTACGGCGGCACCTGGTCGCACGAGCACGCGATGAACCTCGTGGGCAACGCGCTGCTCGACTCCGGTGACTACATCCGGGTGCACATGGGCATCGACCGCACCCCGCAGCAGATCGTCGACGAGCTGCTCGACGGTGTCGTCACGCGAGTGCAGGACGACGTGCCGTGGCGCCCGGGCGCGCTCGAGCTGCTGACCGACCTCCACGCCGACGGCGTCCCGTGCGCGCTCGTGACCATGTCGTGGCAGCGCTTCGTGACGCCGATCCTCGCCCACCTGCCGGAGGGCACGTTCGCCACCGTCGTCACCGGCGACCGCGTCGAGCTCGGCAAGCCGCACCCCGAGCCGTACCTCACCGCCGCCGCCGAGCTCGGCCTCGACCCGGCCGACTGCGTGGCGATCGAGGACTCCAACGTCGGCGCGAAGTCGGCGGCGGCAGCCGGGTGCACGGTGCTCTGCGTGCCGAACCACGTGCCGATCCTGGAGGGTGAGCGGCGCGTGTTCGCCGAGACGCTGGCCGGGCTGGACACGGCTGGGCTGAGGAGCCTCACCGAAGGCGTGTGATCCGTCACACACCCGGCGGGGTCTAGGGTGGTCCGCCAACGCCCACCGGGCGCATCACGGACCCCCTCGGAAAGGCCCCTCGATGACACCAAGACGCAGCGTCGCAGCACTCACGGCAACCCTCATGGCGGCCGCAGCCCTCGCCGGTTGCGCCGAGAGCCAGCGGGACGACGAGGGCGGGGGAGGTGGCGGCGACGACGGCACGTTCGTCTTCGGCGCGGCCGGCGCCCCCGAGATGTTCGACCCGTTCTACGCCACCGACGGCGAGACCTTCCGGGTCACCCGCCAGATCTTCGAGGGCCTCGTCGGCATCGAGCCCGGCACCGCCGAGATCGTGCCCGAGCTGGCGACCGAGTGGACGCCGAACGACGACGGCACCGAGTGGACCTTCACGCTGCGCGACGACGTGAAGTTCCAGGACGGCACGGACTTCGACGCGGACGCGGTGTGCGCGAACTTCGAGCGGATGTTCGACCAGAACGAGGCCGGCCAGACCGCCGGTGAGTACTGGGGCTACGTGATGGGCTCGTTCAAGAACGACGCCGCCAACTCGCTCTACCAGGGCTGCGAGGCCACCGGCGACTACGAGGCCACGATCTCGATCAGCGGCCCGACCTCCGGGTTCCCGACGATGCTCTCGCTCGCGTCGCTGTCGATGCAGTCGCCCACCGCGATGGAGGAGGGCGACGCCAACGGCATCGCCGCCGAGGGCGAGGGCTTCGCCTTCCCCGACTACGCCAGCAACCCCGTCGGCACCGGCCCGTTCACCTTCGGTGACTACGACGAGGCCAACGGTGTGATCACCCTCGATCGCAACGACGACTACTACGGCGAGAAGGCCGGCGTCAGCGAGCTCGTGTTCCGGGTGATCCCCGACGAGAGCACCCGGCGCCAGGAGCTCGAGGCCGGCAGCATCAACGGCTACGACCTGCCCAACCCGGTGGACTGGCAGGGCCTCGAGGACGACGGCAACAGCGTCGAGATCCGCGACGCGTTCAACATCCTCTACCTCGGCTTCAACCTCGACGGCACCAACGAGCAGCTCAAGGACCCGAAGGTCCGGCAGGCGCTCTACCACGCGCTCAACCGCGACCAGCTCGTCCAGACCCAGCTGCCCGAGGGCGCGACGGTCGCGACGCAGTTCATGCCCGACACCGTCAGCGGCTACAACACCAGCCTGGAGCCGTACTCCTACGACCCCGACGAGGCCAAGCGCCTGCTCGCCGAGGCCGGCGCCGAGGGCATGGAGCTCACCTTCGCCTACCCGACCGAGGTGAGCCGGCCCTACATGCCGGACCCGGAGAAGATCTTCGAGGCCCTGCGCACCGACCTCGAGGCCGTCGGCGTCAAGGTCAACGTGAAGACCGCGTCGTGGAACGGTGGCTACCTCGACAACGTGACGGCCGGCCGCTACGACGCCTACATCCTCGGGTGGACCGGTGACTACGACTCGCCCTACAACTTCATCGGGACGTTCTTCGGCAACCTGAAGGAGAACGACTTCGGCACCAAGGGCATGCCGTGGGGCAAGCAGCTGGCCGACGACCTGAAGACGGCCGACGCGGTCGTCGACGAGGACGAGCGCGCGGCTGCGTTCGAGGAGATCAACCAGCAGATCATGGAGGACTACCTCCCCGGCCTGCCGATCAGCCACTCGCCGCCGGCCCTCGTCGTCGGCCCCGGCGTCGACGGGGTCGTGCCGAGCCCGCTGACCGCCGAGGAGTTCGACTCGGTCACCGTCGAGGGCGGCCAGTAGCCCACACCCGCTGCCCGATCGATGTCTGCGACGTCCGGGGGCCGGCCGACCGCCGGCCCCCGGACCCGCGCAAGCGCGTGTGAGGAGAACCCGTGATCCGCTTCGTCGTACGGCGACTGCTGCAGATGGCCGTGGTCGTCCTCGTCCTGTCGATGCTCGTCTTCGCCTGGCTGCGCTCGCTGCCCGGCGGCCCGGTGTCGGCGATGCTGGGGGAGCGCCAGACCCCCGAGCGCCGTGCCGCGCTGGAGGCCGCGCTCGGCCTCGACCAGCCGATCTACGTGCAGTACCTCCGCTTCCTCGAGCGGGCCGTGCAGGGCAACTTCGGCGTCTCCACCCAGGTGCTCCCCGGCGAGGACGCCTTCCAGGTCTTCCTCGACCGGCTGCCTGCCACGATCGAGCTGTCGTTCTTCGCGATGGTGCTGGCCATCGCGCTCGGCATCCCGCTGGGGTACGTCGCCGCCCGCCGGCACGGGTCGGTCACGGACACCGGTGCCGTGATCTTCTCGCTCGTCGGGGTCGCGGTGCCCGTCTTCTTCACCGCGTTCCTGCTCAAGTACTTCTTCGCCGTCGAGTGGAACCTGCTCCCGGTCTCCGGGCGGCAGAGCACCGGCCTCGACGCCACCCGCGTCACCGGGATGTTCGTCCTGGACGGGATCCTCACCCGTGAGTGGGACGCCGCCTGGGACGCGCTCACGCACCTGATCCTCCCCGCGCTCGCGCTGGCGACGATCCCGTTCGCCGTGATCTTCCGGATCACCCGGGCCTCGGTCCTCGACGTGCTCGACGAGGACTACGTGCGGACCGCGGAGGCCAAGGGCCTCACCGCCGGGGTCATCCGTGCCCGCCACGTCCTGCGCAACGCCATGCTGCCGGTCGTGACCACCATCGGGCTCCAGATCGGCGGCCTGCTGGCCGGGGCGATCCTCACCGAGAAGGTGTTCTCGTTCCGCGGCGTCGGCGACGCCCTCGCGACCGCCTTCGAGCGCAAGGACTACCCGGTGCTCCAGGTGCTGATCCTCGCCGCGGCGGTCATCTACGTCGTGGTCAACCTGCTGGTCGACATCGCCTACGCGATCATCGATCCCCGGATCAGGACGAGGTGAGGTGCGATGACCGAGCCCACCACTGAGAAGCCGGACCGCCCCGGCTACGGCCGGATGCGCCGGGACCGGATCGACGCCCTCGCCACGGCCGGCGTGGTCGCCGACGAGCCCGGCGTCTCGCTGATCCGCAGCGCCTGGAAGCGACTGCGCCGCAACCCGGTCTTCCTGATCGGGGCGGCCATCACGATCGCCTTCGTCGTGCTCGCGGTCATCTCACCGTGGATCGCGCCGTGGGACGTCACCGCGCGACCGCTGATCGACGAGGTGCGCCCGCAGACCAACCCGGTGCCGGGCCCGGAGGCCGGCCACCTGCTCGGCGGCGACGACCGCGGGCGCGACCTGTTCTCCCGGCTCCTGGTCGGCAGCCGCCAGACGCTGGTCGTCGGTGTCTTCGCCACGCTGTTCGGGCTGCTCGGCGGCCTCACGCTCGGCACGATCGCCGGAGCGGTCGGTGGCTGGGTCGACTCCCTCGTGATGCGCATCGTCGACGTGATGCTCTCCATCCCGTCGCTCCTGCTGGCCTTCACGATCGCCTCCCTCGCGCGGCAGCCCAGCCAGTGGACGCTCATCGTCGCGATCGCGGTCATCCAGGTGCCGGTCTTCGCCCGCCTGCTCCGGGGGTCGATGCTCGCCCAGCGCTCGAGCGACCACGTGCTCGCGGCGCGGTCGCTCGGCGTCCGGCCACGGGCGATCGTGTTCCGCCACATGCTGCCCAACTCGCTGGGCCCGGTGATCGTGCAGGCGACCCTCTCGCTCGCGGTGGCGATCATCGACGCGGCCGCCCTGTCGTTCCTGGGGCTCGGCAACCCCGACCAGAGGCAACCCGAGTGGGGGCAGATGCTCGGCCTGGCCCAGAAGTACATCTCCGAGGCGCCGCACCTCGCGTTCTACCCGGCCGGCTGCATCATCGTCGTCGCCCTCGGTTTCACGCTGATGGGCGAGTCGCTGCGCGAGGCCCTCGACCCGAAGTCCCGGAGGTGACCCGATGACCCCACCTGAGGCCCAGGCACAGACCGTCCGCCACCCGAGGGGCTCGTCCGAGCCGCTGCTGTCCGTGCGCGACCTGCGCGTCACCTTCGCCCGCCACGGCGAGGAACCGTTCACCGCCGTCGACGGGGTCAGCTTCGACGTACGACCGGGGCAGACCGTCGGCCTCGTCGGTGAGTCGGGCTGCGGCAAGTCGGTCACGTCGCTCGCGATCATGGGCCTGCTCCCCGGTCGGGGCAACACCGTCGAGGGGTCCGCGATCTTCGACGGCCAGGACCTGCTGAGCCTGTCTCCGTCGGCGATGCGTGACCGGCGAGGTGCCGAGATCGCGATGATCTTCCAGGACCCGCTCTCGTCGCTGAACCCCGTCGTGACGATCGGGCGGCAGGTCACCGAGGTGATGGAGCGCCACCAGGGCCTCAGCCGCAAGGAGGCGACCCCCAGGGCGCGCGACCTGCTCGAGCGGGTCGGCATCCCCGACCCGAAGGCGCGGCTGGTCAACTACCCCCACCAGCTCAGCGGCGGGATGCGCCAGCGTGCCCTGATCGCGATGGCGCTGGCCTGCAACCCGCGCCTGCTGATCGCCGACGAGCCGACCACCGCGCTCGACGTGACGATCCAGGCGCAGATCCTCGCGCTGCTCAAGGAGCTGGTCGTCGACACCGGCACGGCCCTGGTGATGATCACCCACGACCTGGGTGTCGTCGCCGGCCTCTGCGACGAGGTCAACGTCCTCTACGGCGGCAAGGTCGTCGAGCGGGGCGGGCGCCACGGCCTGTTCCGCCGGCCGCGGCACCCCTACACGGTCGGCCTGCTCAACTCGATCCCGCGGCTCGACGCGCCGCTGGGGGAGAAGCTGAGCCCGGTGCCCGGGTCGGTCGCCGACAATCTCCCGTGGACCTCTGCCTGCGCCTTCGCACCTCGCTGCACGCAGGTCGTCGACGCCTGCACCAGCCACATGCCCGAGTGGGACGGCGACCAGGTCGTCGGCCACCGCTGCTTCAACCCGATGGGAGGCGACCGATGACCGCGGAGGCGACGGAGGAGCCCGGCTCCGACGTGCTCGTCGAGGTCCGCGACCTCGAGGTGCACTTCCCGATCAAGAGCGGGATCGTCTTCGACCGCACGGTCGGCCACGTCCGCGCGGTCGACGGCGTCGACCTCAGCATCCGCCGCGGCGAGACCTACGGGCTCGTGGGGGAGTCCGGCTGTGGCAAGTCGACCCTCGGGAAGGCGATCCTCAACCTCGAGCCACCGACTGCCGGGTCCGTCGTCTTCGACGGCACCGACATCGCCTCGCTCAAGGGCGAGGAGCTGCGGCGAGAGCGGAAGCGTTTCCAGATGGTCTTCCAGGATCCCCTCTCCAGCCTCGACCCGCGCCAGACCGTGGAGTCGCTGCTGGTCGAGGGGCTGCGTGCGCACGGCCTCGACACCGACAAGGCCGCCACCCGCACCCGGCTGCGCGAGCTGATGACGGCCGTGGGCCTGCCGGTGGCAGCGCTCAGCAAGTACCCCCACGAGTTCTCGGGCGGCCAGCGACAGCGCGTCGGCATCGCCCGCGCGCTCTCGGTCGACCCCGACCTCATCGTCGCCGACGAGCCGGTGAGCGCGCTCGACGTCTCCATCCAGGCCCAGGTGATCAACCTGCTCCAGGACCTCCAGGACGACCTGGGACTGACCTACCTCGTGGTCGCCCACGACCTCGCCGTCGTCCGCCACATCAGCGACCGGATCGGCGTGATGTACCTCGGCGGCCTCGTCGAGGAGTCCGCAGCGCGTGAGCTGTACGACGTCCCGCTGCACCCCTACACGCGGGCGCTGATGTCGGCGGTGCCCGTGCCCGACCCCGTGGTCGAGGACGCCCGCGAGCAGATCCTGCTCACCGGCGACCTGCCGTCGCCGGCCAACCCGCCGACCGGGTGCCGCTTCCACACCAGGTGCCCGTGGAAGCAGGACACGCTCTGCGACACCGAACGCCCGCAGCTGCGGGTCGTCGAGGTGGACGGCGCCTCGGCCGGCCACCGGGTGGCGTGCCACTTCGCCGAGCAGGTCGCCTCGGGCGAGATCCAGCCCCACACGGTCGACCCCGTGCTGGTGACCGAGGGCTTCGGTGGCCCGGACGGCCCGACCCCTCCGCCGGAGGCCTACGTCGGCGTCTGAGCGGTCGCGCCCGGCTCGAGGACGGGGAGCGGGAGCAGCGTCCCGCCCTTGGCCGGGCAGTGCTGGTGGTAGGAGCACCAGTCGCACAACCGGGACGGGCTGGGACGCCAGTCTCCCGTCTCCCGGGCGAGCTCGATGGCCCGCCAGATCGCCTCGACCTTGCGCTCGGTCGCGCGGAGGTCGTCCTCGTCGGGGGAGTAGCGCAGGATCTCGCCGTTGCCGAGGTAGATCAGCTGGAGCACCGACGGCACGATGCCGCGCAGCCGCCACATCACCAGCGCGTAGAACTTCATCTGGAAGAGGGCCTTGGCCTCGTAGCCCTCGCCAGGCGACCGGCCACTCTTGTAATCCACCACTCTGATGCGTCCGTCGGGCGCGACGTCGACCCGGTCGATGAAGCCGCGCAGGAGCAGCTTGGAGTCGAGGAGCGCCTCGACGTAGAGCTCGCGCTCCGCGGGCTCGAGGCGCTGCGGGTCCTCGAGGTCGAAGTAGCGCACGAGCACCGTCCGGCACGACGTCAGCCAGGTGGCGACCTCGGGGCCCTCGTCGCCGAACATCGCGGCCAGCCCGGGCTCGGCCTCGAGGATCGCCTCCCAGGCGGGCTCGAGCATGTCGGAGGCGCGCTCCGGCGTGCGATCGGCGGCGGGGAGGTCGAAGAGGTCCTCCAGCACCTTGTGCACGACCGTGCCGCGGACCGCGTCGGGTGACGGCTCCTCCGGCAGCCGGTCGATCGTGCGGTAGCGGTACATCAGGGGGCACGACATGAAGTCGCCCGCGCGGCTCGGCGACAGGGCGCCCAGCACGTCGACGCCGTCCACCGGTGTCGAGATCCGCTCGGCCGGTGAGCCCGAGGACGCCGACGGCGGGGCAGGCGCAGAGGGAGGGGCGGAGGGAGGGGTGGACGGGGCGGGGATCGACATGACGCGGCAACCCTAGGTGAGCCGTACGACAGCGCTCGGCCATTGGCTAGGGTCGTGTCGTGTCCGATCCCTCCGATCCAGCCCCTGCCGCAGGGTCGTCCCGTCGTGCGCCCCGACCGCCGGGATCCTTCAGGATCGGATCGATCGCCGGCATCGACGTGCTCATCACGAGCTCGTGGTTCCTCGTCGCGCTCCTGATCTCGGTGGCGTTCGCACCGCGCATCGAGCAGGTGGAGCCCGGCCTCGGTGTCTGGAAGTACGTCGCCGGCTTCGTCTTCGCGGTGATCCTCTACCTGTCCGTCCTGCTCCACGAGGCCTCGCACGCCGTCGTCGCCCAGCGCCTGGGCTACGGCGTCACCTCGATCACCCTCCACTTCCTCGGCGGGATGACCGAGATCGACGGCACGTCGCGCAAGCCCCGCCACGAGTTCTGGATCGCGGTGGTCGGGCCGCTCACGTCGGTCGCGGTCGGACTGGTGGCGGTCGGGCTGTGGTTCGTCGTGCCCGACGGCCTCCTGCAGGTCGCGGTGGAGGGCCTGGCCGGTGCCAACCTGGTCATCGGCGTGCTCAACCTCGTGCCCGGCCTGCCGCTCGACGGCGGACGGGTGCTGAAGGCCATCGTCTGGGGCGCCTCGGGCAACCAGCACCGCGGCACGATCGTCGCCGGCTGGGGCGGTCGCCTCACCGCCCTGGCGCTGCTCGCGTGGCCGCTCGTCCAGCAGCAGGTCACCGGGGTCTCGCCGACGATCCTCGACCTCGTCCTGGTGTTCATCCTCGGCCTGTTCCTCTGGACCGGTGCGACCGCCGCGATGGCCCACGCCCGGATCCGGCAGCGCCTCCCCGCCCTCGTCGCGCGCCCGCTGGCGCGTCGTACGCTCACCGTCCCCGAGGACCTGCCGCTGGCCGAGGCCGTGCGACGCGCCCAGGAGGCGCAGGCCGGCAGCATCGTCACCGTGGCGGCCGACGGCACCCCTGTCGGCATCGTCAGCGAGGCCGCGGTCACCGCGATGCCCGCCGAGCGACGCCCGTGGGTGGCGGTCTCGACCGTGACCCGGGCGATGGAGGACGGCCTGACGCTCCCGGCCGCCGTCGCCGGCGAGGACCTCATCCTCGCCATCAGCAAGCGCCCGGCCGAGGAGTACCTCCTGGTCGAGGACGACGGCCGGATCTACGGCGTGCTGTCCACCGCCGACGTCGACCGCGCCTTCCGCGAGAACGCCCGCGGCTGAGTGATTTCGGCTCCGGACTACTAGGGTTCCGGCCATGTCCGAGCCCTCCACCGATGACCGCGCCGACGTCCCAGCCGAGGCCTGGTCCGGCGTCCACCGCGGGCCGCTACGCGTCGGCGAGTGGGTCCGGCTCGTCGACAACAAGGGCCGCAAGCACAACTTCGAGCTCGTGGCCGGCAAGCGGTTCTTCTCCAACAAGGGCCACCTCGACCACGACGACATGATCGGGCGCGAGGAGGGCTTCACGCTCGTGTCGTCCGCCGGCGGCCAGTACCTCGTCTTCCGCCCGCTCCTCAACGAGTTCGTCGTGTCGATGCCGCGCGGCGCCGCCGTCGTCTACCCCAAGGACGCCGCGCAGATCGTCGCGCTCGCCGACATCTATCCCGGCGCTCGCGTCGTCGAGGCCGGCGCCGGGTCGGGCGCCCTCACCTGCTCGCTGCTGCGGGCGGTCGGCCCGTGGGGCCGCGTCACGTCGTTCGAGCTGCGCGAGGAGTTCGCCGACGTCGCCCGCCGCAACGTCCACCAGTTCTTCTCCGCCCCCGAGGGCGCCACGCACCCCGCGTGGGACCTGCAGCTCGGGGACCTCAAGGAGGGCCTGCCGGCGCTCGGCACCCAGGTCGACCGGGTGATCCTCGACATGCTCGACCCGTGGAACTGCGTCGACGCCGTTGCGGACGCGCTCGTGCCGGGCGGCATCGTCTGCGCGTACGTCGCCACGACCACGCAGCTGTCCCGCGTCGTCGAGACGCTGAGGACCCACGGCGGCTTCACCGAGCCCCAGCCGTGGGAGTCGCTGGTCCGCGACTGGCACGTCGAGGGACTCGCGGTGCGTCCCGGACACAAGATGATCGGCCACACCGCCTTCCTCGTCACGGCCCGCCGGATGGCGCCCGGCGAGGCGCCGCCGCGCCGGACCCGGCGACCCGCGCCGGGGGCCTACGGACCGGACTACACCGGCCCGCGCCCCGCCGACGTACCCACGCTCGAGTCGGTCCAGCCCGACGACGGGTCCTGAGCCGTGGCGACGGTCACTGGTGTGAGCCGTCGTTGCACAACAGTGACCAACACGGCGAGATATCCACTTCCGTCCCTGTGGTTCATGGGTAGTGTCGAAACAGGAGGTGCGAGATGACTGAGCCGACCCGTGAGCAACTTGCCACTCAGGTGCGCTACCTGGAGGCCGAGGTCTCCGACCTGCGCCGCCGCCTGGACGACGCCCCCGGAGCCCCGAGCGGCCTCGAGGGCCGCCTCGCCGACGCACAGCGTTCCCTGGCCGCGGTCTCGAGCCAGAACGAGCGGCTCGCCCAGACGCTGCGCGACGCGCGCGACCAGATCACCACGCTCAAGGAGGAGGTCGACCGGCTCGCCCAGCCGCCGGCCGGCTTCGGCACCTTCCTCGCCCGCAACGACGACGGCTCGGTCGACGTCTTCACCGGTGGCCGCAAGCTCCGGGTGAGCGTCAGCCCCGCTGTCGAGCTCGACGGCCTCGTGCGCGGCCAGGAGGTCATGCTCAACGAGGCCCTCAACGTCGTCGCCGCGCTCGACTTCGAGCAGGTCGGCGAGGTCGTGATGCTCAAGGAGATCCTCGCCGATGGCGAGCGCGCGCTCGTGATCGCCAACGCCGACGAGGAGCGCGTCGTGCGCCTCGCCGAGCCGCTGCGCGCCGAGGACGTGACGATCCGCGCCGGTGACTCGCTGCTGCTCGACACGCGGGCCGGCTACGTCTACGAGGTCGTGCCGAAGTCCGAGGTCGAGGAGCTCGTGCTCGAGGAGGTGCCCGACATCGACTACACGCAGATCGGCGGGCTCACCACCCAAATCGACGCCATCCGCGACGCCGTCGAGCTGCCCTACCTCCACCCCGAGCTCTTCAAGGACCACGAGCTCAAGCCGCCGAAGGGCGTGCTCCTCTACGGCCCGCCCGGTTGCGGCAAGACGCTGATCGCCAAGGCGGTCGCCAACTCGCTGGCCAAGAAGGTCGCCGAGCGCACCGGCGCGTCGGGGAAGTCCTACTTCCTCAACATCAAGGGCCCCGAGCTGCTCAACAAGTACGTCGGCGAGACCGAGCGCCACATCCGCTTGGTCTTCCAGCGGGCGCGCGAGAAGGCCTCGCTGGGCACGCCGGTCATCGTGTTCTTCGACGAGATGGACTCCCTGTTCCGCACCCGCGGGTCGGGCGTCTCCTCCGACGTCGAGAACACGATCGTGCCGCAGCTCCTCAGCGAGATCGACGGTGTCGAGCTGCTGGAGAACGTGCTGGTCATCGGCGCCTCGAACCGCGAGGACATGATCGACCCGGCCATCCTGCGACCCGGCCGCCTCGACGTGAAGATCAAGATCGAGCGCCCCGACGCCGAGTCGGCGCGCGACATCTTCTCGAAGTACCTCACCCCGACCCTGCCCCTGCACGCCGACGACCTGGCCGAGTTCGGCCACGACCGCCGGGCGACGGTGGACGCGATGATCCGGGCGACGGTCGAGCGGATGTACACCGAGACCGACGAGAACCGCTTCCTGGAGGTCACCTACGCCAACGGTGACAAGGAGGTCCTCTACTTCAAGGACTTCAACTCCGGCGCGATGATCCAGAACATCGTCGACCGGGCCAAGAAGATGGCGATCAAGGACTTCCTCGACAGCGACCTCAACCCCGCGCAGCGCGGCCTCCGGGTCCAGCACATGCTCCAGGCGTGCGTCGACGAGTTCAAGGAGAACGAGGACCTCCCCAACACCACGAACCCGGACGACTGGGCGCGGATCTCGGGCAAGAAGGGTGAGCGCATCGTCTTCATCCGCACCCTGATCACCGGCAAGCAGGGCACCGAGCCCGGCCGCTCGATCGACACGGTCGCCAACACGGGCCAGTACCTCTAGCCCGCGCCAGCACACACCCGGGGAGGGCTCATGGTTCCCGAGGAGGACCTCGGCCACGGCGACATCGAGGCCGCCCTGGCGACCCGCCGCGAGCTCGGCGCCCGCTACGACGCCGAGCTCGTCGACGGCTTCGCCGAGCGGATCGAGCGGGCCGTCGAGCGACGGGTCGCCGACCAGCTCGAGGTGCAGCAGCGCCACTCGGCCGCGATCGCGGGCGCCGGCGGGCGCCAGCTGGCGCTGGGGATCATCTCCCTGATCGCCTTCATCCCGATCAGCATCGCGCTGGGCGTCAACGGCCAGTTCCTCGCCCTGCTCGTCACCATCGCGGGCATCGTGGGCGTGAACGTCGCGCACGCGTGGCAGTCCAGGCGCCCCTGAGCCCCGAACACCCCTCGGGAGGGGTTGCGCCACGGCGGGACAGGTCTAGGTTGAGCAGATGAGACTCCTGCTGATCATCGTCGTCGTCGTGGTCGTCGTCTTCCTGGTGATGGGGTTCATGCGCCGCGGGCGCTGAGCCCGGCCGGTCACCACCGTTCAGGTCGCGACCAACCGGGTGCCGAACACCCACGGTCGCGAGACCGCAGGACCGGGTAGGTACTCCTGCTGCAGGTCCTCGACCTCCCAGCCTGCCTCCACCACCAGCGCCGGCACGTCCCGCGTGAGGTGGCAGCCCCCGGCGACGGCGCGCTGCAGCGGCTCCAGCCTGCGCTGCCATCGGCGTACGGCCTCGTCGGGCGCCAGTCCGTGCTCCAGGACGTGCAGCCGACCGCCGTCGACGACGACGCGTCTCGCCTCGCGCAGCGCGAGCAGCGGGTCGGGGATCGTGCAGAGGCTGAAGGTGATGAGCGCGCTGTCGTGCGAGTCGTCCGGGAGGTCGAGCCGCTGCCCGTCGAGGCCGGCGCGCTCGATCGGCAGGTGGGTCCTGGCCCGCCGTCGCCCCGACATCTCCCAGCCCAGGTCGGACGGCTCGATCGCCGTCACCGCGGTGACCTCGGGCGGATACCAGCGGATGTTGAGGCCGCCGCCGAAGCCGACCTCGAGCACCCGGCCGGTGAGCCCGGCGCACGTCACCTCGCGCATCTCGCCGACCTCCTCGCCCTTGAGGCTGAGGTCGACCAGACGGGGAACGACACGCTCGTCCCACACCCGTAGGCTCATGGCATGAGCGTACGACGGGTGATGGGCACGGAGGTCGAGTACGGCATCTCGGTGCAGGGGCAGCCGTCGGCCAACCCCATGGTCGCCTCGTCGCAGATCGTCAACGCCTACGCCAGCTCGACCGCCCGCGCCCGCCGTGCCCGGTGGGACTTCGAGGAGGAGTCGCCGCTGCGCGACGCCCGCGGCTTCGACATGGCGCGGCAGATCGCCGACCCGAGCCAGCTCACCGACGAGGACCTCGGCCTCGCCAACGTCATCCTCACCAACGGCGCCCGGCTCTACGTCGACCACGCGCACCCGGAGTACTCCTCGCCCGAGGTGACCACGCCGCTCGACGTGGTGCGCTGGGAGAAGGCGGGGGAGCAGGTGATGCTCGACGCGTCCCGGATGGCCGCGATGGTCCCGGGCAGCACGCCGATCGTGCTCTACAAGAACAACACCGACAACAAGGGCGCCTCCTACGGCGCCCACGAGAA
The DNA here is from genome assembly GCF_900105585.1 of Nocardioides exalbidus. Taxonomy (NCBI): domain Bacteria; kingdom Bacillati; phylum Actinomycetota; class Actinomycetes; order Propionibacteriales; family Nocardioidaceae; genus Nocardioides; species Nocardioides exalbidus. The sequence continues at coordinate 3,705,066 of NZ_FNRT01000002.1, forward strand.
CTACCTGATGCGGCGCTCGACGCAGTTCGCCGAGATCGTCCGCCACCTCACGCCGTTCTTCGTCTCCCGGCAGGTCGTCTGCGGTGCCGGTCGCGTGGGCATCGGCCAGGACGGCCGTAACACCACGCCCGAGCGCGGCTTCCAGATCAGCCAGCGCTCGGACTACTTCGAGGTCGAGGTCGGTCTCGAGACCACGCTCAAGCGGCCGATCATCAACACCCGCGACGAGCCGCACGCCGACCCCGCGATCTACCGCCGGCTCCACGTCATCCTCGGTGACGCGAACCTCGCCGAGATCTCGATCTACCTCAAGTCCGGCACCACCTCGCTCGTCCTGGCGATGATCGAGGACGGCTTCATCGACCGCGACCTCAGTGTCGAGGGAGCCGTGAAGTCGCTGCGCGAGGTCTCGCACGACCCCACGCTCAAGCAGCTGGTCACCCTGCGCGACGGGCGCCGGCTCACCGCCGTGCAGCTGCAGCTGGAGTACCTCGAGCTCGCCCGCAAGTACGTCGAGGACCGCTACGGCGCCGACGCCGACGAGCAGACCGTCGACGTGCTGGCGCGCTGGGAGTCGGTGCTGACCCGCCTCGAGCGCGACCCGATGGAGTGCGCGGCCGAGCTCGACTGGGTCGCCAAGCTCAAGCTGCTGAGCCAGTACCGCGACCGCGACGGGCTCGACTGGGACGACGCGAAGCTGCACCTCATCGACCTGCAGTACGCCGACGTCCGCCCGGACAAGGGGCTCTACCACCGCCTCGCCGGTGCCGGCCGGATCCAGCGCCTGCTCGACGACGCCACCGTCGACGCGGCCATGCACGAGCCGCCGGTCGACACGCGCGCCTACTTCCGCGGTCGCTGCCTCGAGAAGTACGCCGGCGCCGTGGCCGCCGCGTCGTGGGACTCGGTGATCTTCGACCTGCCCGGTCGTGAGTCGCTCCAGCGCGTCCCCACCATCGACCCGCTCCGCGGCACCCGCGCCCACGTCGGAGACCTGATCGACCGCAGCGACACCGCCCAGGCGCTCGTCAGCGCGATCACCCGGTAGCCCGGGGACGCCCGACGCGCCCGTCCGCCCACGGTCAACCTCCTTGTGACGTCGGCGGGAGTGGATAGGGTCGAGGCATGGCCCAGGAGCAGAAGCAACCGCGCAAGTCCTCCCAGGAGGAGACGGCGACCGAGGAGGTCGTGGAGACCGACGTCGCCGAGCGCAAGGAGATGATCGACGAGGACGTCGACGCGATCCTCGACGAGATCGACGAGGTCCTCGAGTCCAACGCCGAGGACTTCGTGAAGTCGTTCATCCAGAAGGGCGGCCAGTGAGCGACTCCCGCCTGCCCACGTCCTTCATGACGCCCGGCACGTCGAGCTTCGCCGACTTCCTGGGCGCCCAGGCGCCTGACCTGCTGCCGTCGCGACGCGCCGTCCCCACGGGAGACGCCGGCGACCTCGCGCCCCACGGCACCACGATCGTCGCCGCGACCTTCGCCGGCGGTGTCGTGATGGCGGGCGACCGGCGCGCGACGATGGGCAACATCATCGCCCAGCGCGACATCCAGAAGGTCTTCCCGGCCGACGAGTTCTCCGTCGTCGGGATCGCCGGCACCGCCGGCCTGGCGGTCGAGATGGTGCGGCTGTTCCAGACCGAGCTCGAGCACTACGAGAAGATCGAGGGCACCACGCTGTCGATCGACGGCAAGGCCAACCGTCTCTCGGCGCTCATCCGGGCCAACCTCGGTCTCGCCATGCAGGGCCTGGCCGTCGTGCCCCTCTTCGCCGGCTACGACCTCGTCGCCGACCAGGGCCGGATCTTCAGCTACGACGTGACCGGCGGCCGCTACGAGGAGACCGCCTTCCACTCGGTCGGCTCCGGCTCCCTCTTCGCGCGTGGCTCGCTCAAGAAGCTCTACCGCGACGACCTCGACGAGGAGGGCGTCGTCACCGCCGTCGTCCAGGCGCTCTACGACGCCGCCGACGACGACTCCGCCACCGGCGGCCCCGACCTCACCCGCCGGATCTTCCCGGTCGTCCACGTGATCACGCCCGACGGCGGCCGGCGGATGCCCGACGCGGAGGTCTCGGCCATCGCGGACCGGATGATCGCCGCCCGGATGCAGCGCCCCGACGGGCCCGCCGCCTCCCTCACCTGACGGATTGGAACACCCCATGCACAGTGCGCGTAGCAGCCTCGTGGCCGAGCGAAGCGAGGCAGTCCGGACGAGCCATGCCCGGGCCTGCTCCTGCGAGGCCGGAGGCGTCGCATGAGCATGCCGTTCTACGTCTCGCCCGAGCAGCTGATGAAGGACCGGGCCGACTTCGCCCGCAAGGGCATCGCCCGCGGTCGGTCGGTCGTCGCCGTCCAGTACGCCGACGGCGTGCTGTTCGTCTCGGAGAACCCGTCGCAGGCGCTGCACAAGGTCAGCGAGATCTACGACCGCATCGCCTTCGCCGCGGTCGGGCGCTACAACGAGTTCGAGAACCTCCGCATCGCGGGCGTACGCCTCGCCGACATGCGCGGCTACGCCTACGACCGCCGCGACGTCACCGGTCGCGGGCTGGCCAACGCCTACGCCCAGACCCTCGGCACGATCTTCTCCTCGGGCGGGGAGAAGCCCTACGAGGTGGAGATCTTCGTCGCCGAGATCGGCGACTCCGCCGCGGACGACCAGCTCTACCGGCTGACCTACGACGGCCAGGTCGCCGACGAGCACGGCTACGCCGTGATGGGCGGTGCCGCCGACGTCGTCGCCGGGCACCTCGCCGAGCACTACGTCGAGGGCGCGAGCCTGGCCGACGCGCTGCGCGTCGCGGTCGCAGCCCTGGGCCACACCGAGTCCGAGGACCGGGTGATCCCGGCCGACGCCCTCGAGGTCGCGGCGCTGGACCGCACCCGCACCCAGCCCCGCAAGTTCCTCCGCCTGCGGGCGTCACGGCTCGAGGAGATCCTCGGCGTCAGGGGCGCCGCCGACCCGGCGGCGGAGGACGGACCGGACGCCAACGGGGGAGTCGGCCAGCACCAGTCAGGTGTCGACGACCCGAACGACCCCACCGACCAGGTCAGCGGTGCGGTCGCCCCGCTGGAGGACCCGGTCACGGGCGAGCCGCCCGTCGCGCCCCCCGTGGCGCCGCCGGTCGCGCCGCCGGAGCCCGGCGACAGCTGACGTCGGCACGGGTTCAGTGCAGGTGGAGCCCCGGCCACTCGGCCGTGGGCTCGGTCGGGATGCCGCCGAGGCGGCGGCGGTAGCGCACGAACGGCGTGAACTCGTCCAGCGCGCCCCACAGCCGCTGGTGGGCCGCCCACGGCAGCGGTCCGGTCGGCACGACGTTGCCGTCGGGGCCGAACTCGTGCCAGGCCGCGCCGAAGCCGATCCACACCGGCGTCCAGGTGCCCGCGTCGTCCCACTCGCCACGGTGCTGCTCGACCAGCCGGCGCCGCACCTGGAACTCCATGCGCGCCCCGTCGATCACGACCGGTGCCGTGCGCACGGGCCACAACCACATGTCCTCGGTCATCACCCGGAGCTCGAGGTCCGCGACGACGCCCGGCTCGACCAGGACGGTCGCGACGAGGTGACGGGCTCTCATGGAGCCACGCTCACCCCACCGGGGCGGACCCGTCAAGATGTCGTCGCCCGGGCGTGGGCTGGGCCTGCTGCTCGGCCCGACGCCTGTCACTGGCACTCATCGCCAGCGAGGCACCCGCAGCCACCACGCCCATCCACAGTCGGGGACGGCGTACGCCCCGCGTCGCGAGCGAGCGCTCGGCCCAGGCGTCAACAGCCTGCCCGCCGCGGCTGATCCCGGCCACGAGCGCACCGAAACCCACCGCCAGCGCCACGGTCGTGGCCGTGCCCGGGCGCACGGGACCGGTCTCCCGAGCTGCCGGCGCGTCGGGGGCGTCGAGCTGGGAGATGCCGATCGCCACGGCGCCCGCACCGAGCGCCCCGAGGCCGCCGTGGAGTGCCCAGCGCGCCGGCCGCGACCAGCGCTGGACCGGGACGTGGGTCGTCACCAGTCCGGTGGCGACCGCCAGGGCGATGTGTGCGGGCCACGAGTCGAGGCGGGACTCCAGAGGGCGATCCATGCCCGCAACCTAGGCAGGAGCGCCAAGTTTCGGCGCGGAGCAGCAACAACTCTGTGGTCCCCGGTCCTAGTGTGGGTCCATGGACCGGCGGATCTTCGGCATCGAGAACGAGTACGGCGTGACGTGCACGTTCAAGGGCCAGCGCCGGCTGAGCCCCGACGAGGTGGCCCGCTACCTGTTCCGCAAGGTGGTCAGCTGGGGCCGGTCGTCCAACGTGTTCCTCCGCAACGGCGCGCGGCTCTACCTCGACGTCGGCAGCCACCCGGAGTACGCGACGCCCGAGTGCGACGACATCGTCGACCTCGTCACCCACGACAAGGCGGGGGAGCGGATCCTCGAGGGCCTGCTGCTCGACGCCGAGGCGCGCCTCCACGAGGAGGGCATCGCCGGCGACATCTACCTCTTCAAGAACAACACCGACTCGGCCGGGAACTCCTACGGCTGCCACGAGAACTACCTCGTCGGACGAGCGGGCGAGTTCAGCCGGCTCGCCGACATCCTGATCCCGTTCCTGGTGACCCGCCAGATCGTCGTCGGCGCGGGCAAGGTCGTCATGACCCCGCGCGGGGCGTCCTACAGCGTGAGCCAGCGCGCGGAGCACATCTGGGAGGGCGTCAGCAGCGCGACCACCCGCAGCCGTCCGATCATCAACACCCGCGACGAGCCGCACGCGGACGCGGAGCGGTTCCGCCGGCTGCACGTGATCGTCGGCGACTCCAACATGAGCGAGACGACCACGATGCTCAAGGTCGCCTCGTGCGACCTGGTGCTGCGGATGATCGAGGAGGGCGTGGTGATGCGCGACCTCACGATGGAGAACCCGATCCGCGCGATCCGCGAGATCAGCCACGACCCCACGGGCCAGCGCAAGGTGCGCCTGGCCAACGGTCGCGAGGCCAGCGCGCTCGAGATCCAGGCGGAGTACCTGTCCAAGGCCCGTGACTTCGTCGACCGCCGGCAGATCTCCACGCCCACCATCGAGCGCGCGCTCGACCTCTGGGAGCGCGGCCTCAAGGCCGTCGAGTCCGACGACCTCGGCCTGGTCGACCGCGAGATCGACTGGGTCATCAAGCTCAAGCTGATCGAGCGCTACCGCGCCAAGCACGGCCTGTCTCTGGGTGACGCGCGCATCGCCCAGCTCGACCTGGCCTACCACGACATCCACCGCGGTCGCGGCCTCTACTACCTGCTGGAGAAGCGCGGTGCGGTCGCCCGCGTCACCAGCGACCTCAAGATCTTCGAGGCCAAGAGCGTCCCCCCGCAGAACACCCGCGCGCGCCTGCGTGGCGAGTTCATCCGCAAGGCGCAGGAGCGCCGACGCGACTTCACCGTCGACTGGGTGCACCTCAAGCTCAACGACCAGGCGCAGCGCACCGTCCTCTGCAAGGACCCCTTCAAGGCCTACGACGAGCGCGTCCAGCGCCTCATCGACGGCATGTGACCCACTCGTGACCGGTCCGTGACCGGTGTCGTCGTCGTCCGCTGGGCAGCGCTGGATATGGTGACCCGGCAAACGCCTGAGTCGATCGATGAGGTAGATCTCGTGTCCCGTGTACGTTCCGCTGCGCTCAGCGGTGTCCTCGCCCTCACCCTGCTCGGCCTCGCCGCGTGCGGCTCGGCGTCCAGTGATGACGAGGCCGGGGGCGCGCCGCTCAGCTCGGTGACGATCACCGGCGACCAGGGCAAGGAGCCCAAGGTCACCTTCGACGGTCGTCTCGACGGCTCCCAGGAGGAGACCGAGGTCCTGGTGGAGGGCGACGGCGAGACCGTGGCCGACGGCGACACGGTGCAGGCGAACTGGTGGATCGGCAACGGCTTCACCGAGAAGGAAGCCCAGAGCACCTACACCAAGGGCGGGGCGACCCAGTCGGTCGAGATCTCCGACGACATCCTGCCGTTCCTGCGCGAGGCCACGATCGGCCACAAGGTCGGCGACCGCGTGGTGCTGCTGACCTCGGCCGAGAAGGCCTACGGCGAGACGGGCAACCCGACGATCGGCATCGGCAACAAGGACTCCGTCCTCGCGATCGTGGACATCATGGGACGCAAGGACACCGTCCCGCCGCTCGACGGCCCCCAGGGCGAGGAGAAGAAGCCCGCGAGCTGGGCACCGACCCTCATCGAGAAGGACGGCGTCATCACGGGCCTCGACTTCACGAACGCCCACGAGCCGAGCGGCAAGCTCATCGCGACGACGCTCGTCAAGGGTGACGGCGCGAAGGTCAAGTCCGGCCAGACCCTCAAGGTCAACTACCTCGGCCAGGTCTACGACGCCAAGGCGCCGTTCGACGAGTCCTACAGCAAGGAGCCGGCCGAGTTCCCGATCGGCGTCGGCCAGGTCATCACCGGCTGGGACGAGCGCCTCGTCGGTCGCACCGTGGGCTCGCGCGTGATCCTCGAGATCCCGCCGGCCGACGGCTACGGCGAGAAGGGCAACGAGAGCGCCGGCATCAAGGGCACCGACACATTGTTCTTCGTCGTCGACATCCTCGCGGCCTCCTGAGTCGCACGAGCCGGCACGGACAGGGGAGGGAGCGGGATGGCGCAGCCACGGGCCGAACGCCTGATGAACCTGCACATCCTGCTGCTCGGCGCCAAGCGATTCATCGGCAAGGACGCCATCCGCGAGGCGGTCTACCCCGAGCACCCTCGCGGTCCGGCCGGTGACGAGGCCTTCGAGCGCGCCTTCGAGCGCGACAAGGACGCCCTGCGCCAGATCGGCGCGGTGATCGAGGTCGGCAGCGCCGACGTCTTCTTCGACGACGAGATCGGCTACCGCATCCCGACCGAGCAGACCTCGCTTCCGGAGATCCGCTTCGAGTCCGACGAGGCCGCCGTGCTCGGCCTCGCCGCCCAGGTCTGGCAGCAGGCCACGCTGGCAAAGGCGACGGGTCGCGCGCTCGCGAAGCTGAAGGGCCAGGGCGTCGAGATCGACCCGTCCCGCCTGGAGGTGGTCGCCCCGGCGATCGCCGCTGACGAGCCCGCCTTCGAGCCCCTGTGGGACGCGATCGGCAAGCGCCGGCAGGTGAGCTTCGCCTACCAGCGGCCGAGCGAGACCGAGCCCAGCGCGCGCCGGCTCCAGCCCTGGGGGCTGGCCCGCTCCTCGGGTCGCTGGTACGTCGTGGGCCTCGACGTCGACCGCGGCGCCGAGCGCGTCTTCCGCCTCTCCCGCATCGTCGGCACCGTGCGCGCCACGGGCAAGTCGGCGGCGTACGACGTCCCGCCGGGCACCGACGTGCGCGCGGTCGCGCGGCGGCTCTCGCCGTCGTTCCCCTCCGTCCGGGCCGAGGTCCGGGTCCGGCAGGGGATGGGCATCGGGCTCCGCCGGCGCGCCGAGTCGGTCACCCCGCTCGAGGAGCCGGCCGGCTGGGACCTGCTGGTCGTCGAGGGTCCGGTGCACGAGCTCTCCGACGAGGTCCTCACCTACGGTTCCGACGCCGTGGTCCAGGGACCGCAGGCGCTGCGGGACGACGTGGTCGCCCGGCTGGAGGCCGTCGCAGGCGCCGAGCCCGCCGGGGGAGGTGCGCAGGCATGACCCAGTCCGCCGACACCGCTCCCGACCAGGTCGCCCGCCTGCTCGCGCTCGTCCCCTACCTCCTGGCCCGTGGCGAGGTGCGGCTCGACGACGCCGCCACCCACTTCGGCACCGACGCCGACCAGATCGAGCGCGACCTGCGCCTGCTGTTCATGACCGGTCTCTCGCCGGGGCTGCCCGGTGACCTGATCGAGGTCGACCTGGAGGCCCTCGAGGGCGACCGGATCATCCGCGTCGACAACGCCGACTACCTCGCCCGGCCGGTGCGGTTCTCGCCCGCCGAGGCCACCGCCCTCGTGGTCGCGCTGCGCACGATGGTGGAGGCCGCGCCCACCGAGGCCCGCGACGTCATCGAGCGCACGCTGGCCAAGCTCGAGGAGGCTGCGGGACAGGACGGCGAGGGCCTGCTGCGCCTCCACGTCACGCCGACGCCGCTCGAGGCCAGTGCGGTGCGACCGACCCTCGAAGCGGCGATCGAGCACGGCCACCAGGTCGAGATCACCTACCACGTGCCCTCGCGCGACCAGGCGTCCCAGCGGGTCGTCGACCCGCGCGGGCTGGCCCGGGTCGAGGAGGTGCTCTACCTCGACGCGTGGTGCCACACCGCCCAGGGCGACCGCGCCTTCCGCGTCGACCGGATCCTGTCCGCGACCGAGCTCGACACGCCCGTGCTCGACCCGGGTGCGCGGGCCCGCGACCTGACCGGTGGCTGGTTCACCGACGCCGAGACGACCACGGTCACGCTGCGCCTCGCGCCGCCGGCGCGCTGGGTGGTCGAGTACTACCCGGTCACCGCCCAGCGACCGGGGCCCGACGACACGGTCGACGTCGACCTCGAGGTGGCCAGCGAGCAGTGGGTGCAGTCGCTCCTGCTGCGGCTCGCCCCGCACGCCACGCTGCTGGCGCCGGCGGCGTACGCCCAGGCATTCACAGAGGCGGCACAGTCAACCCTCAGCCTCTATCAGGCCGACGGCGTAGACTCCTAGCAGTCCACGACGGACCGGACCCCCAACCCCCAGAAAGACGGAGTGTTCCCCATGATCAACCCGATGATCGGCATGCCGCAGGGTGCAGAGTGGCTGGTGATCCTGGTGATCGTCGTGCTCGTGTTCGGTGCCGCCAAGCTGCCCGACCTCGCCCGCAGCTCGGGCCAGGCGCTCCGCATCTTCAAGGACGAGACCAAGAACCTCCGCGACGGTGACGACGACGACACCAAGACCGCGGAGCAGCGCGAGATCGAGACGCGCAACGAGGTCCGGTCCGAGACGCCCGGCGAGACCTCCGGAGAGGTCCTCCGCGAGCGGCGCGACGACACCACCGCCTGAGTGAGGCTCGGAGCCCTCGTCGGCCTGTTCCAGGGCGGGCCGCGCCACGACGTCGGCCCGGACGGCCGGATGGCCCTGTCCGACCACTTCCGCGAGTTCCGCGCGCGCCTGCTGAGGTGCCTGCTGGCGTTCGTGGTCGCGTTCGCCGTCGCCCTCTACTTCCGCCACTTCCTCCTCGAGGGGGTCTTCGGCCCCTACGAGGACGCCCAGGCCAAGCTCGCCGACGGGACCACGGAGGCCACGACCAGCGGCGCCGCCGCCGGCCTGATGCTGTGGCTCAAGCTGGCCGGGTTCGCCGCCGTCGTGGTCACCGCGCCCTACTGGCTCTACCAGATCTGGGCCTTCGTGCTCCCCGGGCTCTACGCCCAGGAGCGCAAGATGACGCAGATCTTCGTGGCGGTCGCCGGTCCGCTGTTCCTCGTCGGTGTCGCCCTCGGCTACTTCACGCTGCCCGTCGCGCTCGAGGTGCTGATCGGGTTCAACCCCGAGGGCGTCACCAACCTCATCGACTTCAACGACTACCTGCAGTTCTTCACGCGGACCCTCCTGGTGTTCGGGCTGTCGTTCAACATCCCGGTCTTCGTGGTCCTGCTCAACTTCGCCGGGGTGGTCAAGGGGCGCCAGCTCGCGGCCTACCGCCCCTGGATCGTCATCGGCACGTTCATCTTCGCAGCGGCAGCCACCCCGTCGACCGACCCGTTCTCGATGTGCCTGATGGCCGTCCCGATGATGGTGCTGTTCTTCGCCTCCGAGGTCATCGCGCGGCTCAACGACCGGCGCCGGGCGCGCGAGCACGCCCGCAAGCTCGCCGCCAACGGCCTCTGACCCGGCACGCGATGCGGCGTCGACGGTCTGGCAGGGTGGCGGCATGCAGGCCACGCTGACGGACGTCGACCCGTTCGACCTGCCCGAGTGGCTCGGCACCCACGACGTCGTGTGGGCCTCCGACGAGGGCCTGCGGACGGGTCACCTGGTCCGCGGGCGGCTCACCGCGCAGGCCGGCGAAGAGGTCGCCTGCGACCTGCTCGCGGTCGACGAGGCCTATCCGGAGCCCGTGGTCGACTCGGCGATCCGCCTGCGCGTCCACCAGGCGTGGCGGCACGGCCAGGTCGTGGTGGGAGAGGTCGACGGCCGCCTCGCGCTCGCCGTGCCCGGCACGCGGTTCGGCCCCGACCTCGTCCTCGACGCGCTCGGCCGGCTCGCCCGGGCGGTGGGCGCGCACGAGGAGCAGTACGCCGCGCTGCTGCGGCTGAGTCGCTGACGGCCGACGTCCGGCCCGGGGGATAGGGTCGCGCTCATGCACGACCCGGTGGGGCCCGAGCACGCCGAGCAGGCGGTGCGTGGGCGCGAGATCGCCCTGCTGACCAACCCCACGTCCGGCCGGGGGCGGGGCGCCCGCCACCGTGACGCGGCCCTGGCCCGGCTGCGCGAGAGCGGCTTCGTGGTGCGCAACCTGCAGGGCCGCGACGCCGACGAGGCGGCCGACCTTGCCCGTGGCTGCGTGGCCGACGGTGTCGAGGCGCTCGTCGTCTGCGGCGGGGACGGGCTCGTGCACCTCGGCGTGCAGGCGGTCGCCGGCACCGGCGTACCCCTCGGGCTGATCCCGGCAGGCACCGGCAACGACGTGGCCCGGTACCTCGGGCTGCCGCGCACCGACCCGGTTGCCGCCGCCGACCGCGTCATCGCGTCGCAGCGGCGCACGATCGACCTCGCCCGCAGCGGCGGGCGCTACTTCGTGACCGTGCTGGCAGCCGGGTTCGACGCGATCGTCAACGAGCGTGCCAACACGATGACCTGGCCGCGCGGGCAGATGCGCTACAACCTCGCCACGTTGGCCGAGCTGCGGACCTTCCGGCCCATCCCCTACGTGCTCCAGCTCGACGACGGCTCGGGCCCGGAGACCGTCCAGCACGAGGCGATGCTGGTGGCGGTCGGCAACGGCCCGTCCTTCGGCGGTGGACTGCGCATCACCGAGGGCGCCTTGCTCGACGATGGTTTGCTCGACGTCGTGGTGATCACGCGGATGAGCAAGCCCAAGCTGGTGCGGTCCTACCCGCGCCTCTTCACCGGCAGGATCGACGGCGTCGAGGAATACGTCCACCGGAGGGTGCGTTCGGTGACCGTGGCGGCACCCGGCATCGTGTCGTACGCCGACGGCGAGCGCTTCGGCCCGCTGCCGTTGACCGTGGAGTGCGTCCCGGGTGCCCTGGAGGTGATCGCGTGAGTGAGGACCAGCACGAGCAGACCCCGTCGGAGCGCTACGCCGCCTTCCAGCGGGAGAAGCCCTACCCCATGCTCAAGGACTTCGCCGGCCTCTACGGGTTCGAGCTCGACGACTTCCAGGTGCGCGCGTGCCAGGAGATCGAGAGCGGCCGTGGGGTGCTCGTGGCCGCGCCGACCGGCTCCGGCAAGACGATCGTCGGCGAGTTCGCCATCCACCTGGCGCTGCAGACCGGGCGCAAGGCGTTCTACACGACGCCGATCAAGGCGCTGTCGAACCAGAAGTTCCACGACCTGGTCAAGCGCTACGGTGCCGACAACGTCGGCCTGCTCACCGGCGACAACGTCGTCAACAGCGAGGCGCCCGTGGTCGTGATGACCACGGAGGTGCTGCGCAACATGCTCTACGCCGGCTCCCGCACGCTGGTGGGGCTCGGCTACGTCGTGATGGACGAGGTGCACTACCTCGCCGACCGGATGCGCGGGGCGGTGTGGGAGGAGGTCATCATCCACCTGCCCGAGTCGGTCACGCTGGTGTCGCTGTCGGCGACGGTGTCGAACGCCGAGGAGTTCGGCGAGTGGCTGGAGACCGTCCGGGGAGAGACCACGACGATCCTCGAGGAGAAGCGGCCGGTGCCGCTCTTCCAGCACGTCATGGTGGGCCGGCGGCTGCTCGACCTGTTCGCCTCCTCCGACGTCGACGCGAGCGCCGGGTTCGTCAAGGAGGGTGCCCCGGTCAACGACGAGCTGACCCGGATCGCGCGCGACGACTGGGCCAGCACGCGCCTGATGCGCGACCGTCGTTCGCCACGCAAGGGCAAGCCGGGTTCGTCGAAGAACCCGCGCTCGGTCGGCAACGGCCGCCGCGTGTGGATCCCCAGCCGCGTCGACGTCGTCGAGCGGCTCGATCGCGAGTGCCTGCTGCCGGCGATCATGTTCATCTTCAGCCGCGCCGGTTGCGACGCCGGGGTGTCCCAGCTCGTGCAGGCCAACGTCCGGCTCACGACGGCCGCCGAGCGCGACGAGATCTTCGCCCGCGTCGAGGAGGCCTCGCGCTCCCTGCCGGAGGAGGACCTCCACGTCCTCGGCTACCACGAGTTCCTCGACGGGCTCACGCGCGGCATCGCGGCGCACCACGCCGGCCTGCTGCCGGCCTTCAAGCAGGTCGTCGAGGAGCTGTTCCAGGAGGGCCTGGTCAAGGTCGTCTTCGCGACCGAGACGCTCGCGCTCGGCATCAACATGCCGGCGCGCACGGTCGTGATCGAGAAGCTCTCCAAGTGGAACGGCGAGACCCACGCCGACCTGACGCCGGGGGAGTACACCCAGCTCACCGGTCGCGCGGGGCGCCGCGGGCTCGACATCGAGGGCCACGGAGTCGTGCTCTACCAGCCCGGGATGAACCCGCGGGAGGTCGCCGGCCTGGCGTCGACGCGTACGTATCCGCTCCGCTCGTCGTTCCGGCCGTCCTACAACATGGCCGTCAACCTGGTGCACCAGTTCGGTCGGGAGCGCTCGCGCGCGCTGCTGGAGCAGTCCTTCGCGCAGTTCCAGGCGGACCGCGCCGTCGTCGGGCTCGCGCGCCAGGTGCAGAAGGCCGAGGAGGCCCTCGACGGCTACCGGGACGCGGCGCACTGCCACGTCGGTGACTTCATGGAGTACGCCGGCCTGCGCCGCCAGATCTCTGACCTCGAGAAGGGCGCCGCCCGCGAACGCCGCCACGACCGCCGCGAGGACGCCATCAAGTCGCTCGGCAAGCTGCGCCCCGGCGACGTGATCCAGGTGCCGGCCGGCAAGTTCAGCGGCCTCGCGGTGGTCATCGACCCCGGCCACTCGGGCGACGAGCCCCGGCCCTACGTCGTCACCGCCGACCGGCAGGCGCGGCGGCTCGCACCGATGGACTTCCCGGTGCCCGTCGAGTCGATCGGGCGGCTCCGGCTCCCGAAGTCGTTCAACGGACGCAACCCCGCGCAGCGGCGCGAGCTCGCCAACGCGCTGAAGTCGCGGGCCGACTCCTTCGACGCGCCCACGACGGGTCGGGCCAGGCAGCGCGACTCGTTCAGCGACACGCCCACCGATCGCAAGATCGGCACGCTGCGCGCCGAGCTCAAGGCGCACCCGTGCCACCAGTGCCCCGAGCGCGAGGACCACGCCCGGTGGGCCGAGCGCTACTTCAAGCTCGAGCGCGACACCGAGACGCTCAAGCGACGGGTGGAGAACCGGACCAACACGGTCGCGCGCACCTTCGACCGGGTCTGCGACGTGCTCACGTCGCTCGGCTACCTCGACGGCGACAAGGTGACGGCCGAGGGCAGCCACCTGCGCCGCATCTACACCGACATGGACCTCGTCGCCGCTGAGGCGATCCGCGAGGGCCTGTTCGACGACCTCCCGCCCTCCGAGCTCGCCTCGGTGCTGTCGGCGCTCGTCTTCGAGGCCCGCCGCGCCGACGACGCGTCGTCGCCGAAGATGCCGGGTGGTCGCGTCCGTCCCGTGCTCGCCGAGCTGGTCAAGGTCTGGGGCCGCCTCGACGCCCTCGAGCGCGAGCACAAGCTCGACTTCCTGCGCGAGCCCGACATGGGCTTCGCCTGGGCGGCGTGGCGGTGGGCCGAGGGCGACGACCTCGACGACGTGCTCATGGTGACGGGGCTGTCGGCCGGCGACTTCGTGCGCTGGATGAAGCAGCTGCTCGACCTCTGCGGCCAGGTCGCCGACGCTGCCGGCGACTCGCCCCTGCGCGACACCGCGAGGACGGCCGCGAAGCAGCTCAAGCGAGGCGTCATCGCCTACAGCGTGCTGGCGGAGTGAGCCCCGCCTCATCTGTGGTTGGCTTCGGTCATGGCCTCCGGTGACCGCCTCATGCTGCTCGACACCGCCTCGCTCTACTTCCGCGCGTTCTTCGGCGTCCCCGACTCGGTGAAGGCGCCCGACGGCACGCCGGTCAACGCGGTGCGCGGCCTGATGGACTTCATCAGCCGCCTGGTGGGGGAGTACGACCCCAGCCACCTCGTGTGCTGCTGGGACGACGACTGGCGCCCGCAGTGGCGCGTCGACCTCATCCCGTCCTACAAGGCCCACCGCGTGGTGACCGAGGTGCCCGGCCCGAGGCCGGACGTCGAGGAGGTGCCCGACCCGCTCGAGGCGCAGATCCCGATCATCGTCGACGTGCTCGAGGCGTTCGGCATCGCCCGGATCGGCCACCCCGAGATGGAGGCCGACGACGTGATCGGCACGCTCGCCACCGGCGCCGGCATGCCGGTCGACATCGTCACCGGCGACCGCGACCTGTTCCAGCTCGTCGACGACGAGGCGGCCGTGCGGGTGCTCTACGTCGCCCGCGGTGTGAGCAAGCACGAGCGGGTCGACAACGCGTGGGTGCGTCACAAGTACGGCGTCGACGCCCGCCACTACGCCGACCTGGCGACCCTGCGCGGTGACGCCTCCGACGGCCTCCCGGGTGTGGCCGGCGTGGGGGACAAGACCGCCGCGACGCTCCTCAACCGGTTCGGCTCGATCGACGCGGTCGTCGCGGCCGCGAGCGACCCTGAGTCCGACATGGGCCCCGGTCCGCGCGGGAAGATCAAGGCGGCGCTCGACTACCTCGACGTCGCGCCCGAGGTGGTCGCCGTACGCCGTGACCTCGACCTCGGCTCCTCCGACCTCGCCCGACCACGCACGCCGGCCGACCACGACGCCGTCGTCGCGCTCGACGAGCGCTGGGACCTGGGCTCGTCGGCCGTGAGACTCGTGCAGGCCCTGTCCGGTTCGGACTAGGGTGCGTCCGTGAGTTCTCCTGAGGTTGAGTCCAAGGACCGGCAGATCCTCTCCCTCCTGGCCGCTGACGGCCGGATGTCCTTCACCGACCTCGGCAAGGCGACCGACCTCTCCACCTCCGCGGTCCACCAGCGCGTCAAGCGGCTCGAGCAGCGCGGCCTGATCACCGGCTACGGCGCGACGGTCGACCACGACCAGCTCGGCCGCCCGCTCACCGCCTTCATCTCGATCACCCCGATCGACCCCTCCCAGCCCGACGACTACCCCGAACGGCTCGTCGGCATCCCCGAGATCGAGTCGTGCTGGTCCGTCGCCGGCGAGGAGTCCTACATCCTCAAGATCCGCGTCGCCACCCCCCGCGACCTCGAGGACCTCCTCGCCCGCATCCGCGGCGCCGCCAGCGTCTCCACCCGCACCACCATCGTGCTCTCCACGCCCTATGAGAACCGCCCCATCGGCTGAGGCTGTCGTCGTTGTGTTCCCCCGGCTATCCGGGGGATTGCCAGCTTCCCGGGGCGTGCAAGCCCCATGAAGTTCGCAACACGCTCGGGAGTCAGGCGCCGGTCGGCCACTGGCGGCCCTCGAGGACCCGCCCAATGCGTCTCGCCGTGACCACCGGCTTCTCCAGGTCCGCCCACCCGATCCTCAGGCACACCCAACCGGTCAGCTGACAGATCTTCTCCTCGCGCTTCTTCTCGCGCATGAGGAACTGCTCGAGTGTCTCTCCCTCGCGGCGAAACTTCTCGTACTTGATCCGACCGTCGAACTCCAGGAAGACGCCGCGCTCGGGCCATGCGAAGTCGACTCTCGCGAACTCCCACCCGCTCTCGTCCAGGATCGGGACCTGCACCTCTGGGCGGGGCAGCTTCTGCTGCCGACACATGACGTACGTCCGGGTCTCAGCGACCGACTCCAGACGATGGTCTGCCAGGGCAACCACGAGGTGCGCGGACAGGGTATGGGGCCAGTGCTTCATCGCCTTCACGGAGGCAACGAGCTCGTCGTGACTCATCTCGCCGGCGTGGAGCAGTCCGTTGATCACCACGAGAGCCGCCTCCGCCGTGGAGGTGGAGATCACCTCGACCGCAGCCCGGGGAGCCGGGCTCACCCGCACCCCGTTGACGACCTCGACCTCCTTCTCGCTGAGCTCTCCGACGTGATGGACGACTCCGGCCTCCCGGCGGGCGCCCTTGCCGTCGGTGCGTGTCGTGTGCACCTCGTCGAGTCCGATCTCCCAGACCGGGGCGCCGCGCTCGACGGTGCACGAGACGTGGGTGAGCACGGTCAGCGGATGCGCCGTACGCAGCACGGCGCGGCACAGCACCCGGTGGCGGTCGGAGGCGGACAAACGGTCCCACAGCACCTTGTCGACGTACGCCCCGCGTCGGACGCGGTGCAGCACCCCACCAGCCACGAGCCGGTTCAGCTGGTAGTCGGTGTAGCCGTCGGCGATGTACTCGCGTCGCAGCCGTACGACGTTCGTGAGGTCCGGTTGTGGAGGCCGCTGCATGCGGAAACACTCCTCGGCGCGCGACGGGCGCGGGAACCCGTGTGGCCCGATCTGTGGAGAACGGGCGCGGCTGCCCCCCGGACTTCGTGGGCGTGTGGCGGACTTCCTGCTGCTTGCACACCCCCCGAGGTCTGGGTTCCCCCGCATGTGCGGGGGAACCAAAAAGGGGAGCCGGGGATCACGCAGGAGCAGGCAGCCAGCTCACCAGGCCTGGAGGGCGGCCGTACGACGCGACGCCTCGGCCATCTCGGCGGCCTTGAGGGAGGCCTCGTCGAGGCGGCCGTGCTGCTCCCACCACTGCTGGCCGGAGGTGGGGAGGGTGTGGATCGGGTCGTAGTACTCGTAGTAGCGCGAGAGCGCCTCGGTGTCGTCGGCCTCGATCGAGGTGCGGTAGTTCTTGGTCCAGAACGAGATGCCGTGCTCGGTGTCGTAGTCGGCGTTCTGGTGCACCCAGCGCTTGCCGACGAACGGCACGTCGCACACGATGCGCGGCGTCGCGAAGCCGGGGAGGTAGCCCATGATGTGGTGCTGGAGCCGCTGGGCGTCGGCGAGCGAGACCCGCCAGTGCTCCGAGAACGGGATCATGTCGCACATGTAGAAGTAGTAGGGCATGATCTGCGCGCCGTCGAGCAGGCGGAAGCAGAGGTCGAGGAGCGCGTGCGGCTCGGCGTTGACGCCGGCCAGCAGCACGCCCTGGTTGCGTACGTCGCGCAGGCCGGCGTCGAGCATCGCCCTGGTCGCCTCGGCGACGACCGGCGTCACGGAGTTCGCGTGGTTGGCGTGGGTGTGCATCGCGAGCGAGACCCCGCGCGAGCGGGCGACGGCGGCGACGCGGGAGACGCCCTCGACGACGTCGGGCTGCAGCCAGTGCTGGGGGAGGCCGATGAGGGCCTTGGTTGCGAGCCGGATGTCGCGGATGTTGTCCACCTCGAGCACCGACATGAGGAACGCCTCGAGGCGGGGCCAGGGCATGTTGGCCACGTCGCCGCCGGAGACGACCACGTCCCGCACGGACGGGGTGCGCTTGAGGTAGTCGATCATGTCGCCGAGCCGGTCGTTGGGCTTGCCGGCGAACTTCAGCTTGTCGATGACGGGGGTCGAGTTGCCGACGAGGTCCATGCGGGTGCAGTGGCCGCAGTACTGCGGGCAGGTCGGCAGGAGCTCGGCCAGCACCTTCGTGGGGTAGCGGTGGGTGAGCCCCTCGGTCGCCCACATGTCGTGCTCGTGGAGGGAGTCGCGCGCCGCGTGCGGGTGCGAGGGCCAGTCGGTGCGGCGGTCGCTGAACACCGGGATCATGTAGTGGCGCACCGGGTCGGCGTAGAACGCCTCGGTGAGCGAGCCTGCGCCCGCCGGGGACACGGTCGGCACCATCGTGTTCATCATCTGCGGCGGCACCAGCATCGACATGGTGGCGCGCTCGGCCTGGTCGCGCTCGAGGTCGGCGTAGAACCGCTCGTCGAGCAGGTCGCCCATCAGCTCGCGCAGCTGCTTCACGTTCTTGATGCAGTGGGCACGCTGCCACTGCACGGAGGCCCAGTCGCTCGCGGAGACGTCCGCCCAGCCCGGGAACCGCGTCCAGTCGGGCTCGACGAGCTCGACCCGCTGGTAGGGGTAGGGCTGGCCGGAGAGGAGGGCCTGGTCGACGGGGCTGGCGGTCTCGATGCTCATGAGGTCTCCTGTGGGATCAGAGCTGAAGCGGCGGAGCGGCGCGCCGGTTGTGTGTGCGGCGACACATCTGGAAGAGTACGTGGAGAACGTGCGGCGAGTCCAATGCCACGCCGCAAGATTTACGGTTCTAGAGCACAGAACGAGAAGGATGGCCCGAATTGACTAGCCCGACGGACATCCGCACCGGCGATCCGACCGGCCTGCACCGCGTCCTGGACGACAGCGCCGTCCTGCCGCAGGCGGCCCAGAGCCTCGACACGCGCCGGGAGCTGTGGCCCGACGAGGTGCGCGTCCGCGTCGAGCGGCTCAACCTCGACGCCGCGTCGTTCCGCCAGCTCGAGCGCGCGCACACCAAGTACGGCGAGACGAGCGGCGAAGGCGTGCGCACCGAGGTCCTCGACATCGTCGCCACCCGCGGCAAGATGCAGAACCCCGTCACCGGCTCCGGCGGCATGCTGGTCGGGACCGTCGACGAGGTCGGCCCGGACTCGCCCCTCGGGCTCTCCGTCGGCGACCGCGTCGCCACGCTCGTCAGCCTGACCCTCACCCCGCTCGTGATCGAGGACGGGCTCGCACAGTGGGACGGCCGCAGCGAGCAGGTCCCCTGCGACGGCTACGCCATCCTCTTCGGCCGCTCGATCGCCGCCGTCATCCCCGACGACCTCGACCCGGCCCTCTCGCTGAGCGTGATGGACGTCTGCGGCGCACCCGCGCTGACCGCGCGCGTCGTCGAGGAGTACGCCGCCCGCGCCCAGCAGGACGGCGCCAGCGCCCCGACCGTCGCGGTCATCGGCGGAGCGGGCAAGTCCGGCTCCCTGAGCCTGGCCGCCGCCCGACAGGCCGGGGCGGCGCGGACGATCGGCGTCGTACCCCACCAGGGCGAGCACGACCTGCTCGTCGACGCGGGCATCGCCGACGCGGTCACCATCTCCGACGCCCGCGACCCGATCGCCCTGCGCGACGCGGTCACCGCCGCCGGCGGGCCCGCCGACATCACCGTCGTGTGCGTCGACGTCCCCGGGTGCGAGGGCGGCGCGATCCTGGCCACGGCCGAGGGCGGCACCGTCATCTTCTTCTCGATGGCCACCAGCTTCAGCGCCGCGGCGCTCGGCGCCGAGGGCCTCGCCGCCGACGTCCGGATGCTTGTCGGCAACGGCTACGTCCCTGGCCACGCGGCCTACGCCATGGAGGTCCTCCGCGCCGACCCCGGCGTCCGCGCCCTGTTCGAGCGGAGGCTCTGATGGCCGCCGCCGGCAAGGCAAAGAGCCAGCTCGGCATCGCCACGGCCGACGTCCGCCGCGCGCGCACGCTCGCCCGGCAGGTCGGCAAGCCCATCGTCGACCTCGCCACCCTGCACACGACGGTGTCGGTCGAGCGCGCCACGCTGCGCCTCGCCGGCCTGGGTGGCGCCGACCCCGACGGCACACCGTGGGTCAACCGCCTCACCGACGCCGTACGCGCCGACACCGGGCTCGAGCACGGGGTGAGCCTGCCGGTGTGGGACGCCCTGCGCCGGGGCGAGGGCGACGACCTGCTGACGCTCGCCCAGAAGGCGGCCGCCGGCTCGGTCACCTTCCGGGTCCCGGAGGGCCGCGACGCGGCGCGTGCCGCGAGCGCGGCGCGGAAGGCGGTCGCCGTCGGCGTCAAGCAGATCGACCGCCAGCGCACCGCGCGCGAGCGGATGATCGCGAAGGTCGGCGACGCGCCCAGCAAGCCGTGGATCTACCTCATCGTCGCCACGGGCGACATCCACGAGGACATCCCGCAGGCGCAGGCGGCGGCCCGTGAGGGCGCCGACATCATCGCCGTGATCCGCTCGACCGGGCAGTCGCTGCTCGACTTCGTGCCCGAGGGCGCCACGCGCGAGGGCTTCGCCGGCACCTATGCCACCCAGGAGAACTTCCGCCTGATGCGGGCGGCCCTCGACGAGACGTCGAAGGAGCTCGGCCGCTACGTCCGGCTCACCAACTACGCCTCCGGGCTCTGCATGCCGGAGATCGCGACGCTGGCCGGGCTCGAGCGGCTCGACATGATGCTCAACGACTCGATGTACGGGATCCTCTTCCGCGACATCAACCCGATCCGCACCTTCGTCGACCAGCGGTTCAGCCGTCAGATCCACGCGCGCGCCGGCATCATCATCAACACCGGCGAGGACAACTACCTCACCACCGCCGACGCCATCGAGGCCGCGCACACCGTCACGACCAGCCAGCTCCTCAACGAGTACTTCGCCAAGGAGGCCGGCCTCGAGGACTGGCAGCTCGGGCTGGGCCACGCCTTCGAGATCGACCCGGCCGTGCCGGACTCGTTCCGGCTCGAGCTGGCCCACGCGATGCTGGCGCGCGAGCTCTTCCCGGACGCTCCGCTCAAGTGGATGCCGCCGACGCGCCACATGACGGGTGACATCTTCAAGGGCTACCTCCTCGACGGGTTCTTCAACCTCGTCGGTGCGATGACGGGCCAGGGCATCCTCCTCGTCGGGATGATGACCGAGGCCGTCGTGACGCCGTGGATCTCCGACCGCGACCTCGCGCTCCAGAACGTCCGCTACGTCATGAACGCCGCCGGCAACCTCCGCGAGGACTTCCACCCCTCGCCCGACGGCTTCATCGCGACCCGTGCCCGTGAGGTGCTCGGCGACGCGGTCGGCCTGCTCGAGCAGATCAAGGCCGACACGAGCGTCCCCGGCCAGCCGCCGCTCCTGTCGGCGATCGCCGACGGCACCTTCGGCTTGATGAAGCGCCCTGCTGACAAGGGCAAGGGCCTCGAGGGCGTCGCCCGCAAGGCAGCCGACTACTACAACCCCGCCACCGAGATCCTGGACGGAGCGCAGCAGTGACCGGCCTCATCCGCCCCTACGGCGACACCACCGGCGACGGCATGGTGCAGCTGTCGTTCACCCTCCCGATCGAGCACTCCAAGGTCGCCGAGGGCGCCGCGGTGCAGCTCGCCAACAAGATGGGCATGGACCCTGCCCTCGTCGTGCACGCCAAGCCGATGGGGGAGGGCTTCACGTTCTTCGTGGTCTACGGCCGGGTCAACCACCTCGTCGACCCGAGCACAGTCGAGGTCGTCGAGCGCGACTACCCGCTGCTCACGCCCAAGGAGGCCAACGCGGCGATCAAGCAGTCGATGCGCCGGCGCCTCGTGGTCGTCGGCGGGTGCATCGGCACCGACGCGCACACCGTCGGTATCGACGCGATCCTCAACATCAAGGGGTTCGCGGGGGAGAAGGGCCTGGAGTACTACCGCGAGCTCAAGGTCGTGAACCTCGGCGCCCAGGTCTCGGTCCCGCAGCTCGTCGAGGCCGCCCGCGAGGAGAAGGCCGACGCCGTGCTCGTCTCGCAGGTCGTCACCCAGCGCGACGCGCACCTGCTCAACACCCGTGAGATGTCCGCGGCCTTCCGCGAGGCCTACCCGGCCGCCACGCGCCCGCTCCTCGTCGTCGGCGGACCGCGCTTCGACGAGACCATGGCCGACGAGCTCGGCGTCGACCGCGTCTTCACGAGGGGTACGACCCCGGGCGAGGTCGCCTCCTTCATCGTCCACCGACTCACGAACAGGACCGCCTCATGAGCGAGACCCCGATCAGGGTCGGCACGGTCGTCACGCACCGCCGCTACGTGCCGTACTCCCACGCCCACTACGCCGGCAACCTGGTCGACGGCGCCTACAGCCTGGGCCTCTTCGGTGACGTGGCGACCGAGATGTGCATCGTGCTCGACGGCGACGAGGGACTGTTCGCGTCCTACTCCGACGTCCAGTTCAGGGCCCCCGTGCGGGCCGGCGACGTCCTCGAGATCACCGCCACCCTGGTCAAGGAGGGCACCCGCAGCCGGGTCATGGACTTCGCCGTCCACGTGGTCGGCCGGGGTGCCCCGACGGCCGAGGCGCCCGGCGCCGCCGAGGTCCTCGACCCGCCGGTCGTGGCCACGACGGCCACCGGCACGGTCGTCGTCCCGTCGGCCTCCGCCTGAGCGATGCACATGCCCTCGGCGTGTCCGCGGCGACACGCCGACCGCGTCAAAAATTGACGGAACGAGTTTGCCCGAAGACGCACTCCACTGACCTGCGGTTTCGCGCGTTCGCGCAGGTCAGGGCCGTGTTGACACCATTGGCGCGGGGAGGGAAGGTTCCGTGGTCCGCCTGTGCAGCCCGCGGGTGGCGCCATCGGCAGTGGGGAGTCCGACGTGGGGTACGCGAAGCCAGCGATGCCCTCCGTCAGCCGCCCCGCCGGGGGCGCACCGCGGGGGCTGGATGCGGGAGGGACCACGAGGCCGTAGACAACTTCGTGCGATCGTCAGCCAGACGGTCGTGCGTTGGTCCGAAGCCCCGCGGTCGCTCCCGCACCGCTGCAGGCGTGCTGCGAGACGTGTGATGCCGTCGGCTACCGTTCGCACGTGCCGCTCCGCTGCCTCGTCGCCCTGGTCGGCGGCCTCGTCCTGGCAGCCGCGTTCGAGCCCGTCGGGTGGGCCGTGCTCATGCCCGTCGGCATCGCCGCGCTGATCCTCTCGGTGCACGGGCTGCGGCCCGGGCGCGCCTGGATCCCGAGCCTCCTCTTCGGCTTCACCTTCATCTACGCCGTCATGGTCTGGATGCGCTCGGTCGGCACCGACGCGTGGATCGCGATGTGCGCCATGGAGACGGCCTTCTTCGTCCCGCTGGGCCTCGGGCTCTCCTGGAGCATGCGGCACCGCCTGTGGCCCCTCTGGACCGCCCTGTGGTGGGTCGGCGTCGAGACGTGGCGCAGCGGGTGGCCGTTCAGCGGGATGCCCTTCGGCCGCCTGGCCTACGCGACCGCCGGCACCCCGTGGGCCGACGCGCTCCCGTGGGTCGGGATGACCGGCGTCAGCCTCCTCGTCGCCCTCAGCGGTACGACGCTCGCGTGGCTGCTGCTCGAGCGGCCGAGGCCCACGCGCCGGGTCGTCGCGGGCGTCGCCGGGCTGGCCGTGGTCACGCTGGCGCCCGCCGTGGCGGCGTACCCGATCACCCCGGACGGCACCGCGACCGTCGCTGCCGTGCAGGGCGACGTGCCGGGCACCGGACTCAACGTGCCGGCCGTCCACCGCGAGGTGACCGCCAACCACGTCCGCCTGACCGAGGAGCTGGCAGCGTCGGTCGACGCGGGGGAGGCACCGCAGCCCGACTTCGTCGTGTGGCCCGAGAACTCGACCGCGGTCGACCCGTTCCTCGACGAGGGCGTGCACGACGGGATCGTCGCGGCCGCGGACGCCATCGACGTGCCGGTCATCGTCGGCGGCACCAACACGAACCCGCTCGACGACACCGAGGTGCTCAACCAGGGCATCGTCTACGAGCCGGGGATCGGGGGAGGCGACCGCTACACCAAGCGCCACCCGGTGCCCTACGGGGAGTACATCCCCTTCCGCGACGTCAGCTGGATGCCGTCGACCTACGGCCGGCTCACCGAGGTGCCCCGCGACATGGTCCGCGGCACCAGCCTCGAGCCGCTCGACGTCGCCGGGATCCGGGTCGCCGACGCGATCTGCTTCGACGTGGCGTACGACGACGGCATCGGCGGCCAGGTCGCCCGCGGCGGCCAGCTGGTGACGGTGCAGACGAGCAACGCGATGTTCAGCCGGACCTCCCAGCTCGACCAGCAGTTCGAGATCAGCCGGCTCCGGGCGCAGGAGACCGGCCGCTGGGTGGTCGTCGCGGCGATCAACGGCATCTCCGGGGTCGTGCGCCCCGACGGGTCCGTGGTCGCGTCCGTCCCGGCTCGTGGCCAGCAGGTGCTGCTCGAGGAGGTGGGGCTCAGCACGACCGTCACGCCCGCGGTCCGGCTCGGTCTCTGGCCGTCGCGGCTCAGCCTCGTCTTCCTCGTCCTCAGCACGGGAGCGGCCGTCTTCGCCTATCGTCGTCGGCGACAGTCGACCGACCCCACCGCAACCGCAGCGAGGTAATCCCACCGTGAGTGTCGAAGGCCTCGGCCGATGCGTGATGGTCATCCCGACCTACAACGAGTCCGAGAACATCGAGTGGATCGTCGGCCGGCTGCGCACCGCCCAGCCCGGCGTCGACATCATGATCGTCGACGACAACAGCCCCGACGGCACCGGTGACATCGCCGACCGGCTCGCGGCCGGCGACGAGGCGATCAGCGTCGTGCACCGCACCGAGAAGGCCGGCCTGGGCGCCGCCTACCTCAACGGCTTCGCCGTCGCGCTCGAGCAGGGCTACGACGTGATCGGGGAGATGGACGCCGACGGCTCCCACCAGCCCGAGCAGCTCGTCCGCCTGCTCGACGCGCTGGCGTCCGCGGACCTCGTCATCGGGTCGCGCTACGTCCCCGGTGGGTCGGTGGTCAACTGGCCCCTCCAGCGCCTGCTGCTCTCACGCGGCGGCAACCTCTACGTCCGCCTGCTCCTCGGCATCCGCGTCAAGGACGCGACGGCCGGCTTCCGGCTCTTCCGCCGGACCACGCTCGAGGCGATCGACCTTGGCTCGGTGCTGTCTACTGGTTACGTGTTCCAGACCGACCTCGCCTACCGCACCGTCACGCGCGGCCTGCGCGTGCGCGAGGTGCCCATCGAGTTCATCGAGCGGGTGCGCGGGGACTCGAAGATGAGCGGCCAGGTCGCGAGCGAGTCCCTCAAGCTGATCACCCGGTGGGGCCTGTCCGAGCGCCGCGCCCAGCTGCACCGGAGGAAGCGCCCGGCGTGAGCCAGACGATCCCGCCCGCACGGGCCCCCCGACGCCGACGCCCCTGGCTGCGACCGCTCCTCGCGCTCGCCTTCGTGGTCGTCCCGATCGCGGAGATCTGGTTCATCCTGCAGGTCGGTCAGGTCGTCGGTGCCTGGTGGACCATCGTGCTGCTCGTCCTCGACAGCATGCTCGGGGCGTGGCTGATCAAGCGTGAGGGCGCCCGCGCGTGGCAGGCGCTCCGGGAGGCCCTGCAGGGCGGCCGGATGCCGGCCCGCGAGATCGCCGACGGTGCGCTGATCCTCATCGGCGGCACCCTGATGCTCAGCCCGGGCTTCCTGCTCGACGTCGTCGGGATCGTGCTGATCCTGCCGTTCACCCGGCCACTGGCGCGCCGGCTGCTCACCACCGTGGTCGAGCGGCGGCTGGTCGCCGCACCGACGTTCGGTCCCGGACTGGGCGGGGCGTTCGGGCCCGGCTTCGGCCCCGGAGATGACCGTCGCCCCGGACCGGGCGGCGATGGGCCGGTGGTCCGGGGCGACGTGGTCGAGTGACCGGGTCTGTCGCAGCAGTCTGGGTGACTAGCTGACGCGCTTCTTCTTGTTCGCGCGGTGCAGGTGCGCGGGGCCGATCTCGCCGCCGCGCAGCAGCTCGAGGCGCTCCTTGAGGATGTCCTCGAGCTCCTTCTCCGAGCGACGCTCCAGGAGCATGTCCCAGTGCGTGCGAGCCGGCTTCTCGACCTTCTCCTCGGGGAGGATGCCCGCCGTGCTCAGCGCCTCCGCGCCACAGCGCGGGCACTCCCACACGGCCGGGATCTCGGCCTCGACCGACATCGTGACCTCGAACTCGTGCCCCTGCTTGCACTTGTAGCCGACCTGCTGGCGAGCCGCGAACTCGATGCCGCGCTCGTCCTCAAAGCTCTGGCCGCCGAGCCTCGCGCCACGCAGTGTGCGCTCCGCCACCGTGCCCACCTCCAGTTTGGGTTTGCTGACCCCGTTGTGTTGTGTTCGGGATGGTGGGGCCTACCGGATTGCCGCTCGTGACGACTTCGTGTAGATCCCCGTCGATCCTTCAACGGTAGCGGGGCGTGCCACATTCCGCGGATTCGTGGTCGACACGCCCACGCTCGGGCGAGACGAACTTCACCCCTGGGGGTGCAGTCAGATGACGGCCGGCACGTCGTTGCCGGCGTCGCGGATGCCCTTGGCCGTGTCGACGCGGAGGAGCAGCGCGCCGCCCAGCACGAAGAACGCGATGAGCGCGAAGATCGCCGGCCGGTAGGAGTCGGTGAGCTGGTAGACGAGGCCGAAGACGAGGGTGCCGAACCACGAGGTGCCGCGGTCCATGGCGTGGTAGAAGCTGAAGTACTCCGCCTCCTTGCCCCGGGGGATGAGGAGCGAGAAGTACGACCGCGCCAGCGCCTGGGTGCCGCCGAGCACGATGCCGATGGCGACACCGAGGAGCAGGAACGGGACCAGGCCCTTCTCCGGCAGGAAGAGTGCTGCGGTCACGATGACCATCCACACCACGAGGCCGCCCAGGATCGTGTGCTTGGAGCCGAACCGGGCCGCCAGCCTCCCGAAGACGAGTGCGCCGCCGAACGCGACGAACTGGACGAGCAGGATCGTGCCGATCAGCACCGACTGACCGAAGCCGAGCTCCTCGGAGCCGTACGTCGACGCGGAGGCGATGACGGTCTGGATGCCGTCGTTGAAGAAGAGGTAGGCGAGCAGGAAGTTCAGCGCGACCGGGTACTTCGGCAGCTCGCGCAACGTCTTGCCGAGCTGGCCGAAGCTCTCGGCGAGGATGCCCTGCTTGCCGCCCTCGACGGGCGGCAGCACCGGCTCGTGGTCGCGCAGCTTGAGGTAGGGGATCAGCGTGAAGGCGGCCCACCAGATGCAGGCCGACAGCATGCTGGTGCGCGCCGCCATCCCCTCGGTGAGCCCGAAGGTGTCGTGCAGGGTGACGAGCGCGAGGTTGACCGCGAGCAGCAGCCCGCCGCCGAGGTAGCCCCACGCCCAGCCGCGCGAGGAGACCCGGTCGCGGTTCTCCTCGTCGGAGATCAGCGGCAGGATCGAGTCGTTCACCACGAGCGAAGCGCCGAGCAGGATGTTGGCGAGGAAGAATCCGACGGCGCCGATCTGCCAGTTGCTGCCGGTCGCGAAGAAGATCAGCGACCCGGACAGCGCACCGAGCCACGCGAAGGTCGCGAGCAGCCGCTTCTTGTTGGCCGTGCGGTCCGCGATCGGACCCATCAGGGGCAGGACGATGGCGGAGATGATCGTGGAGATCGTCACGAGGTACGACGGCAGCGACCCGGGTGCGACCGAGAGCCCGAGCAGGGAGATCCGGTTGTCGACCGCGGCTTCCTTGGCGATCGCGATGATGTAGGGCGCGAAGAGCACGGTGCTGACCGTGGTGACGTAGGCGCTGTTGGCCCAGTCGTACCAGTACCAGGCCTTCTGCTCCTTCTGCAGCGCCAGCGGCTCGAGGTCGGCCACCCCTCCGTTGACCCCACCACCATCAACGTTCGTCATGCGCGTCACCCTTCGTGCCACTGTCCGCGGGCGCGGAGCACGTCCCTGAGTATGTCCGTGCGATCCGTCATGATGCCGTCGACACCACGGTCGAGGAGGGTGTTCATCTCGATCGGGTCGTCAATTGTCCACACGTGCACCTGGACGCCCGCCGAGCGCGCCCGTCGGACGAGCCCGGGCGACACCACCACGAGCCGGCCCCGCCGGTGCGGGACCTGGAGCGCCACCGGGCGGCCCCGCGTCAGCAACCGCGCGAGCCGGGCGCTGGGGGACAGGACGTACGCCGCCACCTCGAGCGGGTGGGCAGACGTGGCGACGCGGCCACCGGTCCGTCTGCGGAAGGCGTTCATCCGGCGGCCCGAGAACGACCCGACCAGCACCCGCTCCCACGCCTCGCGCTCCTCGACGAACGTGGCCAGCGCCTCGACGGCGCCCTCGGACTTGAGGTCGATGTTGAACCGGGCGTCGGGGAAGGCGTCGAAGAGCTCGGCGAGCGTCGGCACGGGCTCGCTCCCGCCGATCAGCGCTGCCTGCACGTCGGCGTACGTGCTCTCCGCGACGGTGCCGGTGCGGTCGGTGACCCGGTCGAGGACGGTGTCGTGGAAGGCGAGCAGGACACCGTCGCGCGTCACGTGGACGTCGGTCTCGAGGTAGGTGTAGCCCAGCGACACCGCGTGCCGGAAGGCCGTGAGGGTGTTCTCCAGGCCCTCGATCTCCGGGTGGTGGGCGCCGCCGCGGTGGGCGAAGGCGAGGGGCTTGGGCGAGTCGAGGTACGGGGGAGTCACGGGGCGCGGCGCGGTCACCGCAGAAGTATGGGGCCGGGCGCTACCGTCGTGGGATGGAGAGCATGAGCTGCCCGCGTTGCGGAGTCGAGATGGATGAGCGGACCCTCGGCCAGGCCTCGGTGGCCCGGTGCCCCGACGGCCACGGCGTGTTCCTGGACCGCGCCGACCTCGGCCTGCTGGTGGAGGCGGAGACCGACTGGCACCGCAACGCCGGCCAGCACACCGCCCCGATGCCGCGGATCACCGCCGACATGACCGCCCCGCCCACGCCCGCCAAGGTCTCCCAGGCCTGGGTCGAGACGCTGTTCGACTGACGCCATGACGCCGGTGCCCTAGGCTCTCGTCCCGTTCTGCTGGGTTGACGGGGGCGTGTGATGAGACATCGGCTGACGACGTGGTCGGCACCTGCCGTGGTGGCGCTGATCGTGGTGGTGTCCCACTGGTCGCTGGTGTGGCACCACGCGGTGCCCGACTTCGACACCGACACCCTCATCGGCTACACGACCATTGGCGTGTGCTCTCAGCCATGGATCGTCAAGGGCATGGGCGACAGTGCACATCCGCTCGGCAACGCGTTCCTGACGAGATGGGCGTGCCTCTTCGAGGGCAACGAGACCGTGACACCCAGCATGGCGTGGTACGCCCTGATCTGCGCGGCTGTGCTGGTGACCGTAGCGCTACTCGTACTGCTTGCGCGCGCGGCGGGCGGTGGTCTTGTCGCCGCGGTCGTTGCCCTCGGCTATCTCGGCACCTCGCCGGTGCTGCGCACGCTGTCGAGCCGCGCTGAGGAGAACTGGATTGGCATGGCGCTGTTCGTGGTGGTCACGATGGTGGTGATGGCGGCACACACCTCGCCGCCCGATCGGCGTGCTCGCTGGCTCCTCGCAGTGGGCGGCAGCACCCTCGTGCTCGCGGTGTGGCACTCGCAGTACGTGCTGGTGCTCGCGTTCGGACTCGCACCGTGGGGACTGTTGGCGTTCGTCCGCCCGTCCTGGGTCGGCACCACCTCGCGGCAGGTCCTCGAGCTGGCAACCGCGATGGCACTGCCTGCTGTGGCTGCCATCGGTCTGCTCTTCGGCAGCGGCTACGCGACGCGGGTGCCGTACCACCGCATGTTCTTCAGCGTCTTCAACCCCGATGCCTTCCACGGGATCGGCACCTGGAGCCTGGACTACGTGGCCTACTCGGGGCGGTGGCTGACGGGATGGGCGGGCAACGACGGCATGGAGGAGAAGCTGTTCGCGGCCCCCGAGGGTGTGGCTCACCTCGTGCTGGGAGCGTTCGCGCTGCTCGTGTTCGTCGTCCTGGTGGTCACCACGCGCAACACGGTGCTCATGGCCGCCGCGTTCGGCGCGCTGCTGCTCACCTTCCTCTTCGAGCCGCACAACGCCGAGCGCTGGGACCCGGTCGTCGCGGTGACCCTCATGGCCCTCGCGCACGGCGCCTACCTCCGACCCTCGGAGGCTGTCACGACTCCGACGGAGAAGATCCTGGTCTCCTGACGAGGTCGCGACACGAGCTCCGACGCGACCGCGTACCCGGACCACGCGAAGCGCCGCCAGCTCCAGCTGATCGGCGGCGCCTCGACATGCTCTGACGAGCACGAGCGTCGTATCAGATGTCCCTGAACGTCTCGATGTTGGCGCCGAGCTCGTTGAGGCGCTCGGCGAGGTCCTCGTAGCCGCGGTGGATGACGTAGGTCGAGCGCAGCACGCTGCGGCCCTTCGAGGCGAGCATCGCGATGAGCAGCACGACCGCCGGGCGCAGGGCGGGCGGGCACACGATCTCCGCACCGGAGAAGTGTGTCGGTCCCTCGACGAGCACGCGGTGCGGGTCGAGGAGCTTGACCTGCGCGCCGAGCTTGTTGAGCTCGGTGAAGTAGATCGCGCGGTTCTCGTAGACCCAGTCGTGGAGCAGGGTCTGGCCCTCGGCCACGGCCGCGATCACCGCGAAGAAGGGCAGGTTGTCGATGTTGAGGCCGGGGAACGGCATCGGGTGGATCTTGTCGAGCGGCGCCCGGAGCTCGGAGGGGTGCGTGGTGATGTCGACCAGGCGGGTCTCGCCGTTGCGGGCGGCGTACTCCTCCGAGCGGTCGTAGCGGAAGCCCATCTCCTCGAGGATCGCGAGCTCGAGCTCGAGGAACTCGATCGGGGCGCGGCGGATGGTGATCGACGACTTGGTCACGATCGCGGCGGCGAGCAGCGACATCGCCTCGATCGGGTCCTCCGACGGCGCGTAGTCGACGTCAACGTCGATCGAGGACTTGCCGGTGATGCGGAGGGTGGTCGTCCCGATGCCCTCGATGTCCACGCCCAGCTTCTGGAGGAAGAAGCAGAGGTCCTGGACCATGTAGTTGGACGAGGCGTTGCGGATGACGGTCGTCCCGGGGTGCAGGGCGGCCGCCATGAGCGCGTTCTCGGTGACCGAGTCGCCACGCTCGGTGAGCACGATCGGGCGCTCCGGCTCGATCGCCCGGTTGACGCGCGCGTGGTAGGCGCCGTCGGTCGCCTTGACGTCGAGGCCGAAGGGGCGGAGTGCCGACATGTGCGGCTCCACCGTGCGCTCGCCGAGGTTGCAGCCACCGGCGTAGGGGAGCTCGAACTCCTCGACGCGGTGCAGCAGCGGGCCGAGGAACATGATCACCGAGCGGGTGCGGCGGGCAGCACCCTCGTCGATCGCGGCCAGGTTGAGCTCGGCCGGCGGGATGATCTCGAGGTCGTTCTCGTCGCCGACCCAGCGGGTGGCCACGCCGAGGGAGTTGAGCACCTCGAGCAGGCGGTTGACCTCCTCGATGCGCGCGACCTTGCGCAGCGTCGTACGGCCCTTGTTGAGCAGCGACGCGCACAGCAGCGCGACACCGGCGTTCTTGGAGGTCTTGACGTCGATGGAGCCGGAGAGCGTGGTGGGGCCGTCGACGCGCAGGTGCGTCGGGCCGGCGCCGAGGGCGACGATCTCGGAGTCGAGGGCGGCGCCGATGCGCGCCAGCATCTCGAGCGACAGGTTCTGGTGGCCCTTCTCGATCCGGTTGATCGCACTCTGGCTCGTGCCGAGGAGCTCGGCGAGCTGGTGCTGGGTGAGCCCGCGGTGCTTGCGCGCGTCGCGGATGAGGTTGCCGATGCGGCCCTTGTAGTCAGCCATGCCGACCACGGTATCTCAGATATGAGATAAAGCCAGCCGCGGCCGACACGGGCATGTCAGCCGCGGCGAGGGCGCTGTCCGGGGTGACCTCAGGGGCGCTCGCAGCGGCGGGTGACCTCCGCTGAGCAGTAATCGCGACGCCCCTTGCCCCCGTCCGCCCTGTCCCGGCCCTTCCCGCCGACGAGGCGGTCGGCGCGGGCGTCGTCGGCTCCGACGAGCTTGTCCGCACCCGGTCCGCCCAGCGCCACGCGGCGGCGGTGCTTCACGCCGCTCTCGAAGCGCCCTTCGCCGCCGACGACCTCGATGCGGTCGGGTCCGGCCTGGCCACGCGCCACGACGTCGAGGCCCGCGGCGAAGACGCGGTCCGCACCGTCTCCGGCGCGCACGCGGACGACCGGCGCGATCGCGTCGATCACGTCGGCGCCCCGTCCACCGTCGACCGCGGCGCGACTGCCGAAGGCCCGCAGCTCGTCACGGCGGGAGGTCCCCACGAGCCGGACGGCGGGGGCGGCCACGCCCGTGGTGCCCGCGGCCACGGTGTGGAAGCCGGTGAAGTCGCCGGACCTGCCGTCACAGGAGGCCTCGTTGTCGAGACGGACGACCAGGCTCTGGCGGCACGGCACCTCGAAGTACGCCGTGTTGCGGCCGCCACCCCCGTGCGCCGACTGCGGCAGCGTGGCCAGGTTGAGTCCCTGGACGGTCAGCGAGTCGTCGCCCCCGCCGAGCACCACGTCGCCAGCCTGGGCGTCGCGGAAGGTCACCGTCTCGTCGATGTCGGTGCCGAGGAACGACACGGGCGCACCCAGGACGCGTGTCGGGGAGCCGATCTCGATGGTCTGGAAATCCCCGACCCAGCGCAGCGTCGGGTCTCCGGCCACGACCTGCCGCGCCTGGTTGTCGACCAGCACCCCGCCGTAGGCGACGGGGCGGCTGCGGTCGGGCAGGGGGAGCTCGAGGCCGGCGGTGCTCGCGGCCGAGACGTCCAGGAGGCCGTCGGGCGCCATCACGCCGTCGATCACCGCGCGGGCATCGCCGCTGCCGAAGGTGATGCGGTCGTGGCTCGGCCCGTCGACCGGGGCCGAGCTGAACACGGTGGCGGCGCCGGTGACGACGTCGCGCTGCTCACCCAGCAGCTGCGGGTCCGTCGTCGGGGTCACCGAGCCTCCGGCCACCCGCTCGGTCGAGACGCTCTCGCCGACGTCGGCGCCGGTGAAGGTGTCGTTGCCCAGGCCGAGCACGACGGTCGTGATGACCCCGGACGTCCCGGCGGACATGAGGTTGGCGACGATGTCGTCCCCGGCGCCGGCATCGAGGCTCGCGATCATGTCGCGACCGCCGTGGTGGTCGGTGACGATCGAGGCCGGGACGTCGATGCAGATGGTGTCGTCGCCACCCTTGGCGTCGAAGCGGGTCCAGGCGCCCGGCTCCACGGCCACGACGTCGTCGCCCTCGGTGCCCTCGGTCACGGTCGAGGTCGCGACGATGGTGACTGCCTTGCCGAGGCAGGTGGAGGGCGCAGCGGCGTGGCCAGGCGGCGCCGCCAGGCACGGAGCGACCGCGGCGACGGCTGCGACTGCGAGTGCGATGACTGGTCGTGGACGACGTGGCATGCGGTGAGTTCCCCCCGGGTGATGGTGCCTGCTGCGAGAGACGTCCCTGCGGGCGAAAAGGTTGTCGGGTGCGCGTGGCAGGATCGCCGTCATGCGCGCAACCACCATCCACGCCCCCGGTGACATCCGCTTCGAGGAGGTCCCGGACCCGGTGATCAAGGCCCCGACCGACGCGATCGTGAAGGTCGTCGCGGGCTGCATCTGCGGCTCCGACCTGTGGCCCTACCGCGGCGAGAACCCCGTCAAGGCCGGCAGCACGATCGGGCACGAGTGCGTCGGCATCGTGGAGGAGGTCGGCTCCGAGGTCTCCACGACCAGGGTCGGCGACTTCGTCATCGTGCCGTTCTGCCACTGCGACAACACCTGCGCCCACTGCCGCGCCGGCATGCAGTCGGCGTGCGTCAACGTCGGCATCACCCAGAGCGGCCAGGGGGAGTACGCCCGGGTGACGCAGGCCGACGGCAGCCTCGTCGCCACCGACGGGATGCCTGACGCGGGCATGATCCCCTCCCTGCTCGCGCTCACCGACGTGATGGCCACGGGTTGGCACGCCGCGGTCGCGGCCGGCGTGAGGCCCGGCAGCACGGCCGTCGTCGTCGGCGACGGCGCCGTCGGCCTCAGCGGCGTCCTCGCCGCGGCGCAGATGGGCGCCGAGCGGGTCATCGCCATGTCGCGCCACGAGCCCCGCCAGGAGATCGCCCGCGCCTTCGGGGCCACCGACGTCGTCGCCGAGCGCGGCGAGGAGGGCGAGGCCCTCATCGCCGAGATGACCGGCGGGGTCGGCGCCGACGCGGTGCTCGAGTGCGTCGGGACCGACGCGTCGATGAAGACGGCCTTCGCCGTCGCGCGGCCCGGCAGCACCGTCGGCTTCGTCGGCGTGCCCCACGGCGTGGAGCTGCCGGTGCGCCGGATGTTCTCGCACAACGTCGGGCTCGCCGGCGGCATGGCCCCCGTGCGGAAGTACCTGCCCGACCTGCTCGACCGCGTGCTGTCGGGCACCATCGACCCGGGCAAGGTCTTCGACCTGACGCTGCCCATGGCCGAGTCGCCCGAGGGCTACCGCGCCATGGACGAGCGCCGCGCGATCAAGGTCCTCCTCCAGCCGTGAGCGAGGCGAACCTGCCCGACGGTCCGCTCGTCCTCGGCCCGCTCCTGAGGTACGTCGACGAGACGACCGCCGCGATCTGGGTCGAGACGCGCCACCCCGGCACGGTGACCGTGACGCGCGGGTCGAGCACCGCGAGCGCGCGGACCTTCGGGGTGCACGGGCACCACTACGCCCTCGTCGAGCTGGACGGCCTCGCGCCGGGCACGACCGAGCCCTACGCCGTCGAGGTCGACGGGTCGCAGGTGTGGCCCGAGCCCGGTTCGCCGTTCCCGGCCCCGGTCATCGCGACGCTCGAGCCCGGTCGCCCGCTGAGCATGGCGTTCGGGTCGTGCCGCACCTCGGTCTCGCACGACGCGAAGGGCAACGACGCCCACGGCGTCGACGCCCTGAGGGCCTGGGCCCTGCGGGTCGGCGACCAGGTGCCGCCGGCGGACGCCGACGATCCCGACCTCGCCCCCGACCGGCTGCCGGACCTGCTGCTCTTCCTCGGCGACCAGGTCTACGCCGACGAGACCACCGACGAGATGCGGGCCTTCATCGAGTCCCGGCGCGACATCGACCAGGCCCCCTGGACGGAGCTGAAGGACTACCAGGAGTACGCCCACCTCTACTCGCTGGCGTGGTCCGACCCGGCCAACCGGTGGCTCCTGTCCACCGTGCCGAGCGCGATGATCTTCGACGACCACGACATCCGCGACGACTGGAACACCTCGCTGGTCTGGCGCCGCGAGATGGAGGCCACGTCGTGGTGGCACGGCCGGATCGTCGCCGGCCTGGCGTCGTACTGGGTCCACCAGCACCTCGGCAACCTCTCGCCCGAGGAGCGCCGCACGGACGAGCTGTACGCCGCCGTGCTGGCGCACGAGGGCGACGACGAGCTGGACCTCGGCACGGCCCTCGACGCCTTCGCCGAGCGGGTCGACCAGCACCCGGAGACCTACCGGTGGAGCTACACCCGCGACTTCGACACCCAGGCCCGTCTCGTCGTGGTCGACTCGCGGGCGGCGCGAGAGCTCGATCCAGAGCACCGGGCCATGCTGGATCCCGACGAGGCCGCCTGGCTCGACTCGCAGCTGCGCGGCGACGTCGACCACCTGCTCGTCGGCACCTCGGTGCCGTTCCTCCTCGCGCGCGGGCTGCACCACCTCGAGGCCTTCAGCGAGGCGCTGACCGACGGAGCGTGGGGCGAGCACGGCGCCCGGTTCGGCGAGAAGATGCGCAAGGCCGTCGACCTCGAGCACTGGGGCGCCTTCCAGAACAGCTTCCAGCAGGTCGCCCGCCAGGCGATGGAGGTCGCGGCGGGGGAGCGCGGCCGCGCGCCGTCGACGGTGACCTTCCTCTCCGGCGACGTGCACCACAGCTATGTCAGCGAGGCACGACCGGCGCGCAGCTCCCGCCGGAGCGGACGCGCGCTCACCTCGACGGTGCTCCAGGCGGTCTGCTCACCCATCCGCAACCCGCTCTCGCGCAACATGCGGTTCGCGACGGCGGTCCTGTCCTACGGCGTGGCCGGCCCCCTGGGGCGGGTGGCGTCGTGGTCGACGCGGGTCCCGGACTCACCGCTGCACTGGCGCTACGCCCAGGGGCCGTGGTTCGACAACAACCTCGCGTTCGTCCGTGTCACCGGTCCGAGCCTGCGCATGTGGTGGGTGACCGGTGAGGTGGTCGACGCCCGCCACGAGCGTCCGCTCCTGGCCAAGGTCGCTGCCTACGAGCTCGACGAGCAGGGCAGGCCACCGGAGCACGAGAGCGCCGCGGCCAAGGTGTGGACGTCGGTCCGGAGCCGGGTCAGACGGCGCTGAGCACCCGCTCGCGCCCGTGGGCGCAGTCGCACGTGTCGGAGCACGGCAGGTAGGTGTGGCGGCCGTGGCCGCAGCCGGTGCACGGAATGTCGTGCGACAGGTGGTTGGTGCTGGTCTCGACGGTGTCCCACATGGTGTGCCCCCACGGCAGCTGGTTGGTCCGAGATGTCCCGCCCGTGTTGGTGGGCGAGCGGATGCTGACTAGACGTCGAGAGTCGCACCGCGTGACGCGATCCACGTCGGAAACCCGCCGGGATTGCCCGATCTGGGGCATGAATGACCCGTTCGGGCCATGCCGGCTGGCCCTTTCACCCCTGCCCGTCGTGCCTAGGATCTCGGCATGGCCGCACCCGGGACCCCGATGATCGAGCTGAGCCGCCGCGACGCCCGCCGGATCGCCGTACGCGCCCAGCTGCTGACTGCCGATCGACCGTCCGACGTGCTCGCGACGATCCGGCACCTCGGCTTCCTGCAGGTCGACCTGACCCGCGTCGTGGCCGAGCACGCCGACCTGGCGCTGTGGACCCGGCTCGGGGCGCACTACGAGCCCGAGGACCTCGAGGACCTCGTCGGCGACGGGGCCGTCGTGGAGCTCAGGGCGATGCTGCGCCCGAGCGAGGACATCGCGCTCTTCGCGGCCGACATGGCGCTGTGGCCGGGCGAGCCGCCGCTGAAGGAGTGGCAGGAGGACCTCCGCGACTGGGTGGCGGCCAACGACGGCTGCCGGCAGGACATCCTCGCGTTCCTGCGTGCGGAGGGGCCGACGGCGGCCCGCGACCTGCCCGACACCTGCGAGGTGCCGTGGCGCTCGACCGGGTGGACCAACAACAAGAACGTGATGAAGCTGCTCGAGTGCCTCGAGTCGCGCGGCGAGGTCGCGGTCGCCAGCCGCGAGGGGCGCGAGCGCCGCTGGGACCTCGCCTCCCGCGTGCACCCCGGCGACGCCGTCGTACCCGTGGAGGAGGCGCACCACGAGCTCGCCCGGCGGCGCCTGCGCGCGCACGGGATCGCCCGTCCCCGCCAGCTCGAGGACTGGGAGGAGAGGTACGACGTCCGCGGGGCCGGCCTCGGCGCCCGCGTCGAGGGCGTGCGGGGCGTCTGGCGGGTCGACCCCGACCGGCTCGACGACCTCGACGGCTTCGAGCCGCGCACCGCGATCCTGTCGCCGCTCGACCGGCTGGTCTTCGAGCGCAAGCGCATGGAGGAGCTCCTCGAGTTCGACTACCAGCTCGAGATGTACAAGCCCGCGGCGAAGCGTCAGTGGGGCTACTGGGCGATGCCCGTCCTCGACGGTGACGAGCTCGTCGGGAAGGTCGACGCGACCGCCGACCGCGAGGGTGGAGTGCTCGTCGTCGACGCGATCCACGAGGACGGCGACTGGTCGGCAGCGCGCCGCGAGCGCGTCGACGCGGAGGTCGACGCGCTCGCCGGGTGGCTGGGGCTGGCCGTCGTCCGCACCTGACTGGACCGGGGTATCAGGTCGCTCCGCCGGTACCTCCTCAAGAGTGGGTCCAACGGGTGGGCCCGTCACTCTCGGAGGTTCACATGCCAGACATCACCGACGCAGCACCCATCGTGACACTCCACGACCTGGCTCGGTTCCGGCT
Organism: Nocardioides exalbidus; assembly: GCF_900105585.1. Classification (NCBI taxonomy): domain Bacteria; kingdom Bacillati; phylum Actinomycetota; class Actinomycetes; order Propionibacteriales; family Nocardioidaceae; genus Nocardioides; species Nocardioides exalbidus. Next base: position 3,742,432 of record NZ_FNRT01000002.1, read on the forward strand.
CGACGACGCGCTCGTCCGGCCAGAGCTCTACTGGCCGTGGTGGAGCACGGTCACGGTCAAGGTGCTCCTCGTCACCGACGGTCTCGACTTCGGTGACGGCGACTTCGGCCTCTCCGCCTTCGTCACGAGCCTGGTCAACGACGGTCGCCGCTACGCACGGTTCGACATCACCCTCGGGCACCTGCGCTCGGACGTGACCGACAGCGCGATGCTGGCCCGCGAGCCGCGGATCACCAAGCGGATCAAGGGCTTCCGGTTCGACGTCGCAAGCCACTTCACGCCCACGACGTACGACGAGGTGTGGTTGTTCGGCGTCGAGACCGACTACAAGCAGCCGACCTACGGCACGCGGAGCTCGAGTGCCAGCTATCCGGCTGACCGGCTGAGCGACGCCGAGCTCGACAACCTGACCGCTCACATGAACGGCGGTCGCGGCCTCTTCGCCACGGGCGACCACGCCTTCCTCGGGGCCGGCATGGGCAAGGCGCTCGACCGGGCCCGCAACATGCGTCACTGGGCCGACTTCGGCAGCGGGGAAGTCAGCATGAGCGGCCCTCGGCGCAACGACTCGAACGCACCCGGGCACGACCCCGGCACACAGTTCAGCGACCAGAGCGACGACGTGCCGCAGAGCCTGGACCTCGACCTCTACCACGCGCCGTGGGGCGCGCTGAGGGAGGAGCGCTACCCGCACCCGATCCTGTGCAGCCCGCTGGGCCGGATCGACGTGTTCCCCGACCACCCGCACGAGGGGGAGGTGCGCGTCCCGGACGACATGTCCCTCGCCTGCCGCGACGGGAGCCCGGAGTACCCGGACCGCCTCGACGGCACCGGGCGCGAGGAGCCGCGGATCATCGCCCACGGGCGCGTCCCCGCCGGCAACACCGCCGGCAGCAAGCTCGCCACCTTCGCGCACGCGTTCGGCCTGCTCTGCGCGTACGACGGACACCGCGCCGGCGTGGGGCGGGTGGTGACCGACTCGACCTGGCACCACTTCGTGAACGTCAACCTCATCGGGATCCTCGAGGGCGGTGGTTTCGACGACTTCGGCCGGCCGGGGGAGGACCCCAGCAAGCACACGGGGTTCCTGGCCAGCGCGGCCGGACAGGAGGTGCTGAAGAAGGTCCAGCACTACTACGTCAACACCGCGGTCTGGCTCTCGCCCGCGCCGCTGGTCCAGGCGATGAACGACGGCTTCTGGTGGGACCTCGTCTGGAACGACCGGGTCGTCGAGGCCACGCTGCTCGACCCCAACACCCGGATCCAGGAGGTCAGCGTCCGCGACTTCTTCGAGATCGGGTCGCAGGCGCGGGACGTCCTCGGGCGCCGTGCGACGGTGTGCCGCTCGCTGCACTTCGTCATCCCGTGGCTCGAGATCGTGTGGGCCGAGCTGGTGCCTTGGGTGAACCCGTGGGACCCGGTCGTCCGCGACGGACTGCCCGAGATGCCCTGGATCGATCCCGAGCCGCTGATGAAGATCGCTCTCGGCGGTGCCCTGGTCGCGCTCCGCGAGGCGCACCCCTACCCGCCCGCCAAGCCGCCCCGCTTCGGCGAGGAGGAGTCGGCGATCGTCACCCGGGGCATGGCGACGGCGCTCTCCGCAGGTGTCCGCGACCTGCAGCGGGACCTGGCATCCATGTCCGAGGTGGTCGACGCGGGGGTCGACCGGCTCGGCGAGATGGCGAAGGCGCCGGCGCGCAGGTCCAGGAGGAAGTAGCCGCTGCCTGCCGGCCCGCCTGCCCGGAGCCGTCCCGGTGGGCGGGCCGGGTGCGGGTCAGTGGGTCCGCAGCACGGCCAGCACCGTGGTCTCGCCGCGGTGCCCGACCCGGCCGAGGAGGTGCGGGCCCTCGCCGAGGGGAGTGCCGAGGACACGCGCGAGCGCGATCTCGGTGTCCCCGGCGCGTACGACAGTGAGGTTGCCGTCGTCGGTCACCTCGTCGATCGACGCGACCGGGGGAGCGCTCGTGCCGGACCCGCTGCCGCGAACCTGCATCCGCGCCGGGATGTCGACGCGCTCGCCGTCCTGCTCGAGGAACATCTGCGACTGACGGGCGCCGGTGAGGATGCCGGTGACGAGCGTGCGCGCCCAGACCGGGTCGCCGCAGCCGTCGTAGACCCACCGCTCGCCGAGCACCGAGTGCTGGGTGGTGGTGATCAGGTGGTCCTCGGCACCGGCGAGCGGCGCCGCACGGTAGGTGAGCGGTGTCTGCACGACGGCCCCGTCGTCGCACCGCCACAGGATCGTCTCCACCCCGACCTCGCCGTCGGGGTCGTCGTAGCGGTACTCGGCCAGCTTCTCGGCGACCACCTTCCCCGTCGGCCACGTGCGCGTCTGGAGCCAGGCCTCGACGATCTCCTGCTTCGACGGCGACAGCGTGGCGCGGTGGACGATTCCCATGGGCGGACTCTAGGCCGCGGGGAGCGAGAGCCCCAGCGCCTCCGCGAGACGCGCGGGATCGGCCACCGACAACGTCGCGCCGGGGTGCCGGATCGTGCCGGTCGGGTCGATGGCGGGGACGGGGGAGTGGAAGGTGAGGCAGAGTGCCCGCTCGCCGTTGGTCGTGAAGGAGATGCCGCGGTCGGCGAGGGACAGGTGCGGGGGACCGGCGGTCTTCACGAACCCGAAGCCGCCGGACGCCTCGGCCGACGCGATGTTGCTGCGCGGGGTCGCGAGCCGCCACGGGCCGTAGCCGACGTAGAGCCACTCGGGGCCCACCTCGATGGTCGTCGTGCGCGGCGTGATGCCGAAGGGGCGACCGGCCAGGGCATACGTCCGGTCGAAGCGGAAGTCGAACGTCTCGACCGGTTCCTGATCCCGAGCCAGGCCGAAGCGGTCACGGACGAGGCCGCGGAGCGCGGCGGCTGCAGGGATGCGATAGGGCTGCAGGAGCGTCGCCGACGCACCGTGGACGCGGAGCAGGGCACGACTTCCACCCCCGGCGGCGGGAAGCACGTGGTGCGACATCTCGACCGACGCCGGGCCACGGTGCACCCGCCAGGACCACGATCGTCGGACGGCGTCGACGGCGGTCACCTCGAAGTCGATCGACACCGGTCCGGGGCCGTGCACGCGCCCCGTCGTGCCGACCTCGAGCTCGTCGTGCGACGCCTCGACGGCGGTGATCAGCGGCGCCCAGACCGGCCAGGTCGACGGGGTGGTGAACCGCAGCCAGGCCTCGTCGGCGCCGGCCGGTCCGTGTGCGTGGACGAGCACCGGGTCGTCAGAGGGCGACGGTGTCGTTGTCGCCGAGGTCGGGCGTCCCTCGACCGACGAGGCCCTTGGCCAGCTCGAGGACCGACGCGACCTTGCCGGGGGAGTCCCAGTACTCCGCGGAGCTGCCCGACACCTCGAGCAGGACGTTGGACTCGTCCTCCGGCCCACCGGTCATGAAGACACCGGCCGACAGGTCCCAGAGCTGCTTGAGCTTCTCCCGGTCCTCGCTCACCCGCGCCGTGCCGGTCAGCGACACCCAGCCGTCGCCACTGGCGTACGCGACGTTGACCCGCGGGTCGGCCTCGATCGCGCGGACCTTGTCGGTGTCGCGCTCGGTGAGGAACCAGACGGTGCCCGGGTGCTCGAAGTCCTGGGTGCCCATCGGCGTCGAGACGAGGGCGCCGTCGGCCGAGACGTAGGTCAGCACCGCGATGCGGGTGTCCTCCATGATCTCGGCAACGGTCGCGAGCTGGTCGTCATGAGTGGTCATGCCATCGACCGTCGCACGATGCGCAGATGCGGCACCACACACCGAGGGGCGGGCCGGCCCGCGGCGATGTCACGTCCCCGCGTCCCCGTCCGTCGTACTGGCAGGATTGCCCGCGCGAGCAGGCACACGACACGACCGGGGAGACACCGAGGCGATGACGACCACACACCCAGCCGACGACCACGACCTGATCCGCGTCGAGGGCGCGCGCGAGAACAACCTCAAGAACGTCTCGGTCGACCTGCCCAAGCGACGCCTGTCGGTCTTCACCGGCGTCTCCGGCTCCGGCAAGAGCTCCCTGGTCTTCGCCACCATCGCGGCCGAGTCGCAGCGGATGATCAACGAGACCTACAGCGCGTTCGTGCAGGGGTTCATGCCCTCGCTCGCGAGGCCCGACGTCGACCACCTCGAGGGCCTGACGACCGCGATCATCGTCGACCAGGAGCGGATGGGCGCCAACCCGCGCTCCACGGTCGGCACCGCCACCGACGCCAACGCGATGCTGCGGATCCTCTTCAGCCGCCTCGGTGACCCGTACGTCGGCCCGCCGACGGCGTACTCCTTCAACGTCCCGACCCGCAAGGCGAGCGGCATGATGACGACCGAGAAGGGCGGCCGCACCGAGCGCCGGATCGCCAAGCAGGAGGTCTACCTCGGCGGCATGTGCCCGCGCTGCGAGGGCATGGGCAAGGTCAACGACATCGACCTGACGGCGCTCTACGACGACGAGAAGTCGCTCAACGACGGCGCGCTGACCGTGCCGGGCTACTCGATGGACGGGTGGTACGGCCGGCTGTTCGAGGGCATGGGCCTGCCGATGGACAAGCCGATCAAGTCGTTCACGAAGAAGCAGCTCGAGACGATGCTGTGGTCAGAGCCGACCAAGCTGAAGGTCGAGGGCGTCAACCTGACCTTCACCGGCATGATCCCGCAGATCCAGAAGTCGATCCTGTCCAAGGACCCCGAGGCGATGCAGCCGCACATCCGGCGCTTCGTCGACCGCGCGGTGACCTTCCAGACCTGCCCCGACTGCGACGGCACTCGACTCACCCCGGAGGCGCGGGCCTCGAAGATCGACGGCAGGTCGATCGCCGACCTCTGCGAGATGCAGATCAGCGACCTCGCCGCGTGGGTGCGCGGCCTGGACGAGCCGTCCGTCGCGCCGCTGCTCAAGGGGCTCCAGCACCTGCTCGACTCGTTCTCCGAGATCGGCCTCGGCTACCTCTCGCTCGACCGCCCGGCCGGCACGCTGTCGGGCGGCGAGGCGCAGCGCACCAAGATGATCCGGCACCTCGGGTCGTCGCTGACCGACGTGACCTACGTGTTCGACGAGCCCACCATCGGCCTCCACCCGCACGACATCGAGCGGATGAACAACCTGCTGCTCCAGCTCCGCGACAAGGGCAACACCGTCCTGGTCGTGGAGCACAAGCCCGAGACGATCTCGATCGCCGACCACGTCGTCGACATCGGCCCGGCGGCCGGTGCCGGCGGCGGCGAGATCTGCTTCGAGGGCGACGTCGACGGCCTCCGCCGGAGCGGGACGATCACCGGCCGGCACCTCGACGACCGCGCCTCGCTCAAGGACTCGGTGCGCAAGGCGACCGGGCAGATGGAGGTGCGCGGTGCGAGCACCCACAACCTCAAGGACGTCGACGTCGACGTGCCACTGGGCCTGCTGACCGTCGTCACCGGGGTGGCGGGGTCCGGCAAGAGCTCGCTCATCCACGGCTCGCTCGCGGGTCGCGAGGACGTCATCGTGATCGACCAGGGCGCCATCAAGGGCTCCCGCCGCAGCAACCCCGCGACGTACACCGGCCTCCTCGAGCCGATCCGCAAGGCGTTCGCCAAGGCCAACGGTGTGAAGCCGGCGCTCTTCAGCTCCAACTCCGAGGGCGCCTGCTCCACCTGCAACGGCGCCGGCGTGATCTTCACCGAGCTCGGACCCATGGCGACGGTTGAGTCTCCGTGCGAGGAGTGCGAGGGCCGTCGCTTCAAGGCCGAGGTGCTGGAGTACACCCTCGGCGGCAAGGACATCGCCGAGGTGCACGAGATGTCGGTGTCGGACGCGCTCGTGCTCTTCAGCGACGGCGAGGCGAAGATCCCGGCCGCGGTGAAGATCCTCGAGCGCCTCGTCGACGTCGGCCTCGGCTACATCACGCTCGGCCAGCCGCTCAGCACGCTCTCCGGCGGCGAGCGCCAGCGGATCAAGCTCGCCGTGCAGATGGGCGACAAGGGCGACGTCTACATCCTCGACGAGCCGACGACGGGCCTCCACCTCGCCGACGTCGAGAACCTCCTGGGCTTGCTGGACCGCCTGGTCGACTCGGGCAAGTCCGTCATCGTGATCGAGCACCACCAGGCCGTGATGGCGCACGCCGACTGGATCATCGACATCGGACCCGGTGCCGGCCACGACGGCGGCACCGTCGTCTTCGAGGGGGCGCCGTCCGAGATGGTGGGCGCGAAGAAGCCGACGCTGACCGGCAAGCACCTCAAGGAGTACGTCGGCGCCTGACGCCACTCAGGCCTGGCAGACCGGGCACCAGAAGAGCCGCCGCGCTCCGATGGTCGTGTCCTGCACCGGCGTGCCGCAGATCCGGCACGGCAGTCCGGCGCGTCCGTAGGCGTAGTGCGCGTCGACCCGCCGCGGCCGCCCGGCGGGACGCTCCCGGTCCTCGGGGTGCGTCGTGACGATGCGGCCGGCGCGCACGCCGGCGCGGAGCAGGCCGACGAGGTCGTCCCACAGCGCGTGCAGCGTCGCCGCGTCGTGGGCCCGCCCCGGCCGGAACGGGTCGAGGCGCTGCCGGAACAGCACCTCCGCGCGATAGACGTTGCCGACGCCCGCGACGACCGACTGGTCCATCAGGAGCGTGGCGATCGGCGCCCGGCTGCGCAGCACGCGAGCCACGAAGGCCTCCACGTCCGGCCGACGTCGCAACGGGTCCGGGCCCAGCCGCGCGAGGATCCCGCGGCGCTCGTCGTCGGTCAGCACCTCGCACGCGGTCGGGCCACGGAGCTCCAGCCAGTGACCGCCCCCGAGGAGGCGGAGCCGCAGGGCACCACGGGTCGGGGGAGCGGGCAGCACCCCGTCGCGGAACTTGCCGTAGAGCCCGAGGTGCACGTGCAGCCACAGGTCGTCGTAGCGGTGGAAGAGGTGCTTGCCCCACGCGTCCGTCGCCGCGAGCTCGCGGCCGTCGAGCAGGGCCGCACCGTCCTCGAAGCGGCCCTGGGGGCTGTCCGCCGACACGTGGCTGCCGCCCAGCAGCCGGGCGTGGCGACGGGCGAGTCGGTGGATCGTGTGTCCCTCTGGCACGCGGCGATCGTCGCCGACGAGACCACGCGTCAGGCACACCCCTCGGGTGCAAGACTCGTCCGGTGACCCGCACCAGCCTCAGCAACGCCATCACCGCGCGTCCCGTCGTCCTCGACGGCGGCCTCGCCACCCTCCTCGAGCGGCACGGCCACGACCTCTCCTCCGACCTCTGGTCCGCCCGGCTCCTGCGCGACGACCCGGCCGCGATCGAGCGCGCGCACCGTGAGTTCTTCGAGTCCGGGGCCGAGGTGGCCACCACCGCGTCCTACCAGGTCTCCTTCGAGGGCTTCGGCGCCACCGGCGTCGACCGGGACGAGGTGGCGCGGCTGCTGCGCCGCAGCGTGTCGCTCGCGGCCGACGCGCGCGACGCGGCCGCCCCCGACGCCTGGGTGGCGGCGTCGGTCGGGCCCTACGGCGCCGTGCTGGCCGACGGCTCGGAGTACCGGGGTGACTACGACCTCGACGTCGCCGGCCTGCGCACCTTCCACCGACCGCGGCTCGACGTGCTCGCCGCGACCGTGGGGGAGGGCGCGGACATCCTGGCGATCGAGACGATCCCGTGCCTGGCCGAGGTCGAGGCCGTGCTGGCCGAGCTCGACGGCACCGGCGTGCCGGCCTGGCTGTCGCTGTCGGCCGCCGGGGACCGCACCCGGGCGGGCGAGGCGCTGGAGGACGCGTTCGCGATGGCGGCCGACGTCCCCGAGGTGCTCGCCGTGGGCGTCAACTGCACCACTCCGGCCGACGCCCGGGCCGCCGTGCCGCTGGCCGGGGCGCACGGCGCTGCCATCGTCTACCCGAACTCCGGCCAGGCCTGGAACGCGGAGACGCGTGCGTGGGAGGGGCGCTCCGCCTTCGACGCCGAGGACGTCTCGGCGTGGGTCGCGGCCGGGGCCCGGCTGGTGGGTGGATGCTGCCGGGTCGGCCCCGAGGACGTCTCCGCGCTGCGGCAGCTGGTGGGCGCTACGACGTGAGCAGCACCAGCTGCTGCGTGGCACGCGTCATCGCGACGTAGCGGTCGACGGCCCCGGTGATGCCGTCGCCGAGCCTCTGCGGATCGACCAGGACGACGAGGTCGAACTCGAGGCCCTTCGCGAGCTCCGGCGTGAGCGAGCGGACGCGCGCCGAGTCGGCGTACGACGCGTCGCCGATGACGACAGCGGTTCCCTCGGCGTGCTCGGCGAGCCACTCGGCCACGATCCGGTCGCGGTCGGCCACCGGGGCGCGGAGCACCGGGATCCGGCTCTCGCGGATCGACGTCGGGACGTTGGCGTCGGGGAGCACGGCCCGGATCACCGGCTCGGCCTCGGCCATGACCTCGGCGGGCGTGCGGTAGTTCACCGTGAGTGGGGCCACGGTCGCGTCCGGGAGACCGATGCGCGTGAGCCGCTCGGTCCACGTCTCGGTGAAGCCGTGCCGCGCCTGGGCGGGGTCGCCGACGATCGTGAAGCTCCGCGACGGGTTGCGCCGCAGGAGCATCTGCCACTCCGCGTCGCTGAGCTCCTGGGCCTCGTCGACCACGATGTGCGCGAACGGCCCCTCCAGCAGGTCGGGGTCGGCCGTCGGCAGCGCTGCGTCGTCGACCAGCGCGGTCTGGAGGTCGCCGTGGACGAGCATCGAGACCAGCCCGTCGCCGAACTCGTCGGCGCCGGACTCGCGTGCGGTCGTGCGCAGGTCGTCGATGACCTCTCCCATCCTGGCCCGCTCGCGCGCCTCGGCCGCCTGCGTACGACGCCGGCGGCGCGACGCCTCCGGGTCGCCGAGCCGCAGCCGGGCCGCGTCGAGCAGCGGGAGGTCGGCGTACGTCCATGCCTCCGGGTCCTCGCGACGCAGCGCCGTGACCTCGTCGGGCCCGAGCCACGGCGTGCAGTGGCGGAGGTAGGCCGGGACCGTCCAGAGGTCGCCGACGAGGTCGGTGTGCTCGAGGAGCGGCCAGTGGCGGTCGAACTCCTCGCGGAGGGCCGCGTTGCGCTCCAGCACGGCGCGGAACTCGTCAGGGGAGAGGTCGTCGAGGTCCGCCTTGTCCACCAGGATCGTGAGCACCTCCTCCCACACGTCGTCGCGAGCCAGGTTGTGCGGGGTGCCGGGGTCGGCGGAGTCGAAGGCCTCCTTCCACTCCGCGACGGTGATCCGGACGTCGGCCCACGGCGTCTCCACGAGCAGGGCGTCGCTCGGCGGCTCCTCGTAGAGCGCCACCGCCGGCTCGATCGCGGCGACCATGCGGAGGTCGGCCTTCAGCGCCGCCACGCGCTCGTCCGCCTCCGGGCGGGCAGCGGGCGCCTCGGGCACGAGGTCGCGCACCGTGCAGGTCTGCACGCCCTCCTCGCCCAGGCTGGGCAGGACGTCGCTGACGTAGGCCAGGTAGGGCTGGTGGGGTCCGACGAAGAGGACACCGCCGTGACGGTGCCCGAGCCGCGGGTCGGAGTACAGGAGGTAGGCCGTGCGGTGCAGCGCCACGACCGTCTTCCCCGTGCCCGGGCCTCCGTCGACCACCAGCGCGCCCTTCGAGCCCGCGCGGATGATGGCGTCCTGGTCGGACTGGATCGTGCCGAGCACGTCGCGCATCCGCGCCGTCCGGCTGCCCCCGAGGGTCGCGATGAACGCGGACTGGTCGTCGAGCGCGGCGGTGTGGGTGAGCCCCTCCTCGGTGAACGCCTCGTCCCAGTAGTCGACGATGCGGCCACCGGTCCACCGGTAGCGACGACGGCTGACGAGTCCCTGCGGATGGGCGTGCGTGGCGGCGAAGAACGGTTCGGCAGCGGGGGAGCGCCAGTCGACGAGGAGGCGCCTGCCGTCCTGGTCGGAGAGCCCGAAGCGGCCGATGTACGTCGGCTCGGCGACGCCCTCGTGGACGATGCGGCCGAGGCAGAGGTCGAGGTCGAAGCGGCGCAGCGCCCGCAGCCGCGCGGTCTGGCGGTGCACCTCCTGGTCCCGCTCGAGGGCCGCGGTGCCGTGGCGCGCGGTGGCCTGCTTCGTCTCGGCCAGGCCGGCCTCGAGCTCGGCGATGGCGTGCTCGAGGCTCGCGGCGACGGTGCGGAAGTGGTCGCGGTCGGTGTCGGTCAGGGACGGTTCGAGCTTGTCGGCGAGGGCGTCGGGAAGGGCGAAGGGAGCGGTGTCGTGCGGCATCACGCCGAGCAGTGTGGGTCACCGACAGGGTCTTGAAACAAGCCCCCTGATCGCCTATACCTTGGGAGTGGAGGAAGCCGCTGGCCACGACGGGGGCCTCGCTTCCGTCCCGATCCTGGAGGCCATGGGCATCCGCGTCGTCGAGGTCCGGCCCGGTTTCGCGAGCGCCGACCTGCCGCCCGAGCCCAACACCAATCACTTCGGGGTCACCTACGCCGGGTCGCTCTTCAGCGTGGCCGAGATGCTCGGTGGCCTGCTCGCGATGGCGAGCTTCGACCTCGGCGGCGAGCTCGCCGGCTTCGTGCCGCTCGTCAAGGAGTCGACCATCCGGTTCCGGCGGCCCGCGCTGGGCGTCGTACGCGCCGAGGCGTCGTTGCCGGACGACGAGGTCGCCCGCGTCCGCGAGTCGGCGCTCACCACCGGGAAAGGTGAGTTCGCGCTCGAGGCGACCCTGACGGACGCGGGGGGAGAGGTCGTCGCGTCCACCGTCGGGACCTACCAGGTCCGGCGCCTCGGGTGATCTCCCCGAGCTTCGCCCGCTACTGGCGCGCGTCTGCGGTCTCCGGCTTCGGCACCTACGTCACCCTCTTCGCTCTGCAGGCGCTGGTGGTCCTCACCTTGGACGGGACGGCGTCCGACGTCGGCTGGCTCAACGCCGTGCGGTGGCTGCCGTACCTCGTCGTCGGGATCGTGGTCGGCGCGCTCGTCGACGGACGGCGCCGGCTGCCGCTGATGGTCGGCACCGACGTGGTGCAGGCCGTGCTCCTGCTCGCGATCCCGCTCCTGTGGTGGCTCGATGTGCTGACCCTGCCGGTGCTGCTGGTCGTGGTCGCCGCCTACGGCACCGCCGCGGTCGTGAACAGCTCGGCGTCGATGTCGTTCCTGCCGCGGATCGTCGGACGCGAGGACCTGCAGCGGGCGCACGCGCGGATCGACGGCGCCGACGCCGTGGCGACCACGTCAGGGCCGGCGATCGGGGGACTACTGGTTAGCCTCGTCGGTGCGCCGGTCGCCGTCCTGGTCGACTCCCTCACCTATCTCTACTCGGCGCTCACCCTGCGCCGGATCGAGCACGAGGAGCCGCCTGCCCGCGCCGGGCTGACGGTGCGAGGGCTGCTCGCGGACATCGGCGAGGGCATCCGGTGGGCCTACGGCCGCTCCGGTCTCGCCACCCTGGCGATCAACACGCACGGATGGTTCCTCGCCCACGCCGTCGTCGGTGTCGTGCTGGCGCCGTACGCGTTCCTGGTCCTCGACCTCAGCGCCGTCCAGCTCGGTGTCACGGGAGCCGTCGGAGGCGTCGGCGCAGTGGTCGGCACCCTCGTCACCACGGCCGTCGGCCGCAGGCTCGGCACCGGCTGGACGATCATCCTGTGCCACGCGATCACCACGGTCGCCGTCGTGACGTACGCCGTTGCGGGCCAGGTCGGCGGCGCCGCTGTGGTCGTGCTGGCGCTCGGGCAGCTGCTCTACGGACTCGCGATGGGCATGAGCAACTCCCACGAGATGAGCTATCGCCAGCTGGTGACGCCCGACGAGCTCCAGGCCCGCACCAACACCACGTTGCGCTCGCTCAACCGCGCGGTCGTCGTGGTGGCCTCGCCGATCGCCGGCATCCTGGCCGACGCCTGGGGTATCACACCGGTGCTCGTGCTCTCGGCCGTGCTGTTCGGGCTCGTCACGCTCAGCCTGGCTGCAACGCCGTTCCGGAACGTCCGGGCGCCGGTGTAGGCACCCCACGAGGATGTGATTCGGCCGCCGACGCCACACGTGTCCGAGACATGGCCCTCGTGGTGCATCGAGAGGGGCAGTATCGCGGACACGTGTGGCGAGAGGGGTTCCCTGAGCGTGAGTATATCGCCGATAACTGACATTATGTCATTACAAGTGGATCGGGCCACTCCTCCCGACAATGGAGCCAGGAGCCCGATCTACCGGCGCCTGGCTCCACTGTCGGCGTCCGTCAGTCGTGCTCGAGCCCGTTGCCCACGCCGCTCACGACGTCCACGTCGACGCAGTTGTAGAACGCGTTGACCGTGTCGGCGACGTTCCAGCGCGCCAGGATCGTGTGGCGCCCGGGCGACAGGCCGGTGATCGTGTGGCTGATGATGTGGATGACGGCCGATCGGCCGGTGCCTCAGGACCGTAGGAAGCACCCTCGACGCGCCACAAGGGACCATTGGTCCGGTCCCCTGACAAACCCACCGGACCACTGGCGTCGTACGACGACGAAGGTGCTAGTCACGGGTCTGGCGGACTCCCCAGCGGATCGCGGTGCCGTCGGTCTTGCATCCTGAGACCGGACCGTCGCGGCCTACCCTGATGCCCGTGGAGCTGCTCACCCTCGCCATCGCCGCGCTCATGGCCATCGTCGTCGCAGCCGTCCTCTCCCGCCGGACCGGCATCGCCACGCCCCTGGTCCTGCTGGTGGTCGGCATCGTCTTCAGCGTCATCCCCGCGACGCCCGACTTCGAGCTCGAGCCCGACTGGATCCTCATCGGCGCGCTGCCGCCCCTGCTGTACGCCACTGCGGTGCAGGTGCCCGTCGTCGACCTGCGCCGCAGCTTCGGCATGATCACGTGGCTCTCCGTCACGTTGGTCATCGTCTCCGCGCTCGCCGTCGGGGCGGTGGTCCACCTCATCGCGCCGGACGTGTCGTTCGCGGCCGGGGTCGCGCTCGGCGCCGTCGTCAGCCCCACCGACGCCGTCGCCGCGACCGCGATCGGCAAGCGGCTCGGGCTCCCCCACCGGCTGATGACCGTGCTCGAGGGCGAGAGCCTCCTGAACGACGCGTCCGCCCTCGTGGTGCTGCGCACGGCCCTGCTCGCGATCACCGCGGGCTTCAGCCTCGGCGACGCGGTCTTCGACTTCGCCAAGGCGGTCGTCCTCGCCGTCGTGATCGGCTTCGTCGTCGGCCACGCCACCGTGTGGCTGCGCAGCAAGCTCGACGACCCGGTGCTGATGACGGCCGTCAGCTTCATCGTTCCGTTCCTCGCCTTCCTCCCCGCCGAGGAGGCGGAGGCCTCGGGCGTCGTCGCCGTGGTCGTTGCGGGCCTGGTCACTGGCCATTACGGGGCGCGGAAGTTCAGCGCCCGCGAACGCCTCACCGAGCGCACCAACTGGCTCACGCTCCAGTTCCTCGTCGAGAACGGCGTCTTCCTGCTCATGGGACTCCAGCTCGAGTCGCTGCTCCGCGACCTCGACGAGTCCAACAGCACCGTGCCCGAGGTCCTCGCCATCTCCGCCGTGGTGTTCGCGCTCCTGCTCGTGCTGCGCGTGGGCTTCGTCGGCGTCGAGGTGCTGAGCGAGCGACGCCAGCAGCCCAAGCTCGACGCGATGCGCGAGCGCCTCGACCAGATCAGCACACGCGTCGACACGATGACCGAGGAGGGCGGCGAGCGGATCGACAGCGAGCGTGGCCAGCAGCGCCTGTCGATGTACCGCCGTCGCGTGCAGCGCGGCAAGGCCGACGTCGACTACCAGGAGAGCGAGCCGATCACCGCCCGCGGCGGCGCCGTGCTGTCGTGGGCCGGGATGCGCGGCGTGGTCACCCTCGCGGCCGCGCTCACGATCGGCCCCGAGGTCGACGAGCGCACGCTCCTGATCACCGTGGCCTTCGTCGTGGCCGTGGCCTCGCTCCTCCTCTACGGCGGCACCCTCCCGCTCGTCATCCGGTGGCTCGGCGTGACCGGCACCGACCCGACCAAGCAGCGCGACGAGGTGGTCGACCTCTTCGGCGACATCACCAGCACGGCCGTCACGGCACTCGGTCCGCTCGACCAGATCGTCATCGACGGACAGAGGATCGACCCCGACGTCGCCGAGCAGTCACTGTCGTGGCTCGACCGCATCGAGGAGCGACGGGCCGACGCCACGCCCGAGGCGCTCACGCAGGCGACCCAGCGGGTGCTCCTGCACCGTGAGTTCATCGCGCTGATGCGCGACGCGCTGCACGAGGAGCGCGCGATCGGCGCCTACAGCACCGGGGCGCTCACCATGGCGTCGTCGATGATCGACGCCCAGGAGCTGCGGCTCGAGAGGTGAGCCACCGGGCGCGCCGGGATCAGCGACGCAGCTCGCACTGCCGCAGCTCCTCACCGCCGAGGCATCGGTCGCGCCCGGCACCGCCGACGAGCTGGTCGCGACCCGGACCACCGACGAGGAGGTCGTCCCGCCTGCCGCCGATGAGGACGTCGCGACCACCGCGGCCGTACGCCGTGATCTGCAGGCCTCCGCCCACCGAGACGCTGTCGCGCCCCGGGCCGCCGAGGTAGCGCAGGGACGCGCGACCCGCGGAGAACCGCAGGTCCTCGACCTTCGTGTAGCGCGCCCGCTTCGCACCGGAGACCATGACCTGCTTGCGCGGCACGTCGACGACGTACTGCGAGCCGCGCGGGAACTGCGACTTCGGTGCGCGCAGCCGGACGATGTCGTGGCCCGCGCCACCGCTCACGCTGATGGCCTTGCCGCGGCGCAGGACGGCGTCGATCTCGTCGTCGCCCGCACCGCCGTGCACGCTGACGCCGAGCTGCCCGACGAGGTAGTCGTCCCCGGCGCCACCGCCGATGAAGGCGCCGCGGCCGTAGGTCTCGAGGAAGTCCTCGCCCGCGCCTCCGAGGATCCGGTCACGGCCGCCCTCCGGCGAGACCACGATGTCGTCCCCGTCGCCCGCGCGGACCAGGTCGTCGCCGGCTCCGGGCTGGAGGTCGTCGTCGCCACCGAGGGCGTCGATCCGGTCGTCGCCGGCACCACCACGGATGCGGTCGGGGCCGTCGGTGCCGGTGAGCACGTCGTCGTACGCGGATCCGATGATCCCGCCTGAGAAGGCAGGCACGACGATGGTGTCCCCGCCCTCGCCCGTCGCCGTACCGGCGGAGAGATCGACCGTGACCGGGCCGCGGGCACCGGCGAAGGACACCGTGTCGTAGTCGGCGAGACGGTCCACGTAGTCCACGTCGGCCGACTGCGGGTCGTCACCCAGATCGATGACGTCGTCACCGGGACCGGGGACGAGCACGTCGCCGTCGTAGCCGTCGTCCGGGGAGTACTCGCCGTCGAGGCCACCGAACAGGCGGTCGTCGCCCGGCCCCCCGATGAGCTCGTCGGCGTCGCCGAGACCGCAGATCGTGTCGTTCCCCGCGCCGCCGTCGATGGTGTCGCGCCCCTCGGTGCCGAGGATCACGTCGTCGCCCGGGGTGCCGGACGTCGGCACACCCGGGAGCGCGACGATCGTCGGCGCCTTCCCGTCGCACGTCGTCTGGGCCACAGCCGTCCCGGCGGACAGGCCCACGACGGCCAACGGCGTCATGGCGATCGTCAGGACAGCGGCAGCGGTGCGTCGCACGGTGATCTCCTCCGAGGGCGTCGAGCCCCTGGGCGGGGCCGTACCAGTCTGATGCACGGAGAGGTGAGGAAGTTGTGGCGACCGGTCCTAGGTTGGACGCATGTCCCAGATCCCGACGTACGACCTCAACGACGGCACCACGATCCCCGCCATCGGGTTCGGCACCTATCCCCTGCGCGACGAGGACGGCATCGGCTCGATCGCCGGCGCGATCGAGGCCGGCTACCGGCTCGTCGACACAGCCGTGAACTACGGGAACGAGACCGAGGTCGGCGAGGCCATCCGCCGCTCGGGGGTCCCCCGCGACGAGATCCTCGTGGCCAGCAAGATCCCCGGCCGCCACCACGCGTACGACGACGCCATCGCGTCGGTGCGCGAGTCGCTGGGCCGGCTCGGGCTGGAGCGCACCGACCTCCACCTCATCCACTGGCCCAACCCGTCGCAGGGCAAGTACGTCGAGGCGTGGCGCGCGCTCGTCCAGCTGCAGAAGGACGGTCTCGTCCGCTCGATCGGCGTCTCCAACTTCACCGAGGAGCACCTCACCCGGATCATCGACGACACCGGCGTCGTCCCGGCGGTCAACCAGGTCGAGCTGCACCCCCGCTTCCCGCAGGCCCACATGCGCGAGGTGCACGAGCGACTCGGCATCCGCACCGAGGCGTGGAGCCCGATGGGCAAGCGCCGGGCACCGCTCGACGAGGACGCGGTGACCATGGCTGCGGCGGCCCACGACGTCTCGGCCGGGCAGGTCATCCTGCGCTGGCACGTCCAGCTCGGGTCGCTGCCGATCCCCAAGTCCGCCGACCCTTCCCGGCAGGCCGAGAACCTCGACGTCTTCGGCTTCGAGCTCACCGACGACGAGATGGCTGCCATCACCGGGCTCGCGGAGGACGACGGACGGCTCTTCGGCGGCGACCCCGACACCCACGAGGAGATGTGAGGCGGCGCTGGCTAGAGTCACCCGCATGCTGAAGCGACTCGCCACCGTGGCCGCCTGCCTGTCCGTCCTCGCCCTCTCCGCGTGCGGCAACGAGGCCGACAGCGACACCGCGACGGACCCGTCGAGCTCCTCCTCGTCCGACGCGTCCTCGGAGTCGCCCTCGGATTCGCCCTCGGAATCGCCCTCGGACTCGCCCTCGGAGTCCACGTCCGAGCCGGCCGGCGCGACGGCCTCCTGCGAGTACCCCTCCGACGGCCAGGACCCGGCGCGCGACGTCGAGGCGCCGAGCACGGACGCCCCGTCCGAGGGCACGGTCGCCGCAACCATCACCACGAACTTCGGCGACATCGGCCTCACGCTCGACGCCGCCAAGGCGCCGTGCACCGTGAACTCGTTCGTCTCGCTCGCCGAGCAGGGCTTCTACGACGACACCGTCTGCCCGCGCATCGGCGACCAGGACGGTTTCGGCATCCTCCAGTGCGGCGACCCGAGCGGCACCATGTCGGGCGGCCCCGGTTACTCGTTCGCCGACGAGCTCAGCGGTGACGAGACCTACCCGGCCGGCACCCTCGCGATGGCCAACGCGGGCGCCGACACCAACGGCTCGCAGTTCTTCCTCGTCTTCCGCGACTCCCAGTTCACCCCGGACTACACGGTCTTCGGCCAGATCGACGAGCCCGGTCTCGAGGTCCTCCAGGCGATCGCCAAGGAGGGCAACGACGCGTCGAACCCCGCCGGCGGCGGCGCGCCCAACAAGGAGGTCAGCATCGAGAAGGTCACCGTCAGCTGACGCGTCCGCCGAGGAGCGCTCGAGTCAGTCGCTGACCGGCTCGTAGCCGACCTCCGCCCCCAGCTGCACCGTCCGCGAGACCGTGCACAGCCGGTCGCGCGACATCTCGATCGCGCGCTCGAGCCGACCGCGCGCCTTCTCGCCGTCCGGCCCGTCGGGGAAGTCGACGTCGAACGACACCCGGATCCCGGACATGTGGTTGCCGTGATCGTCACTGACCTTGTGGCCCTCGGCGTGCACGTCGAAGGTCGTGCTGCTGGTGCGCTTGTGGGTGATGGCCTCGACGTCGAGGGCACTGCACCCGGCGATGGCGGCCAGCAGGAGCTCCACCGGCGTGAAGTCGGGATCCTCTCCCCCGGTGCCGAAGAACGTCTCCCCTCCCCTGGCGTTGGTGGCCTTGAAGCGGGCGGGGCCGATGCGGGTGAGCTCCACGCTGCGCACGGTGTCGTCAGTCATGCGCCCACCCTGCCAGAGGCGATCGCGGGTCTATCCTCCTCGTGAGGGACGTTCGATCTGGGGGAACCACTCATGTCTCGGAAGACCGCTCTGCTCGCGGTAGGCGTCCTGTGCGTCGGTCTCGTCGCCGGCCCGGCCCACGCGCTCACGGACCGCTGGGCGGCCTGGGCGCCCGTCCAGGGCACGGCCAACGCCTACCGCACGACCATGACCCAGCAGTCGCCCGGCTTCCCGCCGGCGACGGTCGTCTCGGACTCACGGGCCCCGGTGTCGCTCCCCGCCGGCACCAGCACGTTCCTCGGCCCAGCGACCCCGCCGGGCGCGAAGTACGGCACCAGCAGCGGCAGCGCCTACCTGCTGCTCCGCCCGAAGGCGGACACCGCCACGACGCCGTCCACGACGACGTACACCTTCGCGGCGCCGACGCCCGACACCGGCTGGGCCTTCGTCCTCGGCGACGTCGACGCGGACGCCGTACGCGTGACGGCGACCGACGCGAGCGGTGCGGCCGTGCCGGCCGCCGAGGTCGACAGCTGGTACCGCGGCGCCTTCAACTACGCCGGTGGCACCGACCTGCCCACGTGGAGCGCGGCCACGTCGACGCTGACCGGCAACGCCGCCGCCACGGACACCGACGGGGCCAGCGGCTGGTTCGAGCCCGACATCCGGATCTCCAGCCTCACCCTGACCTTCACCCGGCGCGCCGGCTTCCCCGTCTACCAGACCTGGTTCGTCAGCCGCGCCCGGCCGATCGGAGGGACGGTCGACGACGTGTCGGGCACCGGGTCGTGCGCGCCGACGCAGGCGACGATGACGCTCGTCTCGCCGTTCGGCGACGAGCTCGCCACGACCACCCCGGCGGCCAACGGCACCTACTCGTTCGGGGAGTACGCCACCCAGGCCGGCTACGTCGTCCGCCTCGACGTCCCGGCCTCGTGCGCGATCGTCGGTCCGGCCGAGCTGACGGTGTCCAACCGTGGCAACGACAACGACCCGGCCTCACGCGCGGACTTCGAGGTGCGCCAGATCGTCCCGCAGGCGATCAGCGGAGTCGTGACGGACGGCGCCGGGCCGGTCGCCGGCGTCGTCGTCACCCTGACCGCACCGGGCGGGGGCACCACGTCGACCACGACCCGCGCCGACGGGAGCTACCTGTTCGACGACAACGCGATCGGCACGGGCTACACGGTCTCGATCGCGGTGCCCGCCGGCTACTCGGCGGGACCGGGCGGCACCTCCATCACCGGCATCGACGTCGCCACCCAGCCCGTCACCGGCCAGGACTTCCAGGTCGTCGCCCTGCCGTCGGTCTCCGGGACCGTGTCCGGCGGCGGAGTCGGCCTCGGAGGTGTGCAGGTGGTCCTGACCCCGGCCGGAGGCGGGACGCCCATCACCGTCGCGACGGAGGGCGACGGGACCTACGTCCTCGACGCGGTGCCGCCGGGCGACTACACGCTCAGCGTCGTCGCCCCCGCCGGCTACACCGCTCCCCCGCCACGCGCCGTCACCGTTCCCTCCGGCGGGCTCACCGACCAGGACGTCGACCTCACCCGACCGGGTGCCGTCGGCGGCACGGTCACCCAGGGAGGTCAGCCCGTCGCCGGCGTGCAGGTGGTCGTCGACGGCCCGACGGGGCAGACGGTCGTGACGACCGACGCCGACGGGCAGTACTTCCTCGACCAGCTCGGACCCGGCACGTGGACCCTCACCGTCCGGCCGCCTGCCGGCACGGTCGTGACGGGGCCTGCGTCCCACACGGTCACGATCACCAGCGAGGGCGAGATCCGCGGCGGCCAGGACTTCGTGCTCGCCCCGGCACCCACCACGCCCCCCACGACCTCGCCGCCCACCACGACCCCGACCGCGACCCCGACCGCGACTCCGACGTCGAGCCCCACGAGCTCGCCGACCGAGTCCCCGACCAGCTCGCCCACCGCGTCACCGACGGACGACGGCTCGGGCGGCGGAGGCGACGGCGGCGCGGTGCTCCCGGACACGGGCGGTCCGTCCGTGTGGCTCGGGGCGGGGAGCCTCGCCCTGGTCCTCGCCGGGCTCGCGCTCGTGGCCGTCGCGCGGCGTCGTACCCGCCGGACGTGAGAACACCCTGCCAGTCAGGAATGACTGGCAGGGTGTCGTGCGCCCGATGTGGGGATCGGGCGCGGAGTCGCGCTGCGTCAGCGGGGGCGACGCGCAGCGCGACGGGCTCGACGCTCGTCGCTGCGGGCGATCTCCACGTCACGCAGGAGGGCACGGTCCTCGTCCGAGTGGGCGCGCGCGTCGACGAGCCTCAGGGCGAGGTGCAGCTGCGGGTTCATGGAGATCTGTCCTTCCGAGGGCTTCCGGCCCTCTGGCGATGAGCGTGATTGGTAAGAGGTAGCCGCTCCTTTGCGGCTCTTACATTCTACGGACGAAGAAGACGTCGGTCCGCATCGGCGACGGGGTGATCTCGGCCACCACCGCGCGGGGCCTACGGCTACCCTCGGGACGTGACCACCGAGCGCACGCGACGTCCCGGCCCGACGGTCCGCACGCGCGTCTCCGAGCACCGCGGCGAGGACCGGATCGACCGCGAGGACCGGCTGATCACCGAGGAGCCGCTCGAGATCCGGGTCCGCGTCGGACGGCTCGAGCCACGCCGCGCCTGGGTCACGATGCGCACGCCCGGTCACGACTTCGAGCTCGCCGCCGGCTGGCTGGTCAACGAGGGCATCACGACTCCCGCCGGGCTCACCCAGGTCGCCTACTGCACCGACGAGGACCTCAATCCCGAGCAGGAGTTCAACGTGGTCACCGTCTCCGTGACCGGTGCCGCCGACCTCCCCCACCGCCACGTCGCCGCGTCGGCCGGGTCGTCGGCGTGCGGCGTGTGCGGCAAGGACAGCGTCTCGGAGGCGCTGGTGACCCGGGCCGCTGCCCCCTGGGCCGGAGCGCGCCCGTCCGCGGACGTCGTACGACGCCTCCCGGACGCGCTGCGCGAACGGCAGTCGCTCTTCACCAAGACCGGCGGCGTGCACGCGGCCGGTCTCGCCGACGCCGACGGCACGCTGCTGGTCGTGCGGGAGGACGTCGGGCGCCACAACGCCGTCGACAAGGTCGTCGGAGCGCGGGTCCTCGCCGGGGACGACCCGGCCGCCGCCTGCCTCGTGCTGAGCGGGCGGGTGGGCTTCGAGCTCGTCCAGAAGGCGGCCGCCAGCGGGATCGGGTCCATCGTCGCCGTGGGCGCGCCGACGAGCCTGGCGGCCCGTCTCGCCGAGGAGGCCGGGATCGCCCTGTGGGGCTTCACCTCGCCGGGTCGGTCCGTCAGCTACTGCTGATCCGCTCGCGTCCCCGGACATCACACCTCCGTGCGGACGGCGCGGTGCCCGGGCGGTGTCGGTGCGTCGTTCTACGGTCGTCCCGTGCGCATCCTCCACACCTCCGACTGGCACCTGGGAAGGTCGTTCCACCGTGAAGACCTCCTGGGCCACCAGGGTGCGTTCGTCGACCACCTGCTCGACGTGGTCGCCGCCGAGGAGGTCGACGTCGTGGTGGTGTCGGGAGACGTCTACGACCGCGCGCTCCCCCACGTCGACGCCGTCGCGCTGGCCGACGAGGCGTTCGCCCGGCTTGCCTCCTCCCGCGCCCGGGTCGTGGTGAGCAGCGGCAACCACGACAGCGCCCAGCGCCTCGGGTTCGGTTCCCGGCTGATGGACGCAGCCGGCGTCTTCGTCCGCACCGACGCGTCCTCCGTCGGGACCCCCGTCGTCCTCGACGACCGCCACGGCCCGGTCGCGATCCACGCCCTCCCCTACCTCGATCCCTCGGCGCTCCTCGAGCCCTGGCAGCTCGGACGCCGCAGCCACGAGGCCGCGCTGTCGGAGGCGATGAGCAGGGTCCGGGCCGACCTGTCCGCGCGGTCCGGTGAGACCCGTTCCGTCGTGCTGGCGCACGCCTTCGTCGCGGGCGCGAGCCCGTCCGAGTCGGAGCGCGACATCAGCGTCGGCGGTGTCTCCCGCGTCGCCACGAGCGTCTTCGACGGCATCGACTACACCGCGCTCGGCCACCTCCACGGGCCCCACGTGCTCGGCCCCGGGCTGCGCTACTCCGGGTCACCCCTGGCCTACTCCTTCTCGGAGGCCGACCAGCAGAAGGGGTCCTGGCTGGTCGAGCTCGGTCCGTCGGGCTTCGTCGACGCCACCTGGGTCGAGGCGCCCGTGCCGCGGCGCCTGTCCCGGCTCATGGGCACGCTCGCCGACCTCCTGCTCGACCCGTCGCTGGACGACCGCGAGGACGACTGGGTCCAGGTCACGCTGACCGACGCCCGCCGTCCGGTGCGGGCGATGGAGCAGCTGCGCCAGCGCTTCCCGCACACCTTGGTGCTCCAGTTCCCGACGGCTGCTCCCGCGCCCGGCGTGCCCGCGCGTCCCGCGGCCGGCACGAGCGACCACGCGATCTCGCTCGACTTCGTCCGCCACGTCCGCGGGACCGCGGCCACCGACGCCGAGTCCGACCTGCTGCAGCAGGCGGTCGACGCGTGCTGCCACGACCCCGACCTCGACGTGCTGGTCCCGGGAGGCAGCACGTGAGGCTGCACCATCTCGAGGTCACCGCCTTCGGGCCGTTCGCCGACCGCACCCGGATCGACTTCGACGCGCTGTCCGACGCAGGGCTCTTCCTGCTCAGCGGCCCCACGGGCGCCGGCAAGTCCAGCGTGCTCGACGCGGTGTGCTTCGCCCTCTACGGCGACGTCCCGGGCGACCGGTCGGTCGCCAAGAGGCTGCGCTCCGACCACGCCGCACCCGACGTCGTCCCGCGGGTGGTCCTCGAGGCCACCCTCTCCGGCCGCCGCTTCCGCATCGACCGCTCGCCCGCGTGGTCGCGGCCCAAGAAGCGTGGCACCGGCACCACGACGGAGCAGGCCCACGTGGTCATCTCCGAGCGTCGCTCCGACGACGCCGGCGCGGCGCAGTGGGTGCCCCTCAGCACGCGCCTGGACGAGACCGGGCACCTCGTCACCCGGCTCGTCGGCATGACCCTCCCCCAGTTCTGCCAGGTGGCCCTGCTCCCCCAGGGCAGGTTCCAGGCATTCCTGCGGGCACGCTCGGAGGACCGGCACGCTCTCCTGCAGCAGGTCTTCCAGACCGCCCGCTTCGACCGCACCGAGCGCTGGCTGCGCGACCGCCGCGTCGCGCTCCGACGTGAGTCGGACGCGCACCAGAGGGGTGTCGCCGACCTCGTCAGCCGGTTCAGCGAGGTCGCGCACGACGTCGCCCCGGACGACTGGTCCGCCCACCCGGCGCTCATCCGCGACTGGACGACCTCGGCGGCCGGGTCCGTCGACGCGGCCGTCGTCCTGGCGCTCGTCGACGTCGAGACCACGGCGAGCGTCGAGCAGGAGGCCGCCGGTCTCGCGACGGCAGGTCACGAGACGGCTCGACTCCAGGCAGTCCGGGCGGCGGCGCTCGAGGACCACCATGCCCTCGACGGGGCGGCGGCCGACCATGCCGAGCGCCGACGGCGGGCCGACGACGCCCGACGGGCTGCGGTCGTGCGCCCGCTCCACGACCTGGCCGTCGACGCCGATCGTGCCGTCGACCGCCTCACGGTCGCCGACGACGAGGCTCGCCGACGGCTGGCGGACCTGGTCGCAGATGAGGGCGGCGACGGCCTCCTCGTCGACACCGCCACCGTCTCGGAGCTCCGACGCACCTCCCTGCAGGCGCTCACCGACCTGGCGCGGGTCCGTCCACTGCAGGTCGAGGCGCTCGATGTGGAGCGCGAGCTCAAGAAGGCCCTGGCGGGGCGCGAGGCAGCCGCCGTCGAGATGGTGCGCGTCGACGCGCGTCTCGCCCAGCTCCCCGACGTCCTCGACGCACTGGTCCCCCGGGTCGAGCACGCACGTGACGCACAGGCCCGGACGGTCGTGCTCGGCCAGTCGCTCGCCGCGCTCGACGTGCGGATCGGGTCCGCCCGCACGGCCGCGCGGCTCCGCCAGGAGGTCGCGGACGCGCAGCTCCTGCTCGCCGAGGCGACCGAGACCCGGCTGGTCGCCCGCGAGGCACTCGTGCAGGTGCGCGAGCAGCGGCTCGACGGGATGGCCGCCGAGATCGCCGGCCGGCTCGCCGTCGGAGCGAGCTGCCCCGTCTGCGGCTCGGCCGACCACCCGCACCCCGCATCGCCCGCCCCGGGTGCTCCCGACGAGGCGGTCGAGCGCGACGCGCGGCGCGCGGTCGACGACCTGGAGGTCGTGGTCGAGGCCCACAGCCAGCAGGTGCGCGGCCTCGAGACCCGGCTCGCCACGGCCCTCGCCGAGTCCGGGGACACGCTCGAGCAGCTCCTCACCCAGCATGCCGGGCTCCAGCAGGACCTCCTCGCCGCGAGGCGCGACGCGGACGAGCTGCCGACGCTGGAGGCCGACGAAGCCGCCCTGCGTGCGGAGGTCACGACCCTGTCGGACGAGCGAGCCGACCTCGTCAGGTCGACCGGCGGCCGCGACACCGCGATCGCGGTCCTCGAGGCGCGGCTCACCGACCTCCACGCCCAGGTGGCCGTCGTCGCGGGCGACGACGGCGACCTCGAGGCGCTGACGTCCTTCCACCAGCAGGTCGAGCAGCTCGCCGGACGCTGCGCCGAGCTCGGCGCGGACCTCGCTCGCGCCCGGGAGTCCTCGGTCCGCACCCGCGACGCCGCCGACGCCCTGGCGGTCAGCACGGGCTTTGCGACCTCAGCGGAGGCCGCTGGCGCCTGGCTCGACGAGGCGCGCCTGGCCGAGCTGGACGACGCGATCGAGACCCACGAGAGGGAGGTCGTCCGGGTCGCGGAGGTGCTGTCAGACGCTGCGCTCGTCCGGGCGTCCGAGAGCCCTGTCCCCGACCTCGACGCGCTCGACCACGTCCACCGGGCGGCCCGGGCGAGGGCCGCGACGGCCCAGCAGCACCACCTGCGCCTGGTGGAGCGCTCGCGCCGGCTCGGCTCGCTCGCGGCCGAGCTCGAGGCAGCACTCGCCGCGTGGGAGCCCGCGCGCGCCGATCTCGACCTCGTCGCCGACCTCGCGTCGCTGGTCGAGGGCAAGCACCCCGACAACCGCCTCCAGATGCGCCTGTCGGCCTACGTCCTGGCCCACCGGCTCAGCCAGGTCGTCGAGGCGGCCAACCAGCGCCTCTCGACGATGAGCGACCAGCGCTACTCCCTCGTCCACACCGGGCAGCGCGGTGCCGGCGAGCAGCGTGGTGGGCTGAGCCTGCTCGTGCGCGACGACTGGACCGGCGACACCCGCGACCCCGCGACCCTCTCCGGCGGCGAGACGTTCGTCGTGTCCCTCGCGCTCGCGCTCGGGCTCGCCGACGTGATCACCCAGGAGGTCGGTGGCGCCGACCTCGACACCCTCTTCGTCGACGAGGGATTCGGGTCGCTCGACGCCGAGACCCTCGAGGACGTGATGGACACCCTCGACGCCCTCCGTGACGGGGGCCGGGTGGTCGGCGTGGTCAGCCACGTGCCGGAGCTGCAGACCCGGATCCCCACCCAGCTGCGGGTCCACCGCGGTCGCAGCGGAAGCCGGGTGTCCCTCCGGACCGGCTGAGGATCCTTGGGTAGGTTCGTCCCATGAGTGCGCCCGGGCTCGACCCGACCTTCTCCGACCTGCCGCACCGTCGCCTCGGCGACGTGGCCCTGGCCCGCGCCCAGGACCTCGGCGCCAGCCACGCGGACTTCCGCTTCGAGCGCAACCGCTACCAGTACCTCGGCGCCCGCGACGGCGTGCTCCAGACCTCCAGCGACGCCGAGGACCTCGGCTTCGCGGTGCGGGTCGTGCACGACGGCGCCTGGGGCTTCGCCTCCGGCGTCGTCCTGACCGACGAGGAGGCGCGGCGGGTCGCGGAGACCGCCGTCGCGGTCGCCAAGGTCGCCGCGGCGATGACGACCACCCCCGTCGAGCTCGCCCCCGAGCCCGTGCACGACGACGTCACCTGGATCTCCGGCTACGAGGTGAACCCGCTCGAGGTGCCGACCCGGGAGAAGGCCGACCTGCTCGTCGACTGGACCCAGCGGCTGCGCACCGGCGTCGTCGCGCACGCGACGGCCTTCCTCCAGCAGGTGCAGGAGAACAAGTACTACGCCGACCTGTCGGGCACCCGCACCACGCAGCAGCGCGTACGCCTCCAGCCCGGGTTCGAGGCCACCGGCGAGGACGCCGACACCGGCATCTTCGACTCCATGGCGTCCGTCGCCCCGCCGGTCGGGCGCGGCTGGGAGTACCTCTCCGGCGCCCACTGGGACTGGGACGCCGAGATCGCCGAGGTGCCCGACCTGCTCGCGGAGAAGCTCAGGGCGCCGAGCGTCGAGGCCGGCACCTACGACCTCGTCGTCGATCCCTCCAACCTCTGGCTCACCATCCACGAGTCGATCGGCCACGCGACCGAGCTCGACCGCGCGCTGGGCTACGAGGCCAACTACGCCGGGACGTCGTTCGCCACCTACGACAAGCTCGGCACCCTGCGCTACGGCTCGCCCGTGATGAACGTGCAGGGCGACCGCACGCAGGACCATGGGCTCGCCACGGTCGGGTACGACGACGAGGGCGTCGCGACCCAGACTTGGGACATCGTCCGTGACGGGGTCCTCGTCGGCTACCAGCTCGACCGATCGATGGGGCACCTCAAGCCGGAGCTCAACGACGGCCGGTCCAACGGGTGCGCCTACGCAGACTCCCCCGGCCACATCCCGATCCAGCGCATGGCCAACGTCTCGCTGGTGCCCGGCACCGACGGTCTCTCCACCGACGACCTGATCGGACGCGTGGAGCGCGGGATCTACGTCGTCGGCGACAAGTCGTGGTCGATCGACATGCAGCGGTTCAACTTCCAGTTCACGGGCCAGCGGTTCTACAAGATCACCGACGGCAAGCTCGACGGCATGCTGCGCGACGTGGCCTACCAGGCCACCACGACCGACTTCTGGGGATCCATGGAGGCCGTCGGCGGCCCCGACACCTGGGTGCTCGGTGGGGCCTTCAACTGCGGCAAGGCCCAGCCGGGGCAGGTGGCGGCCGTCAGCCACGGCTGCCCGAGCGCCCTCTTCCGGGGCGTCAACATCCTCAACACCATCGACGAGGCAGGCCACTGATGACCAGCTCCACCACTGCGCAGCAGCTCGTTGAGCACGCGCTCGCGACCTCCCGCGCCGACGACTGCATCGCCATCGTCCGCGACGTCACCAGCGCCAACCTGCGCTGGGCCAACAACACGCTCACCACCAACGGCGTGATGACCGAGGTCGCGGTGACGATCGTGAGCTTCGCCTCCGTCGACGGCGGCATCGCCACCGGCTCGGTCTCCGGGAGCGCCGCGACGACGGAAGCGGTCACGGCCTTGGTCGAGGCGGCCGACGCAGCCGCCCGGGCGGGCTCGCCGGCAGAGGACGTCGCCGACCTCGTCGGCGACCGGACCTCGTCCGACTGGGACGACTCCCCCGCCACCACCGACATCGGTGTCTACGACGCCTTCGCGCCGGCGCTCGGCGAGGCGTTCGGGCAGGCGAGCGCCGAGGACCGGCTGCTCTACGGATTCGTCAACCACGACGTCACGACGACCTACCTCGGGTCGACGCGTGGTCTGCGCCTGCGGCACGTGCAGCCGACCGGGCACTACGCGTGCACCGCCAAGGACACGAGCCTGACCCGGAGCGCCTGGGTCGGCGGCGCGACCCGCGACTTCGGCGACGTCGACGCGGCTGCCATGGCCACCACCGTGGCCCAGCGCCTCTCGTGGGCCGAGCGGCGCATCGAGCTGCCCGCCGGCCGCTACGACACGATCCTGCCGCCGTCGTCGGTGGCCGACCTCATGATCGACGCCTACTGGGGAGCCGGCGCCCGGGTCGCCCATGAGGGCGAGTCGGTCTACAGCCGGCGAGGCGGTGGCACGCGGATCCACGACAAGGTCGCCGCCCCCGGCGTGAGCCTGTTCTCCGACCCGGCCTACCGCGGCCTGGAGTGCGCGCCGTTCGTGGTCGCCGGAGCCTCTGACAACACCGACTCGGTCTTCGACAACGGGCTCCCCCTCGAGCGCACCGACTGGATCCAGGACGGCCTGCTGACCGGGCTGCTCCAGACGCGGCACTCGGCCGGGATGACCGGGCAGCCGGTGACCCCGATGATCGACAACCTCGTCCTCGAGGTCGGTGACGGCGCGGGCTCGGTCGACGACCTGGTCGCCGGCACCCAGCGGGGCCTGCTGCTGACCTGCCTGTGGTACATCCGCGAGGTCGACCCGCAGAGCATGCTGCTCACCGGACTGACCCGCGACGGGGTCTACGTCGTGGAGGACGGTGAGATCGTCGGCGCGGCCAACAACTTCCGCTGGAACGAGAGCCCGATCGACCTGCTCAACCGGTTCAGCGCGGCCTCGACGACCGTCCCGAGCTTCAGCCGCGAGTGGGGTGACGACTACTTCTCGCGCACCGCGACGCCGGCCCTGCGGATCCCCGACTTCAACATGTCGAGCGTCTCGCAGGGCGTCTGACCGGGTCCCGCAGGCCAACCCGCCCGTCGACCCGCGCGTCGACCCACGCGTCACCGCAGTCGGTTGACCCGCTCCCGGTGGCGCGAGCTGTTGTCGCCGTCGATCCCGGACTTGCGGGTCTTGGAGATGTGGTCGATCTTCTCCCGACCGCCCTGGACCGGCTTCGCCTCGATGATCGTGTCGCGCTCGTAGGAGTGCGACTTGTCGGTGTTGCGGTAGTAGCGGAACAACGCCCAGTAGGTCGCGACGGCTCCCGCCGGACCCGCGGCCAGGAGCCAGACCGGCGGACCGTCGGAGGCCATGACCACGACGTCGAGCACGAGCCCGCTCATGAGAACGCCACCAGGAGCACGCCGGCGATGCCCTCGAGGAAGGTGCCGACCGTCATCGCCGCGAGCACCAGTCGCCACTGCGAGACCGGCACGCTGCCCATCGTCTCGCCCGTGCGGGCATTGACCGCGATGTAGTGGAGCATCTTCGTGTCCTCCTGGAAGTAGGAGTAGACCCAGACCGGGAGGTACATCGAGACCCAGCGCGAGCCGCCGACGTCGAGGCCCTCCTGCTCCCAGCGCACCCCGCGGTCGAACTCGGCGATCGAGCCCTCGACCTGCGAGCGGCCGATGGAGAGCAGCTGGTCCTGGAGCACCGGTTGGAGGTCGTCCACGTCGAGGTCGCGCTTCTCGCTGGTGAACCCGACGAGATAGCTGGAGTTCCACTTGACGGCGTTCTTCGTGTCGAACGGGAGGATCGTGTTGACGATGTTGTTGGTCTTCGACTCGTCATTGCTGGCCCGGTCCGCAGCGCCCTCGATCGTGAGGTCGTCGACGGTGAACTGCACCTTGCGGTCGACCTTGAAGACGTCGGCGGCGTAGTAGGTCGTGCTGCTGTCGCCGTGCTTCTCGCTCCAGCGGCGCGTCTGCACCTCGCCCGTGCCGGCGTACGTCGCCTCGGCGCGCGCGTCGATCACGAGGTAGGGCAGGTAGACGCCGAGCACGTTCTCCGGGACGAACTCCTTCTTGAACCGGGGGTGCGCGAAGAGCCGCCGCTTGGAGGCGAACTCCCTGATCCGCGCGACAGCCTCGTCGTGGGTCAGCCGGAACGGCAGCACTGCGTCCGGAACGGCGCCGTTGGGCGTCTGCTGCTGGATGTTGAGGGTGTGGCGGCACCAGTGGCAGCGCGCGTTCATCGCGTGGGCGGTGTCGACCACCACCTCGGCACCACAACCGCCGCACTTGAGGGTCATGACGGCACCGGCGTCGTCGTCGATCTCCTCGGCGCCGCCCGCGATGACGGTGCCCTGGAGGTCGTCGATCCCCTCGCCGAGGCCGAACTCCTCCTCGACCCGCGACTCCTGCCACTCGTGGCGGCAGAACAGGCAGACCAGCATGCCCGTGGACCCGCGCAGCCGGACGTCGGTCGAGCCGCACTTGGGGCAGCGGTTCAGGCCGTCGGCGAGGTCCTCGTTGACGGTCTTGATGTCGGGACCGGGCTCCGGCTCGGCGCGCGCGGCGGCGAGCTCCTCCTCCAGCGACAGGGGCGGGCCGTCGAAGGGCTTGTTCTCGTCAGGCATGTCAGAGACCGAGCGCCTTGGCCTTCGCCGCGTCGTAGTCCTCCTGGGTGATCAGGCCGGCGTCGAGCATGTCCTTGGCCCGCTTGAGCACCGCCATGGGGTCCTCCGCGGCGGGCGCGGCAGGAGCCGCCGGCGCAGCCGGGGCGGCGGCGGGCGCAGCCGGGGCCGGCTGGCCCGCCGGCTGCTGGAGCCCGCCGAGACCCATGCCGCCGGTTGCCATGCCCATGCCGATGAGCCCACCGGGACCGGCGTTCTCGCCCGCGGACTCGATGCCGGCGGCGACGGACGCCTGCAGGTTCGAGTTGCCGCGCTGGCCCGACAGTGCGTCGGCACGCTGGACGTTCTTGAGGAGCTCGCGGGTGTTCTCGTCGTACTCGATCGAGATGATGGCGGTCTTGACGATCTCCAGGCCGCGATCGGTGCGCCACTGGTAGTTCTGCTCGACGGCGGCCGAGAGGGAGTGGGCGAAGCCGATGGAGTCCTGCTGGAGCTTGGTGATCCGGTTCCCCTTGGCGGGGTCGTTGGTGTACATCGAGAACGCCGGGGCCAGCGAGCCGACGACCTCGTTGAAGAGCTGCTCACCGGCCGGGTTGTCGATGTCGGTGAAGTCGAAGACCCCGTGGCCGTTGATGACCGACGCCGAGACGAAGTTGCGGATGAAGGTCAGCGGGTCGGTGATCTTGAGCGTGTAGGTGCCGCGCGTGATCGCGCCGACCTGGGTGTTCAGGAACGCGTCGTCCCAGTAGATCTCCGACTGGGTGCCGAACTTGTTGTTGGGCAGCTCCTTCAGCGCCACGAAGATCGCGGTCTGCTGCGAGCCCGGGCGGCCGCCGAACTTGAAGCGCTCCCAGCTCTGCTTGATGAGCGAGTCGACGAGGCCGCCGCCGGAGAAGATCGACTGCGAGGCGGTCTCCTCGGAGTCCCAGATGTAGCCGCCGGGCTGGGCGGCGAAGCCGGTGAACGCACCGTCCTCGACCAGGACCAGGCCGTAGCCCTCGGGGACCACGATCTTCGAGCCGTTGGTGATGACACCCTCGGAGCCGCGGGTGTTGCTGCCGCGACCGGCGTTCTGACCCTTGGCCACCGCGGGGAACAGCGCCGCGGTCGCGGGGAGCCCGTCCGGCACGCCGTAGAAGTCGAGCCACTGGTCGGCGAGCGTGCCTCCGATGGCGCCGCTGACAGCCTGGAACAGTCCCATGTCATTCCCCTTTGACGGATGCGGTGCGCCATGGATGCGCCCGCGGCAACACTAGACCCCAGCACGTGGCCGAGGCAGGTGAAACGGACTTCGCAACGCCGGTCAGCGCGCGCCGGTCTGGAGCGCCTTCCAGGTGTCGGTCGTGACGACCCCGGTGGGGTCGAGGCCGACCCGCCGCTGGCAGCGCGCGACCGCCCTGGTGGTGCGGTCGGTGACGACCCCGGTGACCTTCACCGATCCGAACCCGGCGGCCCGGAGCGCACGCTCGAGCCGCAGCGCCGCGTCACCGGACGAGCCCACCTTCACCAGCGGCTTCGACCCCTGGGCGAACAGCGCGGTCCACGTCGCGGGATCGGTCCTGCCGGTCTGGCGCAGGTCGTGCCGGCGCTGGAACTTCCGCACGGCACGCGCCACCTGGGTGTCGTACCGCCCGTCGAGGCGACTGCGGTAGCCGGCGTGCTTCCTCAGGAGGCACTGCAGCGCCTCCACGGCATCGCCGCTGCGGCCGGTGCGGAGCCGGGGGTACGACCGGAGGTCGAGGTCCGTGCGGCCGCACGCGAGGAGGTTGCGAGGCGGCTGCGAGCCACCGTCGAGCTCGAGGAAGTTGCGGTCGATCGTCAGCGCGACACCGCCGTAGGCGGCGTCGGTGTGCAGCTGGTACTGGTGGATGCGCTCGCCCTCCCAGCTGTCCTTGCGGACCCAGCGCTGGTCCACGTCGACGTTCGCGCGGTCGTTGTCCCACGCGAACCAGACCTGGTCAGGCATCTCGTAGGACCCGGGCGAGAGGTTGTCGGCGTTGTCCAGCGCGTGGATGCCCGCCGAGATGCTGGAGTAGACGCCCGAGCGGTAGCGGAGGTCGTGCAGCGCCTCGGTCCAGCCGCTGAGGAACCGCAGGGCCGAGCGCCGGCAGTCCTCGTCGGCGACGTCGAAGCCGCCCTCGAGGTCGTACCAGAGAGTCGTGCGCGCCTTGATGCCGAGCTCACGTGCGCGGACGACGGCAGCGGTCGCCTCGGCGCGGCCCCGCGCGTCAGCGGCTGCGTAGTCCCCCGCGGGGTTCGGATCGATCAGGTCGGCGTACGACGAGCACGCCGCCTGCGGGCCCACCCAGATCGGCAGCACGCGCCAGCCGGACGACCTCTGGCGCGACACCCAGGTGGCGTCGAGGTGCGGCTGGCCGGGGTCGGTCGCGCTGGTCTGGCACGACGCCGTCGATCCGCCGATGTAGATCCCGACGCCCCAGAACGGCGACGACGTCAGCCAGGCGTCCATCTGCTCCTGCGTCGGCGCGCAGCGTGCGTCGAAGGCGTAGCCGGTGAGGCCGTCCTTGCTGCCGGCGGCCTCCGCGCCACCTCCCACGAGCAACGTGGCGCAGAACGCGAGGACGACCGCCGCGACGACGGTCAGGCGGGCAGGACTGGCAGGTGCGTGCATGGATCTCCCCCGAGAGTGCTGGATGGCCGACCCTAGTCGACCCCCGTCAGGTCGGGCGCAGGGTGTCGTAGGGCTTCCGGGTGTAGACGAACGTCGCGCACTCGAGGTTGCGGATCGACCCGTCCGGATGTCGTACGACGTCGAGGTGCTCGCCGCGGTGGTAGCCCAGGACGCCGACCAAGCGGCCGTCGACGAGCTCGAACCGGTCGCTCACGGCTCCCCCGCGCGCGATCGGGCGCAGCTCGAGCCCGGAGTTGTGCCAGCGCACGTCGTAGGCCGAGTTGCCCCAGAACCACAGGCCCGGGAACCCGACCACCTCCGGCGGCAGCACGACGGTCGGGCGCCACGGGGGCGGGCGCTCGTCCGCGGCGTCGGGGTCGCCCTCGATGAGCGACACGGCGAGGACCCGCGGGTCGATCCCGGTCGTCGCGTTGGTCAGCACCACGGCCCCGATCCCGCTGTCGGGGTCGACGTGGAGGGCCGCCAGGAAGCCGGGCATCGAGCCGTTGTGCCCGACCAGGCGCCCTCCGGGGTGCACGCCGAGCATCAGGCCGAGCCCGTAGTCCGCCGTCACCGGCCGCTGCATCTCCGCGAGCGTGTCCGCGGGCAGCACGTCGGGACGGGCGCCACCGAGCACCTGGCCCCAGGTCACCAGGTCACCCAGCGTCGACCAGAGCTGCCCGGCCGCGGCCATCGCCCCGGTGTCGGCGAGCGGCTCGTGCACCCGGATGCCGGTGAAGTGGTCCACGCTCCACCCCGGCTGCGCCCCGGGACGGGGGAGGTACGACGTCGCCCGCATGCCGAGCGGCTGGAGCAGGCGCTCCGAGACGAGCACGCGCCACGGCACGCCGAGGCGCCGGGCCACGACCTCGCCGAGGAGGCCGTAGCCGAGGTTGGAGTAGTGGAACCAGTCGCCCGCGGCGGCCACCCGACCGCTCCCGTCGTTCGCGGCGACGAGCGAGGCGAAGTCGGAGCCGCGCGTGCGCTCCCACCACGAGCCCCGCGGCTCGCTCTGCATGCCGGAGGTGTGCGCGAGCACGTCGCGGACGGTGGTCTCGCCGTAGCCGACGTCGCCCAGGTGTGCGGACAGCGGGTCGGCGAGGTCGAGCAGCCCCGCGTCCCGCGCCTGCATCACCAGCACGGCGGTGAGGGTCTTGGTGATCGACCCGATCCGGTACTGCCCGTCGAGGCCGGGCGCGTCGCCCGCCCCTCCCGCCCACACGGCGCCGTAGCGGTCGAGCACCGCGCCGACCACGGAGGTCAGCCGGCCCTCGGCCTGCGCGACGTCCAGCAGCCTCTGCCGTTGGTCGCTCATGGGCAGACCCTAGCGATCAGTCCTGCGCGAACGCCTCCGGCGGGGGGCAGGCGCACACGAGGTTGCGGTCGCCGTAGGCCTGGTCGATGCGGCCGACCGGCGGCCAGTACTTGTCGGGGTCGATGCCCTGCGGGAAGACGCCGACCTCGCGCGAGTACGACCGGTCCCACTCGCCGACGAGCGCACGGGCCGTGTGGGGCGCGTGGCGCAGCGGCGAGTCCTCCGGCGTCCACTCCCCCGCCTCGACGCGCGCGATCTCACCGCGGATGGCGATCATCGCGTCGCAGAAGCGGTCGATCTCGGCGAGGTCCTCGGACTCGGTCGGCTCGACCATCAGCGTCCCGGCGACCGGGAACGACATCGTCGGTGCGTGGAAGCCGTAGTCGACGAGCCGCTTGGCGACGTCGTCGACGCTCACGCCACTGGCCTTGGTCAGCGGGCGCAGGTCGAGGATGCACTCGTGGGCGACCAGGTCGCCGTGGCCGCGGTAGAGGACCGGGAAGTGCTCCCCGAGCCGGCTCGCGATGTAGTTGGCCGACAGCACCGCGACGGCGGTCGCGCGGGTGAGCCCCTCGGCGCCCATCATCCGGATGTAGGCCCACGTGATCGGCAGGATCCCGGCCGACCCGTAGGGCGCGGCGCTGATCGGACCGATGCCGGCGCGCTTCTGCTCCTCCGGGTGCCACCCGTGGGAGGGGAGGTAGGGCGCGAGGTGGGCGCGGACGGCGACGGGGCCGACGCCGGGACCGCCGCCACCGTGCGGGATGCAGAACGTCTTGTGCAGGTTGAGGTGCGACACGTCGCCACCGAACTCGCCGGGGCGGGCGAAGCCGAGCAGCGCGTTGAGGTTCGCGCCGTCGACGTAGACCTGGCCACCGTGGTCGTGGACGATCTTGCAGAGGTCGGTGATCGTGTCCTCGTAGGCACCGTGGGTCGAGGGGTACGTCACCATGATCGCGGCGAGCGTCTCGGCGTGCTGGTCGCACTTGGCGCGCAGGTCGTCGAGGTCGACCGAGCCGTCGTCGGCCGCCTTCACCACGACCACCTTCATGCCCGCCATGACGGCGGACGCGGCGTTGGTGCCGTGGGCCGACGACGGGATGAGGCAGATG
Source organism: Nocardioides exalbidus (assembly GCF_900105585.1). NCBI lineage: Bacteria > Bacillati > Actinomycetota > Actinomycetes > Propionibacteriales > Nocardioidaceae > Nocardioides > Nocardioides exalbidus. The sequence goes on from NZ_FNRT01000002.1 coordinate 3,777,227, forward strand.
TTGCGGCCGGTGTCCCCGTTGCCGTGGTGGTAGCCCCGGATGGCCAGCAGGCCGGCGAGCTCGCCCTGCGAGCCGGCGTTGGGCTGCACCGAGACCTTGTCGTAACCGGTGACCTCGGCCAGCCAGCCCTCGAGGTCGTCGACCAGCTCGCGGTAGCCGGCGGCGTCCTGCGCCGGTGCGAACGGGTGCAGGTCGGCGAAGCCCGGCAGGCTGACCGGCTCCATCTCCGTGGTCGCGTTGAGCTTCATGGTGCACGAGCCGAGCGGGATCATGCCGCGGTCGAGCGCGTAGTCGCGGTTGGACAGCTTCGCCAGGTAGCGCAGCATCTGCGTCTCGCTGCGGTGGGAGTTGAAGACCTCGTGGGTCAGGAACTCGGTGGTGCGGTGCAGGTCCTCGGGGAGCCCGGAGCGGTCGGCGCCGTCGTCGGCCGCGACGCCGAACGCTCGCAGCACGGCGGAGACGGTCGAGTGCGAGGTGCGCTCCGAGGTCGAGACGCCGACGTGATCGGCGTCGACGAGGCGCAGGTGGAGGCCGACGGTGCGCGCGGCGGAGACGACCTCCGCAGCGCGACCGGGCACTGCCACGGTGAGCGTGTCGAACCAGGTGTCGTTGACGACCTGCACTCCCCCGGCCCGCAGCGACGCGGCGATCCGGCTGGCGTGGTCGTGGGTGCGCCGGGCGATCCGCCGCAGGCCCTCGGGCCCGTGGTAGACGGCGTACATCGAGGCGACGACCGCGAGCAGCACCTGCGCGGTGCAGATGTTCGACGTCGCCTTGTCGCGGCGGATGTGCTGCTCGCGCGTCTGCAGCGCGAGCCGGTAGGCCGGGCGTCCCTCGGCGTCGACCGAGACGCCGACCAGCCGGCCGGGCAGGTGCCGCTCGAGGCCGGCCGCCACGGACATGAAGCCGGCGTGCGGACCCCCGTAGAACAGGGGTACGCCGAAGCGCTGGGACGAGCCGACGACGACGTCGGCGCCGAAGGTCCCCGGTGCCTCGAGCAGGGTCAGGGCCAGGATGTCGGCAGCGACGACGGCCAGCCCGCCGCGCTCGTGGACCGCGTCGATCACCGGACGCGGGTCGCGGACGGAGCCCGAGGCCCCGGGGTACTGGACGAGCACGCCGCTCAGCTCGCCGTCCGGGAGCCCCGCGTCGAGGTCGGCGACGACCACCTCGATGCCCATCGCCTCGGCGCGGGTGCGGATCACGTCGATCGTCTGCGGGAGGGCGTCGGCGTCGACGACGAAGGGGCCGGTCGCGTTGCGCTGCGCACGGCGTACGAGCGTCATCGCCTCGGCGGCAGCCGTGCCCTCGTCGAGCAGGGACGCGTTGGCGGTCGGGAGACCGGTGAGGTCGGCGACGACGGTCTGGAAGTTGAGCAGCGCCTCGAGCCGGCCCTGGGAGATCTCCGGCTGGTAGGGCGTGTAGGCGGTGTACCAGGAGGGGTCCTCGAGCACGTTGCGCCGGATCACGGGAGGCGTGATCGTCGCGTGGTAGCCGAGCCCGATCATCGCCTCCGCCGGGTGGTTCTGCGCCGCGAGGGCGCGCAGGGCGCGGGCGGTGGCCTCCTCGTCGAGGGCGTCGGGCAGCTCCAGCGCGGCGGCCGAGCGGATGCCGCCGGGGACGGCTGCGGACATCAGGGACTCCAGCGACTCGTGCCCCACGGCAGCGAGCATGCGCGCCACCGACGACTCGTCGGGTCCGATGTGCCGCGCGACGAACTCACCGAGCTGTCGGGTGTCGCTCGTCGCGGAGGGGGTGGAGGTGGCGTCCGTCACAGGAGCTCCCAGAGGTCACGAGGTGGACCTCCCCCTCTGTCGGCCCAGCTGGCCTCCAGAGTGCCAACCCGTGCGGTCCGGGTGCCTGAGAGGTTCCGGGGAGGAATTGCCCCTTCGGCGCGCGGCGGCCGGTCCGTCCCGACTGCTCGGGGCCTGCCTCCACGACTCTCCCGCACGGGATGTCGGCACCTCGAGTTTAGCGATACGCAACAGAAATGGTCGAAGCCGCCCGGTGTTTCGGGCGGCTTCGACTGCTCTGCTGGGGTTCTGGAGGGCGATCCGGGTGCGGTCAGCCCGTCTGGCGGGCGGCCCGACGGGCCGCGAGCTCGTCGCCGGCGACCGACGCCGCCGGCTCCTCGGCCGTGCGCTCGCTGGGCAGCTCGGCGAGGGTGCCCTCGATCTCGCGCCAGACGCCGCCGATGGCGATGCCGAAGACGCCCTGGCCGCCCTGGAGGAGGTCGATGACCTCGTCGTTGCTGGTGCACTCGTAGACCGAGGCGCCGTCGCTCATGAGCGTCACGCGGGTCAGGTCGTCCGTGCCGCGCTCGCGCAGGTGGGCGGTGGCGGTGCGGATCTGCTGGAGCGAGATGCCGGCGTCGAGGAGGCGCTTGACGACCTTGAGGATCAGGATGTCGCGGAAGGAGTAGAGGCGCTGCGAGCCGGACCCGGCCGCGCCGCGCACGCTGGGCTCGACGAGCCCGGTGCGGGCCCAGTAGTCGAGCTGGCGGTAGGTGATGCCGGCGGCGTTGCACGCCGTCGGTCCACGGTAGCCGGTGTCGCTCGGCAGCGGGGAGACGTCGTCGTCGAAGAGCAGGCCCTGCTCCTCGGCGAGGTCGGCAGCCTCGGCCGCCGCCTTGATCGCGGCGCCGTCCACGCCGGGGTCGTTCTCGTTGCTAACCACAGTGACCCTCCAGGTCAGTTCCTCCGCTGAGCGGTAACTCCTGGGGGAAGGGCCCGCTCGGAGGCCGGAGGACCGGCAACCACAACGGTGGAGTTACAACAGAGACAGTTCAAGGTATGCCCGCGCACGCAGGTTGTCCATCCACGTCCGCGGCGTGTCGCCAACCCTCGACCTCAGGTTGAGGGTGAGTGTTTCTGGGGGTGCGCGTGAAGCCCCCTGTGACCGGTGAGGCTCACTCAGGCGAGTCCGGCGACTCGAAGTCGTCGGGCGAGACGTGGTCGAGGAACTCGCGGAACCGCTCGACCTCGTCCTCCTGCTCGGCCGGCACGGCCAGGCCGGCCTCCTCGAGCACCGCCTCGGCGCACACGATGCGGGTGCCGGTGCGCAGGGCGAGGGCGATCGAGTCCGACGGGCGGGCCCCGACCTCGGCGCCACCGTCGAAGACGAGCTGGGCGAAGAAGATGCCGTCCTGCATGTCGACGATCCGCACCTCGTCGAGTCGCTGGCCGGTCGCGGCGAGCACGTCGCGCATCAGGTCGTGGGTCAGCGGCCGCGGTGGCGTCACTCCCTGCTGGGCGAACGCGATCGCCGTCGCCTCCACGGCACCGATCCAGATCGGCAGGTAGCGCTCCCCCGTCACCTCGCGCAGGAGCACGATCGGCTGGTTGGAGGGCATCTCGACGCGGACTCCGACGACGTCCATCTCACGCATGCAGCCACCCTACTCACGCGACCCATGCGGGACGCCGGGGGTGCGGCGAGGGTGAGGCGGGGGTGCGCTCCGGGGTGAGGCGGCGGCTCAGCCGCGGTCGAGCCCGACCTTCACGAGCGTCGCGTGGAGGCGGACGGACAGCGCGGCGATCTCCGCCGTCGCGTCCTCGGCCCGGGCGCGGGCAGCCGTGTCGCGACCACGGGAGATCGGTGCGACGACCTGCTGGACGAGCCCGACCTCGCGGTCCGCGGCCGTCTTGAAGGCCCGCAGGTGGCGCGGCTCGAACCCGAAGTCGGCCAGCTCGCGTGCGGTCTGGGCGACCACGAGGGCGTCGGAGTCGAAGTGCCCGGTGCCCGTGCGCGCGGTGACCAGGCCGTACTGCTCGAGCTCGGCAAGCAGCTCCTCGGTGATGTCGGCGACCTTGACCAGCTCACGACGCGACAGGCGCAGGTCGCTCGAGCGGCGGAAGGACTCGGGACTCGGCAGTCCGTCGGCGCTGAGCGCGACCTTCGGGACCGTGGGCACGACGCCCTCGATGGCCGGCGGCTCGAGGCCGCGGTCGATGGCGTCCAGGTGCTCCCCGATGACCTTGTGCGGGAGGTAGTGGTCGCGCTGCATCGTCAGGACGTAGCGCAGCCGGTCGACGTCCTGTGAGGAGAACTTGCGGTAGCCGGCGGGAGTGCGCTCGGGTTTGACCAGGCCCTGGTCCTCCAGGAACCGGATCTTGGAGATCGTCACGCCGGGGAAGTCGGGTCGCAGCTGGTCGAGGACCTGCCCGATGTTGAGGCGGGCGCCGCGACTCGAGCCCGGAGAGGTCGAGGCACTCACGGATCAGTTGTCCGGGTGGGAGGAGAAGAACACCAGCCGGTACTTGCCGATCTGGACCTCGTCGCCGTCGTTGAGCTCGACGGAGTCGATCCGGTCGCGGTTGACGTAGGTGCCGTTGAGGCTGCCGACGTCGCTGACGGTGTAGCCGGCACCCGTACGACGGAACTCGGCGTGCCGACGGGACACGGTCACGTCGTCGAGGAAGATCTCGCTGTCGGGGTGGCGACCCGCGCCGACCACGTCGACGTCGAGGAGGAACCGGCTGCCGGCGCTGGGCCCGCGCTGCACGACGAGGAGGGCGTGGCCCTCCGGGAGGGCGTCGACCGCGGCGGCGTCGACCGGGCTCAGCTGGCGGTCGGAGGACTCGCGCTGGTCGGGCACGCCGAAGGTGATGGTCGCGGTGGTCTCGACCGGGCTCGCCCCGGTGTCCTCCCCGGCGAGCAGCTTGGTGCCGCACTGGGCACAGAAGCGCGCGTCGTCGGGGTTCTGCTTGCCACAGGCGGTGCAGAACGGCATGGATGCTCCTCGACGGATCGACGCCCAACCCTCAGCCGAGGGTTGAGGTTGACGGTTGGTCCGAACCTACCAGCCCGGTGATGGGCGGCTGGCGGATTCGGTGCGGTGGTCAGGCGTCGAGGCCGGCCTGGTAGGCCGCGGCGTCCATCAGGCCGTCGACCTGCGCGGCGTCGGCGACGCCGACCTCGAAGAGCCAGCCCGCCTCGTAGGGGTCGCTGTTGACCAGCTCGGGGGTCGAGTCGAGCGCGGTGTTGACCGCGACGACCTCACCGGTGACCGGGGCGTAGATGTCGCTGACCGACTTCGTCGACTCCAGCTCGCCGCAGGTCTCCCCCGCCGTGACCTGGTCGCCCACCTGCGGGAGGGAGGCGTACACGATGTCGCCGAGCGCGTCCTGCGCGAAGTCGGTGATGCCCACCCGGACCGACCCCTCGGCATCGCCGGGGGTGCGAACCCACTCGTGCTCGCTGGTGTACTTCAGGTTCTCCGGATACATGGCGGCAGGCTACTGGCCCGTGCCGAACTCCGCATACTCAGGTCTCGGCGCCTCGCGGACGCTGGTCACCTCGACCTTCTCGATCGTCACGCTCGCGCCGTCGAGCGTCTCCAGGGTCTCGACCGGCCCGCTCGAGAACGTGAGCGCGGTGCGGAGGTTGTGGATGTCGCCGATGACGTCGAGGACGTAGGGCGGCTCGAGCAGCTGGTCGTCGAGCTCGATCCCCCCGACGGCGTTCTCGAAGGAGCTGTCGGCCCCGAGGCGGATCGAGTCGTTGAACTCCATCGCCTCGGCGCCGGCCGTGCGCAGCTCCTGGACGGTGTCGAGCAGCGACCCGACGCTGACCCGGCTCGTGGACTCGGTGATCGTGACGCGCAGGCCGGGACCGGAGACGGGCACCAGCCCCGCGATGATGTTGAGGGTGCGGACCCGCTGCTCGGCCTCGTCGAGGGCGGCCGCGCGGGCCTGGTTCTCGTTGCTGAGCTCGTCGCGTCGGCCCTCGAGCCGGTCGACCTCCCGGCGGGCGCGCTCGGCGGTGCCGGTGAGTCCGTCCAGGACCTGGATCAGCTCTCCCTCGCGCAGGCCGGCGTAGGTGTCGTTGGCCGCGGTGTCCTGCACCTGGACGACGAACCCGAAGCCCAGGACGGCCAGCAGGACCGCGACGATCCCCTGGCGCCGCGAGGGCTTCAGCAGGGCGTGCCGCAGCCGTTCGCGGCCCGGGCTCTCCGGGTCGGGCCTCACGTGCCCGGGTGGGTGCTCGGGCCGGTCGGGTCGGTCAGGCTGGTCGGGCTGGTCAGGCATGGAAGACGTGCCTCCGGATGGCGGCCACGTTGGAGAAGATCCGGATGCCGAGGACGACGACGACGCCCGTGGTGAGCTGGGCGCCGACACCGAGCTGGTCGCCGAGGTAGACGATCGCTGCCGCGATCACCACGTTGCTGACGAACGAGACGACGAAGACCTTGTCGTCGAAGATGCCGTCGAGGTAGGCGCGGAGGCCGCCGAAGACGGCGTCGAGGGCAGCGACCACCGCGATCGGCAGGTAGTTCTGCAGGCCGAGCGGGACGTCGGGGGCGAAGACCAGTCCGGCGAGGATGCCGAGGAGCAGGCCGAGCGCGGCGATCATCGGGCGGTCATGGCGCGTTGCCCCCTCCTCCTGGTGTGCCGTCCGGGTCGGCGTTGTCCTCGATCACATCACGCAAGCCTCGCTCCGGGGCAGCCGGCAGGCGGATGTCGTCCACATTCTGGGGTGTGTAGACGAAATCGAGGCCGTTGACGAGCGCGAACCACTCCTGGCCCTCCGAGGTCTGGAGCAGCCTGGCCTGGAGGGTCTTCGGGTCGCCGATGGCGGACACGACGTAGGGGGCGTTGACGGGTCGGCCGTTGACGTGGATCGCCCGGCTGGTGTTGCGGATGCCGCCGAGGGCGTTGATGCGCTGGTCGTTGATCGCGATCGCCTCGGCGCCCGCCTCGAACAGGCCGTCGACGAGGATCGCGAGGTCCTCGTCGCGGATCTCGCCGTTGACGTCGACGCCCGGGCGGTTGTCCACGGTGATCCGCACGCCCGGCCCGTGCACGACGGAGAACCCGGTGTTGAGCTCGGCGCGGCGCACGCGGTTGTCGATGTCGTCGAGCTGTCCCTGGACGGTGGTGCTGTTGCTGGCGGCCGCCGCGTTGGAGCGGGTGAGCTCGCCCACGTCGTGCTGGAGGCTGCGCACCTCGTCGCGACGGGCCTCGATCTGCTGCACCAGCGCGGCCCGGCTGAGCTCGTTGACCGCGGCCTCCCGGTCGGTCTGCGCGGCGACGATCGCGGCCATCACCCCGAGCGCACCGATCGCGACGAGGCTGGCCCAGTGCGGCCGGCCCCGCGACGTCGTCCTCGGCGGCAGCCCGGCAGCGGCGCGCTGCCGTGCGACGTGCGCGTAGTCCTCGTCCAGCGAGCGCGCGGTGATGAGCGAGAGCAGGGGCGCCGTGACGTGGTCGGGCAGGTCGCGGGCGGCCGGCCTCGAGTCGGGCCTCGTGTCGGGCCGCGAGTCGGGCCTCCGGTCGGGCTTGGTGTCAGGCATGGTCGGAGGCCGGCGACGTACGCCGTGGCGTCTCGCGGATCAGCTTGCGCACCTGCCAGGCGTAGAGCACGCCCGCCCACCAGTAGAGGCCGATCCCCCACCACGCGAAGGCCCAGCCGAACGTGCGGGCGAGGGTGGCGACGATCCCGTCGCCCTCGCCGAGCAGCAGCAGCGGGAAGGCGTAGAGCAGGTTGAAGGTCGCGGCCTTGCCGAGGAAGTGCACCGGCAGGGCGGAGAAGCCCCGGGTGCGCAGGATCGGCACCAGTCCCCAGAGGAGGAGGTCGCGCAGCGGCAGGGCGATCGCGACCCACCACGGGATGATGTCGCGCAGGAACAGCCCGATGACGACGGCCAGGATGTAGAGCCGGTCGGCGACGGGGTCGAGGATCTCGCCGAGCTTGGAGTACTGGTTGAGCCGCCGGGCCAGCCAGCCGTCGAGGAAGTCGGTGAACCCCGCCACCATCAGCACGACGAGCGCGATCGCGTCGGCCTCCGGGCCGAGGACCAGCCAGAGGAACAAGGGCACACCGGCGAGCCGCACCACACTGATGATGTTGGGCACGGTCCAGACGCGGGACGCTTCCTCTGGCACGGTCGAACCCTACCGAGGGACTAGGCGTCCAGCGGCGCCACGTCGTGGTGCGCCGCGTCGCGGATCTCGCCGACGAGCTCCTCGAGCACGTCCTCGAGCGTCACCAGGCCGACGACCTCCCCGTCACGCTGCACCACCCGGGCCATGTGGGCGCCCTTGACCTGGAGGCTCTCCAGGGCGTCGTGGAGCAGGTCGTCGGGGTGGACGGTCGCGAAGGGCCGGATCCACTTGTCCTCGATGACCCGTGATCGCCTGTCGTCGTCGGACTCCAGGGCGTCCTTGATGTGGAGGTAGCCGAGCAGCGACCCGTCGGCGGTCGCGACGGGGAACCTGCTGAACCCGGTCGAGGCGCACACGGCCTCGACGTCCGCCACCGTCGAGCCGGGGGCCACGGTCGCCAGGGTGTCGGGCGTCATGAGGATCGACGACACGGCCTTCTCGGTGAAGCCCAGGGCGCCGGCGAGGCGGTCGTACTCCTCGGCCTCGATCAGGCCCTCGCCGCGCGACTCCTCCACGAGGGCGGCGACCTCCTCGCGCGTGAAGCTCGAGTGGACCTCGTCCTTGGGCTCGATCCGGAGCAGGCGCAGGACGCCGTTGGCGATCATGTTCATCACGGCGATGACCGGGCGCAGCACGGTCACGATCACCATCATCGGGGGGCTCAGCACCATCGCGGCGCGGTCGGCGCCGGCCAGCGCGATGTTCTTGGGGACCATCTCGCCGAGCACGACGTGGAGGTAGACCACGATCGACATGGCCACCACGAACGACACCGGGTGGAGCAGGTCGTCGGGCAGGCGCGCCTGGTGGAAGAGCGGTTCGAGCAGGTGGGCGACCGCGGGCTCACCGATCGCACCGAGGCCGAGCGAGCAGACGGTGATGCCGAGCTGGGCGCCGGCCATGACGAGCGAGACGTTCTCCATCGCGCGGAGCGTCGTGCGGGCTGAGCGGGAGCCCTCCTGGGCGCGTGGCTCGATCTGGCTGCGCCGGGCGGCGAGCAGGGCGAACTCGGCGCCCACGAAGAAGGCGTTGAGAGCGAGCAGGACGACGGCGAGGACGACGCCGAAGAGGTCACCGTTCATCGGAGCCTCCCACCGGGGTCGTGGCCACGACGCGCAGGTCGAGGCGGTCGATGCGCAGGCCGTCCATCCGCTCCACCGTGAGCGTCACGAGGCGCTGCCGGGGCTCGTGGGGGTCGCTGCGGTCCGGGACCGCGAGCTCGATCCGGTCGCCGGGCGCCGGGATCTTGCCGAGCTCGCGCATGACGAGGCCGGCCACGGTGTCGTAGTCCTCGTGGTCGGGCAGCTCGACGTCGGTGACGTCCTCGACCTCGTCGGGACGCAGCAGCCCGGACAGCGTCCAGCTGCCGTCGCGGCGCTGCCGGATGCGGGCCCCCAGCCGGTCGTGCTCGTCGGAGATGTCGCCGACGATCTCCTCGACCACGTCCTCGAGCGTCACGATGCCGGCGTGGCCGCCGTACTCGTCGAGCACGATGGCCATCTGGAAGCCGTCCTGGCGCAGCAGGGCGAGCAGGGGGTCGAGCCGGAGGCTGTCGGGCACGACGACGGGCTTGACCATGACGTGCCTGATCCGGGTCGTGGCCCGCTCGTGCACCGGGACGGCGACGGCGTGCTTGACGTGGACCGTGCCGACGACGGTGTCCTCCGCGTCGAGGACGGGGAAGCGCGAGTGGCCGGTCTGGCGGGCCAGGTCGATGACCGAGGAGACGCGGTCGCCGTCCTCGACGGTCGTCGTGCGCACGCGCGGCGTCATGATCTCGCCGGCGGTGCGGGTGCCGAACTCGACCGAGCGCTCGACGAGCTCGGCGGTGTCGGCGTCGAGGGTGCCCTGGTCGGCCGAGCGCTGGACGAGCGAGGACAGCTCCTGGGAGCTGCGGGCCGAGCGGAGCTCTTCCTGCGGCTCGATCCCGAGGCGGCGCACGATCGCGTTGGCGGAGCCGTTGAGGATCCGGATCGGGCGCTTGGTGAGCGCCGTGAAGCCGCGCATGAAGCCCTGCGTCGTCCGGGCGGTCTCGAGCGGCTTCGCGATCGCGATGTTCTTCGGCACCATCTCGCCGAAGATCATCGTCATCACCGTGCCGAGGGCCAGGCCGAGGAACAGCGACAGCGGGGTGACGACGCCCTCGGGGACCCCGGCGGACGTCAGGGGGCCGCGGACGAGGTCGGAGATCGCCGGCTCGGCCAGGAAGCCGATGGCGAGGTTGGTGACGGTGATGCCGACCTGGGCGCCGGAGAGCTGGGTGGACAGCGAGCGCAGCGCGAGCTGGACTCCGCGCGCGCCCTCGTCACCGGATGCGGCGGCGCGCTCGACGCTCGGCCGGTCGACGGTGACGAACGAGAACTCGGCCGCGACGAAGAGTCCACAGGCGGCCACGAGGGCCAGCGAGACGAGCAGCAGCAGGAGGGGGGTCACGACGCGCACCCGAGGATCAGTGCGGTCGTGCGGGGACTTTGACTGTCGTCCATGGTCGGCGCTGGTGCTCTTTCTGGTCGTGGGTCGCAGGCGTCGGCGAGGTCAAAGCGTAACGGTTCCGACGACCTTCCCCCAGTCGTCGTGTCGTCTTGGGAAGGGCCCGCGACCCGCCTACTGTTGCGCCGACACAGGGCGAGACACAGGTCCTTCACGGGCCCGGCGAGGAATGCGTAGATGCGAGCGTGGGCACAGTCAATCGCGGCTGCTCTGCTGGTCGTCCTCGTGGCCACCCTGGCGACCGTGACGATCACCGACGGGTCGGGCACCTCCGGTGCGGGATCGGTGAGCCTGGCGCAGGGCACGCAGACGCCCACGGACGCGGCAGTCCCGTCGAGGCCCAACATCGTCTTCGTCCTCACCGACGACATGCGCGACGACGACCTCGACCACATGCCGATCACCCGCCGCCTGCTCGCCGACCAGGGCATGGAGTTCACCGACGCCATCTCGCCGCACCCGCTCTGCTGCCCCGCTCGCGCGCAGCTGGCCACCGGCCAGTACGCGCAAAACAACGGCGTGCAGCACAACCGCGGTGAGCACGGCGGCTTCCAGGCGCTCGACCCGACCCGCGAGGCGAGCGTGTGGTTCCGCGACGCGGGATACCAGACCGGCTTCGCCGGCAAGTTCCTCAACGGCTACCACCCGAGCAGCGTCCGCCCCGCGGGCTGGGGGCGGTGGGACGCGCTGACCCGCGGCACCTACGACTACGTGAACTTCTCGATGACCGGCGACGGCACCCCGACGCGCTACACGGACAGCTACATCACGACCGTGATCGAGGACCACACCGACACCTCGATCCGCGACTTCGCCGCGACCGGTGACCCCTTCGTGGTCTACGCCTGGCACCTCGCGCCCCACTACCGGATCACGCCGGAGGGCGGACGCAGCCTGCCGCCGCCGATGCCGCAGGACCGCGGCACCTTCGCCGACCAGCGCCCGGCGTCCTTCGACGACCCGGCCTTCGACGAGGCCGACGTCTCGGACCAGCCCCGCTACCTGCGCAACCTCCCGCCGGTCGACCGGGAGGAGGTCCACGCCGAGAACTCCGCCCGGCTCGAGTCGCTGCAGGCCGTCGACCGGGCCGTCGGGTCGCTCGTGCAGACCCTCGACGAGGCCGGCGTGCTCGACGACACCTACATCGTCTTCTCCTCCGACAACGGCTACTCCCTCGGCGAGCACCGCTACACGGGCAAGGACGTGCTGACCGACGAGGCGCTCCAGGTGCCGCTCGTCGTCCGCGGCCCGGGCATCCCGGCCGGCACCACCTCCGACCTGCCGGTCACGCTGGTCGACCTCCCGGCGACCTTCGCCGACCTCACCGGCGTACAACCCCAGTGGACGATCGACGGCACCTCGCTGGTCCCGACGCTGATGGGCGACGAGCAGCCCTTCCGCGACACCACGCTCATCCAGACCGGGCGCACCCTCGGCGACGGCTGGTCCCACCGCGGCGTGCGGACCGAGCGCTACCTCTACGGCACCGACGGGACCGACGCGTTCCTCTACGACCGCCTCACCGACCCCGACGGGATGGTCAACGTCGTGGACGACCCGCGCTACGCCGACGTCGTCGCCGCGCTCGAGCAACGGCGTGCGCAGCTCGTGACCTGCGCCGGCTGGACCTGCAACCAGGTGTTCGGGCCCCTCCCCGAGCCCGATCCGTCATCCTGATCCCCGTGACAGACGCCCTCCACCCTGTCGTCGTGCAGGTCCTCCCGGTCGCGATCTTCCTCGTCGCCATCACGGTGACCGCCGAGATCGCCCAGCTGGCCGGAGTGTTCGACGTCGCGGCGCACGCGATGGCTCGTCGTGCCCGCCACCGGGTCCTGCTCCTGTGGCTCACCTTCGCGGCGCTGGCGGTCGTCTGCACGATCGTGCTGAGCCTCGACACGACCGCGGTCCTGCTGACCCCGGTCGGCCTGGCGATCGCCCAGCAGACCGGCATCGCGCCGATGCCGTTCGCGCTCACGACGCTCTGGATCGCCAACACCGGCTCGCTCCTGCTCCCTGTCTCGAACCTCACCAACCTGCTCGCGGTCCACCGGTTCGAGGACCTCGGAGCCGGACATGCCGACTACGTCCGGACCGCGGCCCTGCCGGCGGTGACCGCAATCGTGGTGACGCTCGTCCTGATCGCCGTTCTCCAGCGGCGGGCGCTGCGCGGGACCTACGACGTCGACCCGCCGGCCGAGCCCCACGACCGTGCGCTGCTCGTGATCAGCGGCGTCGTGTGCCTGGCCATCGGACCGCTCTTCGCGATCGGCCTCGAGCCCGCGGTCGTCTCCCTCGCGTCCGCCGGCGTCCTGCTCGCCGCGACCGCGTGGCGGGCGCCGTCGCTGCTCCGCGAGGTCAGCCCGCCCTGGCTGATGGCCGGGGTGTTCGTCCTCGTCGCCGGACTGCTGCGGATCGCCCAGTCCGAGGGCCTGCTCGACTGGCTCGCGCCCGCGGTCGGCACCGGCACTCGCACGCTCGACCTCCTGCACCTCTCGGGAGCCTCCGCGCTCATCGCCAACCTCGTCAACAACCTTCCGGCCTACCTCCTCGTCGAGCCGTCGGCCGCAGACGACGTGCGCCGGCTCGTGGCCACCCTGATCGGCGTCAACGCAGGCGCGCTCATCACGCCGTGGGCCTCCCTGGCCACCCTCCTGTGGCTCCAGCGCTGCCGCTCGGCGGGCCTCCGGATCCCCTTGCTCAAGCTCGCCGGCTGGGGCTCCATCTGCGCCACGCTGTGCGTCGTGTCGGCGACCCTGACCCTGCGCTGATCCGGTTGCCGACCGTCGCGAATACTGGCCCCGTGCTGATCACCCGCGACGACGTGCTGGCCGCCCGTGACCGGATCGCGGGACGTGTGCGACGTACTCCTCTGCTCGCCCCGGCCGGCTCGGACGACGTCTGGCTCAAGTGCGAGCACCTCCAGCACTGCGGGGTCTTCAAGACGCGCGGCGCCTTCAACCGGCAGCTCGGCGCGCTCGAGCGAGGAGAGCTCGGCGACGCCGGGATCGTGGTCGCCTCGGGCGGCAACGCCGGCCTCGCCCAGGCCTACGCCGCCCGCGCGCTCGGCATCCGCGCGACCGTGATCGTGCCGGAGACCGCGCCGGTGGTGAAGGTCGCCCGGATCGAGGCCTACGGCGCACTGGTGCGACGGGTGGGCCAGGAGTACGCCGAGGCCTACGAGGCCGCCGTCGCGTTCGCGGAGGCCGAGGGAGCCGTCTTCGCACACGCCTACGACCAGCCCGACGTGGTGGCCGGCGCCGGCACGCTGGCCGAGGAGGTGCTCGAGGACGAGCCGGGCATCGACACGATCGTGGTGGCCGTCGGGGGCGGTGGGCTCTACGCCGGTGTGGCTGCGGCCGCGCGCGGTCGCGCGCAGGTCGTCGCCGTCGAGCCGGCGACGATCCCGACCCTGCACGCCGCCATGGCCGCGGGTGCCCCCGTCGACGTCCAGGTCTCCGGGGTGGCGGCGGACTCCCTCGGAGCGCGGCGCGTCGGCGACCTCGCCTTCGCCGCGCAGGTGGCCGAGCCGCCCGTCTCCGTGCTCGTGCCCGACGACGACATCGTCGCGGCGCGAGAGGCGCTGTGGCGCGACTACCGCATCGCCTCCGAGCATGGCGCCGCCACTGCGTACGCCGCCCTCCTCTCGGGTGCCTACGTGCCGGCACCCGGCGAGCGGGTCGCCGTCGTGGTCTGCGGCGCCAACACCGACCCGGCGACGCTCGGGGTCTGAGGATCCGCCGGCACCTGCGCCCCCTCCTACGCTTTGGGGGGAGCCCGGTCCGCCCGCGAACGGGAAGGATGCCGGGGTGCTGCAGTCCCCCGCCCTCCGCGCACACGACCACGTGACGCCCCACCACCTCCTGCTGGGCCCCGACACCCACGGCGTGACGCGTTACGCCGGCGAGGTGGCCGGCGCCGCCGGTGCTCCCGTGGCGCGCCACGTCGACGAGCTGGCACCCGGTGCTCCCGTCCACCTGCACGTCACGGACCGCCTGCTCTCCCGCGACCCGGCGGAGGCAGCGTCCGCGGTCGAGCTCCTGGCGCGGCGGGTGACGCTGACGCTGACGCTCCACGACGTCCCCCAGCCCACGGACGGGCCGGTGTTCCGGGCCCGCGCCGCGGCGTACGGCCGCATGGTCCGGGCCACTCGCGCCTGGGTCACGAACTCCTGGCACGAGCACTCGCTGGTCGGTCGGTGGTGCAGCGACGATCCGCGTGGGTCCGTCATCCCGCTCCCGGTCTTCCGCGGGCCCGCACAGGAGCCGGACACCATCGAGCGCGACGTCGACCCGGTGCTCGGCGTCTTCGGCTTCGTGTACCCCGGCAAGGGGCACCGCCAGGTGGTCCGTGCGGCAGCGGCGCTGCGGCGCTCCGGCCGATCGGTGCAGGTGCGGGTCCTCGGTGGAGCCGCCCCCGGGCACGACGACGAGGTCGAGGCGCTCCTGCGGACCAGCCGCGCCCGGGGCGTGCCCGTCGACGTCACCGGCCGCGTCCGGGAGGACGACCTGCGGCGTGCTCTGCGACGCGTGACGGTGCCGGTGGTGGCGCACCGCAACGTGTCGGCGTCCGGGAGCCTCAACTCGTGGATCGCCGCCGGACGCCGGCCCCTCGTCCGTGACGGGGCCTACGCACGCGAGATGGCAGAGCTGCGACCCGGGACGACGACCATCTTCGACGACGGGTCGCTCGTCCCCGCCCTGGAGGCTGCGCTGCAGAGCCCGGCCTCGACGTGGACCCCGCCCGGGACCGATCTCGGGCCGGGGCTCGAGGACACGGCGGCGGCCTATCGTGCCTGGTGGCTCTCGGTGAACGGGTGACGACGCCGCCCTACGGGACGAGCGTGGTCGGCAACCGGTGGGACCTCGCACCACGACGAGCACCTCGCCGGACCGTGTCGGTCGTGGTGGCGCACTACGAGCAGCAGGCGGCGCTCGACCGCACCCTCGCAGCGCTGCGCCGGCAGACTCGCCCACCGGACGAGGTCGTCGTCGCCGACGACGGCTCGCGGCGGCGCCCGACGGTCCCGGCCGGGGTGCAGCTGGTGCGACAGGCCGACGAGGGCTTCCGGGCCGCGGCCGTGCGCAACCTGGGGGTGGCCGCGAGCACCGGCGAGGTGGTGGTGCTGCTCGATGCGGACACCACGCCCGAGCCCGGGTTCGTCGAGCGCATGGTGCGGCTGCCCGAGTCGGTCCCGGAGGCCCTCGTGGTGGGCCGCCGTCGCCACGCCGACCTGTCCCGCGTGCCTCCCGGTGACCCGGTCGAGGACGTGGCGCCGCTGACCGAGCTGCCCGAGCCGGAGTGGCTCCGCGCGGCCTACGCCGAGACCCGCGACCTGCTCGACGCCGACGCGACCGCACACCGGTTCGTCATCGGGGCGGTGCTCGCCTGCAGCCGGTGGTGGTTCGACGAGGTCGGCGGCTTCGACGAGACGTTCCGCGCCTACGGCGGCGAGGACTGGGAGCTCGCGCACCGGTCGTGGACGGCCGGAGGCCTGCTCGCCCACTGCCCCGACGCCGTCGCCTGGCACGACGGCCCCGACGCGGGAGCACGCGGCCGCCATCCCGATGCCCACCTGGAGGAGACCGTGGCGGTCGCCGACCGGACCTCGGCTGCCGGGACGACCTGGCGCGGGCTCGCGCGCGGCCCGGCCGACCTGGTGGTGACCTGCGAGCCCGGGCTCACCGACACCGAGCTGCTCGTCACCCTCGACTCGGTGCTCGCCGCGCTCCCCCGGGCCGCGGTGCGGCTCGGTGCGCACCACCGGGCCGTCGTGGGTGACGACCCGCGCCTCCTGCCGGCCGGGCAGGCCGTCCCCGACACCGCTCGCCTGCACCTGGTCGTCCGACGGGGCCTCGCCGGTGACGCCGCGGCCTGGGGTGCACTGCTCACCGCCCTGGACGGCTCCTCGGCACGCGCAGCGGTCGCTGACGGCTGCGCCGAGCTGCACGACCTGCGCCTCCTGCGCCGGGCCGCTCGCTGGGGCCGGCCCGCGCTCGCGCCCGCCGGGCCGCCGGTCCGCACCGGGCTCCGACCGTGGGCCGCCGACCACACGTTGGAGTCGTGGCTGGGCGGGTGGCGCCCGTGAGCGACGACCGACCGCTCCTGGTCATCGTGGGCAACTGCCAGGCCGAGTCGCTCCGCCTGCTGCTCGACGCCGGCGACGTCCGCACGCTGAGGCTCCCGGCACTGCACGAGATGACCTCCGCAGACGTCGTCGCGCTGCATGGGCTCCTGTCACGAGCGGACCTGCTGGTCGCTCAACCGACGTCGGACGACTACCGCGGCCTGCCCCTCGGCACCTCGCAGCTGCGTGCCGTCCTCCCGCCGAGTGCACGCGTCGCCCTGGTCCCGAGCCTGAGGTACGCCGGACTGCACCCGTTCCACCTGCTCGTGCACCCGCCGGACCTCGACCGCCCGGACCCTCCAGTGGTGCCGTACCACGACATCCGCACGGTGCTCGCCGCTGACGACCTGCGCGCGGGACGGACGGCACGCGCCCCGCTCGGGCTCACCTCCGCTGCCGTGCACGCGGTGGCGGCGGCGTCGGTCGGGGAGCTGTCGCGCCGCGAGCGCGCCCACGGGACCGTCGTGGTGAGCGACCTGCTCACCCGGCCCACGGCGGACACGATGCGGACGATCAACCATCCCGGCAACGCGCTGCTCGAGCCGGTCGCGGCGAGGTTGCGCGCAGCGCTCGGCCTCGACGCGTGTGCACCAGCGGTCGAGCGCCCCTTGCTGACCTCCATCCACGCGCCGCTCCACCCCGAGGTGGTGGCCGCCCACGGGCTCGACGTCCCACCCACTGCCGACTGGACCGTCGAGTGGCGCCGGATCGCGCCCGGGACGGTGGAGGCGGCGCACCTGGCGTGGTACCGCGCACGCCCCGAGATGCTGGACGCCGCCCTCGCGCGCATCGGCCCGCTGCGCGAGCTGCTCACCGCCGACCGGGCCGCCGACCGGACCGCGCCACGGCGTCCAGGCGTCTCTCCCGCAGCTCGTCCAGCAGGTGCTGACGAGTGATCACCAGGGTCAGGCGTCGCGTGGGCTCGAGGTCCGTGGCGAGGTAGCGCGACGTGTGCTCCCACGCGCGGACGAGCTCGCGATCGGTGAGTCGGCCGAGCCCCGTCCCGGAGTCCGGGCCCGGAGCGCGTCGTCGGCGGGCGGCGCTCCTCGCGTGCGAGGACATCCGCACGACGGATCCCACGAGGCGCGTGGCCCTGGCCAGGATGCGCGCCACCAGCCTCACCCGTCCCGTCATGGACCTGGGGGTACCCGGCATCCCCAGGACGATGCCGGGGGCCACCCCCGCCACGTGGCCTCTCTGGCCCGGGTCGTCGCACATGACCTCCGCCACTACCCGCGGCCCATTGCCAACCGTGGCCTGGACGGGCTTGTCGGTTTGCCTGCGGAGGGTGTTTCCCGCCGCTTAATGTGACGCCGCTGCGCGTGCAGCCGTACCCCGGGGAGTTCTTTCATGTCGTCTGCGCCTCGCACCGCAGTGCTGTCCGTCGTCGCGGTGGTCGCCGCCGGTCTCGCGGTGGGAGGGCCAGGAGCTTCGGCGCAGGCCGCGGTGGTGCGACCGTCCAGCCAGGTTGTCGCGGCTGCGGTGATGGCTCAGGTGCCAACCGCCACGAAGCTGGTCGTATCGGCATCCCAGGTCTACGTCGGAGAGCCGGTGGAGTTCACCGCGACCGTCTCTAGCACCGGGCCGGCGATCGACGGCGGGACCGTGGAGTTCCGGGCCGGATCCACGGTGCTGGGCTCAGCCGCCGTCGTCAACGGCAAGGCCGTGCTGTCGGTGTCGACGCTCGCCATCGGCAGGTACCGGGTGAGAGCGGCCTTTTCGGGCACCAATGACCTGATGCCGAGCGCGTCGGGGGACAACGGCACCACCCCGATCCGCACGATCGCCGGTACCGGCACGCCGGGCTTCTCCGGCGACGGGGGCGCCGCGACCTCGGCCAGACTGATCTACCCGTCCAACCTGGCCGTGGATGGAGCGGGCAACGTCTACGTCGTCGACAACGGCAACAACCGGATCCGCAAGGTGGCCACTGACGGCACCATCACCACCGTCGCCGGGAACGGGACCGGCGGATTCAGCGGGGACGGCGGACCGGCGACCTCGGCCCAGCTCAACAATCCCTACAGCATCGCCGTCGACGCGGCAGGCACCCTCTACATCGGCGACGACGGCAACAACCGGATCCGCAAGGTCGACCTCCAGGGGACGATCACCACCTACGGAGGGACCGGCATCAGCGGGTTCAGCGGCGACGGGGGTCCGGCAACCCTGGCCAGGCTGCGCGTGGCGAGCATGGCCATCGACGCGGCCGGCACGGTCTACTTCACCGATCAGGGCAACGGCTACGTCCGCAAGATCACCCCGGACGGGATCATCACCACGATCGCCGGCACCGGCACGTCGGGCTACAGCGGCGACGGGGGCCCGGGCACCTCGGCGCAGATTCGGTCGCCCTACGGCGTGGGGGTCGACGCGGCGGGCAACGTCTACTTCGCCGAGATCTCCAACCACGTGATCCGCAAGGTCACGCCACAGGGGATCATCTCCACCTACGCGGGGACCGGAGTTGCCGGATCCACCGGCGACGGGGGTCAGGCAACCCTCGCCCGGTTGAGCACCCCGGGCGGGATGGCGGTGGACGCCTCGGGCAACGTCTTCTTCAACCAGTTCGGCACCAACCAGGTGCGCAAGGTCGCCCCTGACGGGGTCATCTCGACCGTCGCTGGTACTGGTACGGCGGGCTACACCGGGGACGGCGGACCGTCGAGGTCCGCCCAGTTGAACGACACCGAGGGCCTGGCCATCGACGCAGCCGGCAACCTCTACCTCGCAGACTCCAGCAACAACGTGGTCCGCCGGGTGGACGGGCCGGTCACGCTCGACGTCATCGCGAAGCCGACCTTCACCACCGGCCCCACCGCGGCCATCACCGGCACGCCCGTGGTGGGCGGCACGCTGACCGCCACGCCGGGCCCGGCGCAGCTGGGTTCGACGACGCCTGCTGCTGATTCGTTCACCTACACATGGGCTGCCGACGGCACGACGATCGCCGCCGCCACCGCCCGCACCCTCGACCTCACCCCTGCCATGGCCGGCAAGACCATCATCGTCACCGTGACCGCAGTCCGCGACGGCTACGTCGACGCCGCCGACACCTCCGACCCCACCGCTGCCGTCGCGAAGGCCGCCTTCGCCACCGGCCCGAACGCCATGATCACCGGCACGCCCGTGGTGGGCGGCACCCTGACGGCCTCCCCCGGGCCCGCACAGCTCGGTACGACGACCCCGTCCGCTGAGTCGTTCACCTACACCTGGTCCGCCGACGGCACCCCCATCGCCGACGCCACCGCCCGGACCCTCGACCTCACCCCGGCCATGGTGGGCAAGACCATCACCGTCACCGTGACCGCGGTCCGCGACGGCTACACCGACGCCACCGACACCTCCGAGCCCACCGAGGCAGTGACCGGCGCTGTCTTCACGACGGCGCCTGCCGTCGCACTCAGCGGCAACGCCGTGGTGGACGCCGTTCTGAAGGCGGTCGTCTCCGCGCCCTCGCCGGCCGCCGACACCTACGCCTACAGCTGGTTCGCAGACGGCAGCCCGGTCGTGGCTGCTGACCGTGACCAGCTCGTGCTGAGCCCGGACCTGGTCGGCAAGCAGATCACCCTGAAGGTGACCGCGTCCCGCGACGGTTACGTCGACATCACTGCCTCCTCCGCGGCCACTGCAACCGTCGCGCCTGCGTCCTTTGCCACCGCTCCGTCGGCCGCGATCAGCGGTACGGCACGGGTCGGGCAGGTGCTCACCGCGACCACCGGGCCCACCACGCCCGCAGCCACGACGTATCGCTTCGCCTGGTTCGCCGACGACACCCCGATCGCTGCAGCCACCGGCGAGTCCCTGCTCCTCACCCCCGCCCACCGAGGCCAGCGCATCAGCGTCATGGTGGTCGCCACGAGGCCTGGCTACACCGACGCGTCGACTCGCTCGAGCAGCACCGCGGCCGTGGCCACCAACCAAGCCCCCTCCGTCGAGCTGTCGATCCAGGTCCCGAACGGCTCCCGCGAGGCCGCGTTGACCCCTGACGGCGAGCCCACCATCAGGCGCGGCCGCACGGCCACCGTGAGCTGGACCAGCCAAGGAGACGCGACCCTGCGTGCGACCGGCGCGCTGCAGAAGCTGCTGAGCGACGCGTACGGCACCGCGCCCATCCCTGCGAACGGGTCCATCAAGGTCAGGCTCGACCGCGCCGGGCTGCACACCTTCCGGATGATCGCGTCGAACGAGCTCGGCTCCACGAGCGCGAGCACATCGGTCGTCGCCGTGCGAGCACCCGCCCAGCTCACGGTCCAGGCACCGTCGCGCGCCACACCCGGGAAGACGATCCGACTCCGGGTGGACGGGCTCGGGTTCGGCGAACGTTACGTGGTCACGGTCGCCGGTCAGCGCCTCAGCCGCACTGACGTGCGCGCCGACGCCAGCACCCTCGTGCTGCGGGTCAAGCTTCCCCGCACCCTCGAGCCCGGAGAGGCGCGCATCAGGGTCACCGGACGGTCCACGCAACGTACCGGCACCGCAACCGTCCGCATCGGCTGATTCGCCCCACCGCGCCTGTCGGCAACCGCGTTCGTCCTCAACGCCAACTTGGGCACGAAGGTGGAGACGTCGGCCTGACGCTCGTCGGCGTCCGCAGCGGCAGTCGGCATCGCATCACCCGGCTGCACGGCGGCGTGGCCGGGCCGACCCAGGGGTGACGATCCGGGTGAACTCGCCGTTTGTCGAATGGTTGGGCGCATCGACGCAGCAGACGGCGAGAGCTTCCGGTCGAGGTTCCGCCTCGCAGGATCGCGATTGCAGCCAACGGTTGGCGCTCACGGGCCGCCGCGCCAGTGGTCGATGCGGCGGTGGTCGGGCATGAACCCGTGGCGTACGCCCCACAGCACGGCCTGGGTGCGGCTCTCGACGTCGATCTTGCGGTAGAGCCCGCGGATGTAGGACTTGACCGTGTTGGGACTGAGGTAGGTCAGCGCCGCCACCTCGGCGTTGTTCTTGCCCTGGGTGATCAGGGCGAGGATCTCGGCCTCGCGGTCGGACAGGCCCTCACTGCGTCCGGGCCAGTCGCCGGCGGTGGTGCGGATGGTCCTCGTGGAGGGCTCGTTGATCACGGTCTCGCCGCTGTGGACGGCCTCGAGCGCCGCCACCAGCTCACGAGCCGACAGCGCCTTGGAGAGGTATCCGTCCACGCCGAGCTCGCGTGCCATGTCGAGGAGGTCGGGGTGGAAGTTCCACGTGTAGATCACCACCTTGTGGGCACGCGGGTTGTCGATGAGCGTCCTGACCTCGTCGTGGTCGGACTCCGGCTGGGCGAAGGAGTCGTAGAGCGCGACGTCCACCTCGTCGACCAGCGGCTTGTTGGTGTCGAGCTCGGCCACGACCACACGCTCGCGGTAGGGCTCGAGCATGTTCGCGACACCGACGACCACGACGTCGTAGTCATCGACGATCGCGACCTGGATGGGACGGGCAGGCGGGGTCACAGAGGTGAGCCTAACCCACCCCGGGGTGTGTTTGACCTCCCCCTGGGGTGTTTTCGTGTACCCCAAGGGCCGCCACAGCGGCCCTCGAACGGAAGGCACTCACATGCTCGGACTCATCCTCACCATCCTCGTGGTCGGTGCCATTGCCGGCTTCGTGGCCCGGCTGCTCGTACCCGGACGCCAGGACATGTCGATCGTGGCGACCATCGGGCTCGGCATCGTCGGCTCGCTGGTCGGCGGTTTCCTCGGCTACCTGCTCTTCGGCAAGGACGCCGGCGACGGCTTCCTCCAGCCCGCCGGAATCATCGGCTCGATCCTCGGTGCGGTCATCGCCCTGGTCATCTGGCAGATGACGCAGCGCCGCAGCTCCGCCCACGTCTGATCCCACCATCCGGGGAGCGGGGGCCGCACACGCTGTGGCTCCCGCAACCCGCACGCTGACCACAGGCGCCGCGGATCTCGACTGCGGCCCACTGTCGGTGGCACGCCGTAGCGTCCTGAAGGCATGGGTGCGACCTGGCCTTCTTCCGGGGCCAGGTCGCACTGTCAACGATCACCCATCGCGGGTGGAACCACCACCCGGTAGTGGTGAGGTCACTCGAAGACGGCGAAGAATGTACCTGTCAAGCATCTTCGGCAAATCGCCCTCGCGGGTGGGTCTATCGACTCATCACGCGCCCACCACTCCGCAGGGTCAACGCCCCACAACCGGGTACTCCAGCGCACGACGTCGACCGGTCCCCTGCCGGTTCGAACGTCGAGGACCGGACCGCCCAGACCTCGCGGTCCGGTCCGTCCGGAAGACGGGTCCCGCTCGCAGGGCGCGTCGTCGTGCAACGGGGCCGACGCCTGCAGCGCCCCCGCCGCCCGATAAGTTGGAGTCCTCGCGCGCCTTTGACCCCCGCCTCGCGTCCTCCAGCTGATGTTCCTCGGAAGGACGATCTCCATCATGCGCATCGCTTTGCTCAACCACTCCGACGTGGTCGTCGCGGGTGTCTCATCGATCGTCGGCCGAGAGGGCTCCGACATCCAGGTCGTGCCTGGTCCCTCACGCGCACACAGCGCGATCGACGTGATGTTTGTCGACCCAGCGCACCAACCGCACGATGAGCCCGCACGCCTCTCCCGCCTCTTGGCCGACCCCCAGGTCCACCGGGTCGCGGTGCTCACCGGCGCGTTCCGACGACGGACCGCTGGAGCGTTCCTCGCCCGCGGGTACGCCGGCTACCTCAGCACCGCCCTGCCGCGCCGCGACCTGGTCACGGCGTTGCACGCCATCCACCGCGGCGACCACGTCGTCGCACCGGAGAACGATCGTCCACGCGAGCAGTGGCCGGGACAACTCTCCGGGCTCACCGCGCGCGAGTCGGACGTACTGACCCTGATCGCAGCCGGCATGAGCAACCACGAGATCGCCGACCGCTACAACCTGAGCATCAACTCGGTGAAGTCCTACATCCGGGGAGCCTACCGAGCGATCGGTGTCGAGAGCCGTACGAAGGCAGTGCTGTGGGCGCTGACACACGGACTCCACGCGCCCGTGGAAGCCAACCGCAGCGCGCATCGACCGTGAGATGTCGGCCGCGCGTCGATGGCCACCAAGAAGTCCGGCCGGACCAGCATGAGGTGCTCGCCACGGGGTACCTGCGGCCGTGACCACGTCTGAAGCAAGCCTCCGCACCGGGACGGAGGCGGTCGTCCCCCCTGCCCCACGTCGCCGGCGCGCGCACCAGCCGGTCGTGGCCTCGGTGCCGGCGAACCACGTCTATGTCCGCCACCTGTCCCCGGAGGACGGACCAGGGCCGATCAGGCTCCCCGACCCCGACCCTGACGGCCGGGCCGCGGCTTCCCAGCGTTGGTGGCCGCCGGTGATGCTGCAGCCGTCCTGGGCTGATTCCCACGAGTTCGACGTGTTCCACCTGCACTTCGGCTTCGACGCGCGCAGTGAGGCAGACCTGCGCGAGCTGGTCGCGACGCTGAAGCGCCGTCGCAAGCCCCTCGTCTTCACAATCCACGACCTGCGCAACCCGCACCACGCCGACCGGGCGGCCCACGACCGGCACCTCGACGTCCTCGTCCCGGCGGCCGACGCACTGATCACCCTGACGCGCGGCGCCGCCGACGAGATCCAGCGGCGATGGGGCCGGACAGCCCACGTGCTGCCGCACCCGCACGTCGTCCCGCTGGACGTCATGCGGCGTGCAGCCACGATGCGGAACGTACGCCGCAGCGGTTCCCGAGCTCGACAGTTCCGGGTCGGCCTGCACGTCAAGAGCCTCAGGGCAGCCATGGACCCGCAGCCCCTGGTGCCGGTCCTGCTCGACGCGATACGGGACCTCCCGGACGCCGTGCTCCAGGTGAACGGACACCACGACGTCCTGCACCCCGACGGTGCCAGGTACGACGCCGGGCTCGCGTCCATGTTGCGGGAGCACGCCGACCAGGGTCGGATCGACCTCCGCGTCCACGACTACCTCGGCGACGACGAGCTGTGGGCCTACCTCGCCTCGCTCGACGTGTCGGTCCTCCCCTACAGGTTCGGCACCCACAGCGGATGGCTGGAGGCGTGTCGCGACCTCGGGACCGCAGTCATCGCCCCCAGCTGCGGCTACTACGCCGACCAGGCACCGGTCCTCGATTACGGGCACGACGAGCACCACCTCGACGCCGACAGCCTCGCCGCCGCCGTGCAGGAGGCGTACGACGGTCGGGTTGCCCCCGGGCCGAGCGTCGAGCAACGACGCAGGCAGCGCACCGAGCTCGCATCGGCGCACGCCCGCATCTACCAGTCGCTGATCGACGGTGCGCGGTGAGGATCTGCCTCATCGCGTCCAGCCGCTACCCCATCACCGAGCCGTTCGCCGGCGGGTTGGAGTCCATGACGCACACCATGGCGCGCGGACTGTCCGAGCGCGGCCACGAGGTGACCCTGTTCGCCGGTCCGGGATCCACCTCGCACCCCTCGGTTCGCGTGCTCCCGCTCGCGACCGTCGAGCTGAGCGCGGCTGCTCTGGCGGACGTGAACGCACCGCACCCGGAGTGGATCGCCGACCACCACGCCTACCTCGACCTCATGCTGACCCTGTCCCGCACCGGGACGGACGACTACGACGTCGTCCACAACAACAGCCTCCACCACCTTCCGGTGGCGATGGCCTCCGCGCTCGACGTGCCGCTCCTGACCACGTTGCACACTCCCCCGCTGCCGATGCTCGAGTCCGCGCTCGCGCTGTCCCCGCGGCCAGGGCGGTTCGTCGCGGTGAGCGGGTGGACCGCGGACGCCTGGCGTCACGTGGTCGACAGCGAGGTGGTGCTCAACGGCCTCGACCTGCGCGACTGGCCCCCGGGCGAAGGAGGCGGACCTGCGGTCTGGTCGGGCCGGATCGTCCCCGAGAAGGCACCACACCTGGCGATCGAGGCGTGCCGCGCCGCAGGCGTACCCCTCGTGCTGGCGGGGCCCGTCCAGGACCAGGAGTACTTCCGGCGCGAGGTCGCGCCACGCCTCGGCCAACGCGCGAGGTATGCCGGCCACCTGGACGGGCAGGCACTGTCCGCCCTGCTGCGTCGCTCGTCGGTAGCCGTCGTGACGCCCGTGTGGGACGAGCCCTACGGCCTCGTGGCAGCAGAAGCCATGGCCAGCGGGACGCCGGTGGCAGCCTTCGCGCGAGGAGGACTCGCCCAGGTGGTGGCACCCGAGGCAGGGGTGCTGGCCGCACCGGGCGACGTGGATGCGCTGACCCACGCCGTGGCGAGCGCCGTGCAGCTCGACCGAGGGGCCGTACGCGCACACGCAGAGGCGACGTGCAGCGCCGACCGCATGATCGCGCGCTACCTCGACCTCTACGCAGATCTCGGCCGCCAGCAGGACGCGGCGTGACCGACCGGATCGGCTACTACGTGCACCACGTCGGTGAGGGGCACCGACGACGCGCCGAGGTGCTCGCCGCCCGGCTGTCCCGCGACGGCGTCGCCGTGACCGGACTGTCGACCCTCCCGCGACCGGCCCGATGGATCGGTGACTGGGTCGAGCTCCCCCGCGACGACGACGGCGACCCTCGAGACACTGGTGCGAACGGCCACCTCCACTGGGCTCCACTGCTGCACGACGGAGCCCGGGCTCGCGCCGCGGCGATCTCGTCCTGGATCGAGTCCGCGCGCCCGGAGCTGGTCGTCGTGGACGTGTCGGTGGAGGTCCTCCTCCTGGCGCGGCTGCACGGAGTGCCGACCATCGCGGTGGTGCTGCCCGGACAGCGCGACGACGCTGCCCACCTCCTGGGCTTCGGAACCGCGGAGGCGCTCGTCGCGTTCTGGCCCGCCGACGCGCGCGGTATGTCCCCCGGGCTGCCGGAAGCCGTCGCCCGGCGCCTCGTGCCGGTCGGCGCGCTCTCCCGCCACCCGGTGCGCGAGCCGCGCGCCCGCCCCAGGACGGTGGCCCCGCGCTCCGTCGCGCTGATGCTCGGCTCCGGCGGACACCAGGTGAGAGCCGAGGACGTCGCTGCAGCGCGAGCAGCGACCCCCGACTGGCAGTGGCACGTCCTCGGTGCTGACGAGCACACCTGGGTCGAGGACCCGTCGCCGACGTTGGACCGGGTGGACGTCGTGGTCACCCATGCCGGTCAGAACGCGATCGCCGAGACGGCAGCCGCCAGGAGGCCGGCAGTCGTCATCCCTCAGTCGCGTCCGCACCACGAGCAACACGTGACGGCCGACTGCCTGGCGGCGGACTGGCCCGCCGTGGTCTGCCGGACCTGGCCCACCGGGCAGTGGCCCGCCGTCCTCGCCCGGGCTGCCTCCCTGGACGCAGGCGGCTGGGCAGGCTGGTGCGACGGCGGTGCCGCCGATCGGTTCGCGGACGTCGTCCTGGCCACCCGCCAGCGCGTCCGCGGCGGCGGTTCCGGATGAGTGGCGTCGCCGTCGTGACGATCGCCCACGGACGCCACGAGCACCTCGCGGCGCAGCACCTCGGACTGGCGTCAGGGACCGAGCTCCCGGACTCCTACGTCGTGGTCGCCATGGACGATCCCGGCATCACCGAGCACTCCGTCGGATCGCTGCACCGCACGGTCGTCCACCACGGCCCTACGGCTCACGGTGGCCTGCCCCTGGCCGCCGCGCGCAACCTCGGCGTCCGGAGGGCGATCGAGGGTGGCGCGGATGTCGTCGTCCTCCTGGACGTGGACTGCCTCCCCGGCGCCGAGCTGGTGGCGGCCTACGCAGACGTCGTGGGGCGCAGGCCGGAGTCGATCTGGTCCGGGCCGGTGACCTACCTTCCTCCACCGCCCCCCGATGGCTACCCCGACGACCCGCGGGAGCTCGAGGACTGGGACGACCCACACCCTGCGCGCCCGATGCCGGACCGTGGCCAGCACCTGGACGCGACGGACCCCGACCTCTTCTGGTCACTGTCGTTCGCGACGCACCGCGCGACCTGGGAACGCACGGGCGGGTTCTGCGAGGACTACGTCGGTTACGGCGGAGAGGACACCGACTTCGCCCGGACCGCGATCGCCGCCGGGGTGGGTCTCGGCTGGATCGGGGATGCCCGCGCCTACCACCAGCACCATCCGGTCAGCAGCCCGCCCGTCGAGCACCTCAACGACATCCTGAGGAACGGACGCATCTACGCGGAGCGCTGGGGCCAGTGGCCGATGGCGGGGTGGCTGCAGGAGTTCGAACGGCTGGGACTCGTGCGACGGGTGCCGCACGGGTGGGCGCGCACCACCGCCTCCACCATCAGCACCGCTGCCACACCGGCCCCGCCGCCCTGAACCCCGTCGGAACCCCGTCGGGACCCCGTCAGGACCCCGTCAGGACCTGTTGCGCCGGAGGACCTTGTGCGTCCCGTCGCACCACGGCAACCGGCTCGACTTGGCGCACCTGCACAGCGCCACCACGGGACGGTCGACGGCGTGCACCGTGCCCTCCTCGTCCTCGATCGAGGTCGCTCCCCGCACCAGCATGGGGCCGTGCGGCTCGAGCACCACGTCGGGGTGGGGGAAGTCGCGCTCGGTCACGCCTCGACTCCCCACTGCCGCAACAGTGCACCGGCGAACCTCGCCTCTAGGTCGAGGCAGGTGAAGGCGCCGAAGAGGATGTCCCCGACCAGCGCCGGCTCGTCAGCCGCGAGCGACCCGCAGATCTCGCGCGCGGCCAAAACCTCGTGGATGGCGTCGGCCTCGACGTGCTCGTCGAAGTAGCCCACCATCGCACCGGTCAGCTCGAGTCGCTGGAGACCCTGGACCATCTTCCGGGCAGGGAGGGAGCTTGTCATCTCGAACGCCGCCAGGTGGCCCACCGCGGCTCCCCGTAAGCGGCGCACCATGCCGAACATCGACAGCGCGTTGTTGAGCTCGAGGGTCTCGGGCAACGCGTCGTCTAGGTAGGCGCCGTACTCCGGGCGGAGTCCCACGTCGAGCATCCCGCGCGCGAAGAGGTGCGCGTGCATCCGGTTCGGGTCACCGTCGCCGTACTCGTCGTACTGCAGCTGGACGAGCGCAGCCTTGGCGCGTGTCGGCAGGCGCGGGATCGCCCACGTGGTGGGGTCGGCCTCCTTGAGCTGGTAGACCGAGCGCTGCCGCAGCAGCTCGAGCACCTCCTCGACATCGGCGTGCCGCCGGACGTGGTCGGCGAGCGAGGGACCGTCGTCGTCGGCGACCATCGACTGGAGCGCTGCGGGCACGCCGGCCGGCTCGACGTCGTCGGTTGACGACCATCGCCCGCGCAGGCGCTGCTCGAGCGCCACCTCGAGCGCGCGGCGCACGACGAGGACGTCGACGACCTCCTCTGCGTCGTCGACGGCGTCCTCGAAGCCGCGGTAGGACAGCTCGTGCAGCGTCCACAGCGCCAGGCACTCGTCGTCCCACGACCCCGCTGCGGGTGCGGCGGGCGCTATCTCCCGGTCGGAGGACTCGCTGAGCCGCGCCGCGACCCAATCGCTCAGTGGGCCGCGCGGCTTCGGCATCCTCATGATCTCAACTCCGACTTCACCATCTTGCTCTCATCCGTCTCCTCCGAGCGTTGCGCTCGTGCCTGCCAGTGCCCCGACCTGGACGCGGCATGCGTCCGTCCGATGGCTCGTCGGTGAACGCACCTCATGCGGCCGCGTCGTTCTCGACCAGGTACCGGTGCAGGTCGCGCAGGATGCGAGTCAGGACTCGAGAGACGCTCGTCTGCGTCAGGCCGACCGCATCGGCGATCTCCTGCTGGGAGCGCTGCTCGTAGAACCGCAGCAGGAGTATTCGCCGGTCCCGGGCGGAGATCCGCCCCATGACGGGAGCCAGCACCACCCGTGCGTCTACCGCATCGAATGCACCGTCCCAGTCCCCCACCACATCGCCCGGAGCAGTCGAACCGGAGGCTCCGTCCAGCGACGTCGGCGTGAAGCACCCATCCACCGCGAGCGCCTCCTCGACGTCACGCACGTCGACGTCAAGATGCGCAGCCAGCTCGCTCGGGCGCGGCGCGCGACCCCAACGCTGTTCGAGAACGAGACGAGCGCGTCCGATCGTGGACTGGAGCTCCTGGATCCGGCGGGGTGGACGGATCGTCCAGCCGAAGTCCCGGAAGTGCCGACGGAGCTCCCCTCGCACGGTGGGAACGGCGAACGACATGAAGTCGTGTCCGGCGTCTGCGTCGAAGCGCCGCGCTGCCTTGACGAGTCCGATCATGGCAACCTGCTCCAGGTCGTCGAGGTCCACCCCACGGTTCCGGTACCGCGCTGCCAGGGCACGCGCCATCGGGATGTTGGTCGAGATCAGGTCATCGACCAGCTGCGCGCGGTCAACTGACTCATGACAACTATGTCGAAGCTCCGCGGCGATGGCGTCGGTGCGCTGCTGGCGATGTTGGCGCGCGGTCAGCGATGCGGAGGGAGTCTGCGGCTCGCAGACGAGAGAGACGGGGACCACGGCACTACTCCTGCCGATCGTCTGGTGCTCACCGTGGTCTCCAGCAAGGACGTTCCTCCACCTTGCCACCCGCGGTCGAAGCGTGTGCTCCCCCCTACGGACGTGTGCCCTCAGTGCGGGACGTCCTAGGCGACGAGCTCGTCGAAGACGCGCCGAGACGTCAGAGTCACCCGATGACTGACGAGCAGCCACTTCTTCGATCTCACCCGTGCGCAGGTAGTCGGTGAAGCCGGGGATGATCGCCGCCTTATCCCTCGCGATGACGCGGCACCCCATGAACCACGCAGTGAAGCGTCTCGTCTCGATCCTCTCTCGGCGCACGATGAACAGGTCTCGGTGACGAGGATCGGCGTCGATGAGCGTGAACAGGGCGTCGACCGAGTCATCGGGTCCCTCGAGGGTCTGCAGGAAGATGCCGCCCGAGTACAGCATCATCCCCGTCACGCCGAGTCGTTCGTTCCTGGCGCGAGACACCCGCACGAGGTCGTCGAGCTTGTCCTTGGTGAACGTGTGGTCGGTCGAGCTCAGGTAGGTCAGTGAAAGCACAGGTCTCCGCGGTTCAAGTGACGGACGTTCCGCCACTTCGCGGATACCCGTTCCTCACGGGGCAATGTTCACGTGACCCTCGAGACTGTTTCTCGGCTTCCTCAAGGCTCTCGTCGAGGTCGCCACCGTCACCGGTCCACACCCTTGCGCCACGCGCTGTACGAGCTGAGTCGTTGGTTGCGGGGCGCGGCCAGCCACGGCCAGGGGTACAAGCCTGCGAGCGTCATCGCCGACGAGTGCCGCGCGAACCCGGGCACGGGGGCGAAGGTGGTCGCGAGTGGCGTGCCGGCCAGCTCCTGCGGCACCTGGCCGAGTCGAACCTCGACGTCGCGGCGCCCGGACAGGTCAGCCAAGGACTCGGCGATGAACACGAGTCGTTTGCCCGACAGCCGCAGCGAGTACAGCAGCGGTTCGTCGAACACGAATACCACCGGCAGGTCGGGGTGTGCAGCCAGCGCAGGATCGCGGTCGCCCAGTGACTCGGCGGTCACCCAGACCGCCTCCGGGTCGCCTCGCACAACGGGAGCGTCCGGTCCGGCGCCCGGCACCGCGACCTCCGTCCGTTCGGACACGAGGCTGCGCTCGACCGCGGGGCCTCGTGGCGCATCGGGCCAGTCCTGGATCGGGCAGGCGTGACTCAACGGGCACGAGCGGCACAGCTGTGGCGCACGCTTCTCGACCTGCCAGCGGCTGAAACCGTACGGCTTGCCCGTCCCCGAACCGATCGTCCACTGCCAGCCGAGTCGATTGGCCGCGCGTGACCCGTCGAGCAGGTGGCGGAAGAAGTCGTCCTCCCCCTCCCGCCAGCTGCGTCCGTGTCGGACCGTCCAGTGCGAGGACCACCACATGCGGGTCTGGTTCACAAGCCAGCCGTCGTTCTCGAGCTCGGCCCGCACCCACGACACGCAGGCCATGTCCTCGTCCCACTCCTGCTCGACGAGCCGCTCGGGAGGATGGAAGCGCAGCGGCTCGGCCAGGGCCGGTCCGAGGCGGGCGTAGAGGTGGCGAGCGAACTCCTGCCACAGTAACTCGTCGCGGTACCGCCGGCGGTCCTGCGGCGGTCCGTCGGCCACGGCGTCCCAGACCTCCGGCAGGCTCAGGAGCCCGTGCCGGACGTACGGCGAGAGCCGGCTGGCACCGCGACGGCGCTCAGGCAGCACCGTCGAACGTGAGCGCGCGTAGGCGGTCACGTCGAACGCCGCGAGGGCGGCATCGGCCGCGGCCTGGCCTCCCCGGTGCCCACCACCTCGGACGTCATCAGGTCCCTCCAACAGGAGATGACCCAGGTGCGCGCCCACCCAGGCTCTCATCCCAAGGGTGTCGTCGACGTCGGGCAGCGGCGGGAGCACAGGCACGACTACTGCCTGTCCTTCACTTCGGTGTGACGACGAGACACGGCATGGAACACAGGGCCGACCAAGCGCCGCCACACGAAGGGCAGTAGATCGTGCGACCAGATGAGCGCATAGTTGGTCATCGCCGTCTGCGACTGGGCTC
This sequence comes from Nocardioides exalbidus, assembly GCF_900105585.1. Classification (NCBI taxonomy): domain Bacteria; kingdom Bacillati; phylum Actinomycetota; class Actinomycetes; order Propionibacteriales; family Nocardioidaceae; genus Nocardioides; species Nocardioides exalbidus. The sequence goes on from NZ_FNRT01000002.1 coordinate 3,809,118, forward strand.
GCGGCGACCGAAGTTGGCGGTACACGACCTGTGCCGCCCGCTCCGGGCTGATGACGGGTGGCGGCGGAGCATTGACCGCCCCGGCAGAGTCGAGCGCGTTGTCGTAGATCGGGGTGTCGACGCTGCCGGGCGCGACGTGTGCGACGTGGATGTGCGGAAGATCGAGGTTCTCCAGCGAGAGCTGCTTCGCCAGCGCACGTACGCCCCACTTGGAGACCACGTAGGGCGTCATCTCCGGGATCGTGATGTGCCCCAGCAGTGAACCGACCAGCACCAAGACCCCGTGTTCTTGTCGGCGGAAGGCGCGTACGACGTGTCGGGCCACGACTGCAGACCCGATGAGATTGGTGGATACGACAGCAGCGAAGTCCTCGTGCGGGACCTCTTCGGCGCGACCGTAGGTCACGACGCCTGCGCAGTGGAACACGGCGTCGATTCGGTCATGGGCTGCCACCAAGTCCGCGACTACCTCGGCGATGCGATCGTCGTCGGTGACATCTGCCGCGGCCACAGAGGCGGACGCAGCTCCGGCGCCGAGGCACTCGTCCATCAGACCCAGCAGGTCGGTCTCACCGCGGGCGAGGAGTGTCACGTGGTCACCGTGACGCGCTGCCTCGAGTGCTGTGGCACGACCGATGCCGCTCGAGGCGCCCGTGACCAGGACGACCTGAGGGCCGGCGGGACTCGTCACCGCAACGCACCTCGGCGCCAGCGAGGACGTCCGTTGGCGCCTCGTCGACGACCGCCGAAAGTCCAGCCCGCCGACTCGGACTCTTGCTCGGGAACAGCCGCCAGAACATTCCCGCTGTGCCTGTCCACCGCTGGCCCTCGCAGCACCACTCGCCGTACGAGCGATCCCGCGACGCGGTCGTACAACGGGGTGAGGAAACGGAACGCTCCGATAGCGGCCACATTGGCGGGACCGACGTGGACATGGCGCCGCGGACGCTCGAGACATTCCACCACCGCTGTGGCCACCCGCGCTGCAGGCACAACAGGAGGCGGAGCCGAACCCGCGCTGCCCGCATACGAACCCGCCTGATCGTAGATCGGGGTGTCGACGGCACCCGGAGACACCAGGCAGACATGAATGTCGCGTTCGCCTCGAAGCTCCATCTGAAGCGCGCGGACCAGCCCCAACTGGCCCCACTTCGCGGCGTTGTAGGCACCCATCTCAGGCACGGCAATGTGTGCGAGGAGCGAGCTGACCACGACCAACGTTCCACGGCCCTGTCGCCGGAAGATCGGAAGGACCTCACGTGCCAGGTGCGCCGTTCCCTGGATCGCCGTCTGCACGACCACGTCGAAGACATCAGCGGGGATCTTCTCGACCCGTCCATAGGCCATCACCTGGGCTGTGGAGACCACGCCGTCGATGCGTCCGTACGTCGTCATCACGGCGTCGAGACCGGCCGCGACCGACGCATCATCGGTCAGGTCAACCTGCACCAGCAATGGATCGCCCGACAAGGCGGCGGCCGCGCGCGCCAACGCCACTTCGTCTCGGGCCGCGATCGCGAGACGGACGTCCGAATCCGCCAGTAGGGCGCTTGTCGCCAGACCTATCCCGGACGTGCCGCCGACGACCAGCACCACCCGGGACCGATCGGACGCAGCGGCGAGGTGCAGGGCCATCAGTTCCCAACTTCGATCAGGTGTGGAGGTTCACAGGCCCCGATCTGTGATCGTTGCTGAACTTCAGCATCGCGTGAGCGCCGCCAGTGCACCTCACCCCTGGAGAGGTCTGCCCGGGTGAGCCTGTAGCGTCTTCTGACCGCGACGCCAAGAGCTGCGGCGGCTTCGAGCTCACACCGGGGAGCCGGGCAACGACCCCGTCTCGACGACTTGCTCGGCCACCGAGAACAGCTTGATGTTCTGCTCGGAGGAGATCCGCTTCAAGACGCCGAATGCCTGTTCCGTCGTGAGCGAGTACTGGACCCGAAGCATGCCGGTGGCCTCACCGATCAGCTGGCGACTCGTCAGTGCGGTGTGGAGCTGCTCCTTCTCGACCGATGAGTCCAGGGCCACAGCCGAGTGCGCGGCCACCACCATTCCGTCGAGACGGTCCTGATAGCTGAACGCATCGATCTCGTACGCGTACAGGTTCAGCGTTCCGATGCTGTCTGCATCCGTGAACAGACGAAACCCCAGGTACGAGCGGATTCCCGCCTCGCCTGCCACCTTCTTGCCCCAGTTGGGCCACGGTAGCGGAGCCATCAGGTCGGGCACGTAGATGACATCCATCGAGTTCAGCTCCGTGATGGACGGACCCTCTCCCAGCTCACGCTGAAGGTCATCGAGCTGCTGGACCGACGAGTCCGTGTGGGCACACGTGTCGTGGCGGCCGTGCCGGAGCACGCACACCGCGGCGACGTCACAGCCGGAGACGAGTTCGACAGCCGCCTCGGCGATCCCGAGCAGCGTGTCGTCCTTGCCCGACCTGCCAGTCAACTTTCGCGAGGCCTCTGCCACACGTTCGGCGAAGTTGCCTCGATCCGACATCTGTTGCCCTCCCATGTGAAGCGATGCTGAGCATCGTAGACACTCCGAACGCTCTAGACAGCCCGGGTGGCCGCTTCATGACCACCCGGGCCTGAGCCCCGGTGACGTCGCGACGTCACGGGAGCCTGCGGCGAAGTACCCCCGGATGAGCCCACCATGCGCAGCCCCATGCATGAAGGCTGGCGAGTGCCCCCCGCCCACCGACGCCCGCGACTCACGACGGAAGAGTGATGAGGCTGCTGCCGATGAGACGGTCACCCGACTGCCAACCTCCGCTGCACCACAGCGCGAACGAGCAAGGCGTCTCGCCATGCCCACAGGCGCGGCCAACGAGCACAGCGCGACCGTCTCGATGCGATCTTCCTGGCGTCGCGATGAGCCGCTTGTCGCAGACCCTGTACGGACATCCGACCCGACGCCGCGGTCAAGGCGTGGAACATCTACGCCCTTGGCTGCGCGCGGCGGTCAGCGACCTCACAGCTACGTTTCACGATCGACCCGCGACTCACGACTCTGCAGCCTCAGCGTGTCCTTTGTAGGGCCATCTGCCAAGAGCTGTGAACGCTGCAGTTCCGCTGTCGTTTGGCACGTCGATGGTTGACGACCGAGGGAGCGCTTCCTCTATTGCATGTAGATTCAGCACTGATGGCGTCGGGACCAGGCGTCTTTGTCCTGAACGGGGGGTCTCGCATGCGACCCGTACTGAATTGCATCCTTCTGCGTTCTGGCGCTCGTCTGATATTGGCCGGCGACTTCGATGATGGCGCCACCGAACGTCTCTCTGACGTATTCACCTTCCTCAGACGCCGCAACTGCAATGTCGTCGACGTTGACGCCCAAGGCGTGACATCAATCGACGCCGGTTGCCTACACATGTTGCAACTCGAGGCAACTCGACTGGCCCGTTCAGCAGGCCAGATTCACCTCATTGCCGCGTCTCCAGTCGTCGCAGAGTCGGCCACATCGACGGACTACCCGGACCTGGTCAACACAATGCGGGATCGAGCGGCGTGCGCGCCGACCCCATCGACCTGACTGGGTGTGCAAGAGGCACAATTCGCGGACCGGGTCTTCAGTGAAACGGCTGCCGCTACCGACGATGCGGCGCGGCACGCGAACACGAACACGTACGACGAGTCGTCCGAGGTCGGTGCCTGGCCACGACATGGGATCAACATGTAGCGGTGAGCCGAAGCCGGAAGCGTGACGAGGGATGCCCGGATCGAGGCACGCGCGTCGCGCTGGGACCCGCCATGTGTTAACGAGGGCTGCCCCTCAAGAGTGGTCGCGATTGCCGCTCATGTTTCGATCGCGGTGATTGATGTCGTGCAAGAGCTCGCTCATGCTGTCCTGGTCGACTGTCCACCTCTTCTTGGTCTGCTGAGACATGGACACATCCACGGATTGCCGGATCCGAAGGAGTGTATACCCCCCGACGCCGTCGATGCCCATCTGGCAGAGATGGCAGGCTGAAGGTCATGGTGGACAGCGACTACGACCAGTTCGCCGAGGCCTATGCCTCTGCAAACGCTAGCGGCTTCTTCAATGCCTGGTACGAGAAACCGGCGATGCTCCGCCTGTTGGGCGATGTCCGCGGGAAACGGATCCTCGACGCCGGGTGCGGGTCCGGTCCCGCCAGTGTGTCTTTGACTGAAGCCGGCGGCGAGGTCAGCGGGTTCGACCTCAGTGCCGCAATGATCGAGATCGCGCGGCGCAACCTGCCGGATGCGGACCTGCGCGTGCACGATCTGGCCGAGCCGCTGCCCTGGGACGACGACACTTTTGACATCGTGGTGGCGTCACTGGTGCTGCACTACCTACCGAATTGGTCCGACCCGTTGTCCGAGTTCAACCGGGTTCTCGGACCGAGGGGACGTCTGCTGATCTCGGTGAACCATCCAGGCGCGTTCCCTATCGTCCACCCGGATCTCGAGTACTTCGGGGTCACCAAGTACACAGAGGACTACGAGTTCGCTGGCCGCAGCGTCGACCTGACGTTCTTCCACCGGCCGCTGAGCACCATGGCGACATCATTCGCTGAGGGTGGCTTCCGGATCGTCGGAATCCACGAACCCCCGGCCGATCCCGACACCCCCGTCGAGGTGCTGCCTCGCGGCGTCGAGCCCGGAGGCCAGTTCCTCGGCTTCCTCTTCTTCGATCTCGAGGCACGCTGAACTTCGCGAGGCAAGACCGGAAGCCACCACGCCACATCAAGCAACTTGATCATGGTCAGATCGTCGCCCTCGGCGCGGGCTCCAACCGGTGCAGAGGGATGTCGTCATCTCAGGGTGCCGGCTGATCTTCCTCGCCGGACGCTGCTAGTCCACGCAGCCTTCTGGCCTCGCGGAGGCTCAGCTTCCCCCCGCACCAGTCCACGACGTCACGGACGTTCAGGCCCTCGACGTGCGTCATCTGACGGATCGCCTCGCCAGCTCTGAGTTCTGCTTGAGCCACAGCCGAATCTCGTTCCGCCAATGCGCTGATGACGTCGACCGCTAGATTCTCGAGTCTCTTGCCGCGCCTCAGCAGTGACGCGCGGCGCTGCGACGCGACAGTGCGAGCGTCTCGACGAGCGAATTCGTCGACTGGTCTGCCCATTCATCCTCACCCACCTCCTCCATCGGGGACACCTACACAGGGTTGCCCGCGTGTTGAGCGATCAAGGCGCACCCGCAACAGAGGGGCAGGCTGCTTCCGTTCCGTACGGGCTCGCCGGACTCCACATCGCGGGGTGACCAGCCAGCCAAACTGACCGTCTCACCTCGGACGACCACGATCGCTCCCACGGCGGGCAAGCGCCCTGCGCACCGCGCACCAGATGGACCGAGCGCCAGGGTCACGAAAGACCTGACACTGAGTTGGGCGACTTCATTCAGGGCCGGTTGGCACACGCGCCGAGCGCCGAGCGCCGCACACCCGCGACACATCGCGCCGTCGTAGTGATTGCCGTGGTGACGACCGCGCTGAAGTAGCGACAGCCCCCACCAGCCGCGCCGCTCCCCTGCTACCCGCGGACGGCTTCAGGGGGACCAGCGTCGTCCCAGAGACATCGACGAGAACACGGGGCTTTGCAGTTCAAATCTACCCACGGTTCCTGATCTGCGTTTCCACAGGTCAAGAAGGTTCTTCTCGGTCGGGCCGAACAGACTTGAACCTGCGACCCCGAGACCTCAACGGGTCAGATCGTCCCTGCACGACGATGGTGCTCATCTTCCGCACAGACCTCTGACCTGCGCAAACGCTGCTCTTCTCACGAATCGGGGGCCTTCGCGATCTTGACCCAACCTGATGCACTGTGACGGCCGCGAAGCGTTTATGGTCCATAAACGGGCTATCCGGGGCATTTGGCTCAAATCCGACGAAGCCCCTGACCTGCGTTTCCGCAGGTCAGGGGCTTCATTTCGGTCGGGCTGACAGGATTTGAACCTGCGACCCCCTGACACTCAACGCGCACTTTCGACGGCCGTCCATCTTTTGACTTCTCTTGCAGGAGAGGGCCCTGACCTGCGAAGACACGGAACGCCGGCGTCAGGGCGGCCCGTTTGCGTTGACTGAATCGGTCGCAGTTTGAGCATTTTCGAGAGTGTTTACGGTCCATAAACGGTCCACGACTCACGTCGCACGCGCTCCCCCGCTACTCATCCCGCTGTCGGTTCCGATCCAGGTCGAACTCGACCACCGGCAGGTGCAAGGCGGGGGGTCGTACGAAGGCCCCGCGCGACGCCCGCGGACCCGCCAACGTCGCCAATCACCGCGCTCCTGTCCGTGACCGCGATGAACGTCCGCATCCTCCAATTGCGGAAACGCGGTGGCCTCTCCCGCGCCCGCCGAGCTACCTTCCACCAGACCTTGCCCTAGGCGGTGGCTGCACCCCACAGCGCCGCCCAGCACGCGGAGAGGGAGGCTGCCCGTTCGAGCCGGGCCAGGGTGGGCTCACCGCCTTGCACCTGGGCGAGCGACCAGATCTGGCACCCCTCTGTGTCAAGAAGCTGCCGGGAGTGTTGTCTTAGGCTGGGTTCTGGCGGGTCCGGGAAGTGGCTTGTCCGAAGAGTTGGTGTGGGGCTGTGAGCCAGCCGCGCTGGAGTCAGAGTCGTTGCTCCGTTGCCCTCCCGGGCCCGTCCTCGTTGGTGTCCTGGTGGTGCGGACGGCGTCGTTGAGCATGGTCTGGAAGACGATGTCGGACAGTCGGCGCTTCACGCACCGCATGGCTTCCATGGGTGCTTTCCCGTCGGCCTTCTTGCGGTCGTAGTAGGCCCTGCCCTGGGTGGGATTGCGCAGTTGCACGCGGGCCATCGTGTGCAGGACCCGGTTGATCTGCCGGTTGCCTTTGCGGGACAGCCGGTGCCGGGTCTGGTCACCGGAGGACGCGTCGATGGGTGCGGTGCCGTTCCAGGACGCGAAGTGGGCCTTGTTCGGGAACCGGGTGATGTCTCCGACCTCGACCAGCAGCCGTGCTGCGCCGGTGGGTCCGATGCCGTGCAGGTCCAACAGCGTGGTTCCGGTGTCCTTCACGAGCTCGGTGAGCTCCTTGTTCGCTTCCTTCTTCCGGGCGTAGATCCGCTCGAGGTCCGCGACGAGCTCGGCGGCCACGCGGCGGCGGGTCTTGCCGACGACATCGCGTGGTCGGATCTTGGCCAGCAGCGCCTTGGCCTGAGCCGCAGACAGGTCGCGCTTCGCGCCACCGGGGATCAACTCGAGCAGCAGCTGGTGCAGCTGCGACGTCTTGCGGGTGTGCTCCTCGCCCAGCGAGCGACGCCGATCGACCAGGAGCCGCAGCACTGCGAGCTGCTCGTCGTCGACGACCGGACGCAGTCCGGCCATCCGGGTCCCGACCAGGGCGACGGAGTGCGCGTCGGTGGCGTCGGTCTTGCGCCCCTGACCGGTGGAAAACACCCGGGCTCGCGCCGTCAGCTTCGGCGGCACATCGACGACCTCCTCGCCCGCGGCGAGCAGCCTGACCGCGACGTGATGACCGATCCCCGAGCATCCTTCGATCGCCCAGACGTGGTCAGGGAACTGGCTGATATAGCGCCCCATCTCGGCGAACCCGACCTCGTCAGTGCCGAACCGACCGCCACCGAGGACGGTCTCGTCGGCTGTCATCACCTCGATCGTCACCGACCGTTTGTGCGGGTCCATCCCGATCACCACACGACTGCTCTCGTCCTTCATCAGCTCCTCCGATGCTCGCTCCATCACTGGTTGTCGAGTCGGGAGGGCAACGCTGCTTCGAGCTGGGCAATCCCCTCTTGAGCCTCTCCTGGCCCTGGCGACGCCCGGGACCGCGCAGGCCAAATGAGAGCCACACGACCAGCGTGGGCAGCCGAAATGAGAGCGACGACCCGGGCGCCTGGACCGAGCCTCGCCAGACACCGGTCCTACGTCAATGAAACAAGCAGCCGATGTCCGGATGTACGTGCGCCGCGACGGCTGTGGGCGGTGAGTCGCGACTTGTGGCGATCTGAAGCGCTCTCGACAGTTTCAGCATACTGAAACTATCGTGCGAGGATGCGAGTCGTCGTGGTCGGTGCCGGCATCGGTGGGCTTGCGCTCGCGCAGGGGCTTGTCAGGCGCGGACTCGACGTTGTCGTGCTCGAGCGGGACACCGACCTCGCGCACACGGGTGGCTATCGCCTGCATCTGGGCACGAGCGCAGTCGATTCTCTCGCGCGCGAGCTGCCGCCCATGGTGTGGCAGTCCCTGCGCGCTGCCAGCGCGGGGCCGGAGTCGTTCACGGCGATGCACCTCGCGGATCGGCAGCTGCGCCTGCTCGGGCGCGTGAGGCCTGAGGGGGGCCGGCACATGCTGGTTGGCCGACGCCCGTTGCGTGTCACGCTCGCGACAGGCCTGGGCGCCCACGTGAGGCTTGGTGAGGAAGCCACCGGCTTCGTCCGAGAGGGTTCGTCGGTCCGCGTGCTCACGCGGTCCGGCACGGAGGTCGCCTGCGACTTGGTGGTCGCTGCTGACGGGGTCGGCTCGGCGATCGCCAGCCAGGCTGCCGGCCGCCCCACGTCTGCACCGATCGGTCTCGTGGGCCTGGCCGGCCGCCATCTCGACGTCGCAGCCATTGACCGCAAGGCGCCGCCGTACCTCACCGCGGGGCCCGCTCTTGCGTTCGGTCCGCGGGGCGTCGGGCTGTTCCTCAGCCGCCATGACCCCGCGACAGCAGACGTCGATCCAGGAGCGGGCCCGGCACACATCGAGGAGCCGTCCTGGATCTGGGGTCTCATCCTGACCCGGGCCGCGTCCGAGCGCCGGCTGCCAGACCTGGTCGAGGCCTCAGCACGCACTCGCGGGTGGGCGCCGTGGGCACGGCACCTGATGTCCACCACCCCGCCCGACCAGATCGGCACCTACCGCTTCCACGCCTCCGACCCGACCGCGCCGACGTTCGGGTGGCCGGCGTCGAACGTCACCGCCCTCGGCGACGCGGTCCACGCCATGCCACCCACCGCTGGCCAGTCCGCCGCGACCGCCATCGAGGACGCCGCCGACCTCCTTGGTGCCGTGGACCGGGTCACGTCTGGCGCGGTGACCCTCCCGGTCGCTCTGGCGGATTACCACCACGTGGTGGATCGGCGCGCACGCCCCCGGATCCGCGAATCCCTCGGACCGGCCACGTGGGTGGCCCGCACCAGCGGACCAGCCGCCGGGATGGCACTCACCGCCGCGACGAACCTCATCCACGGCTACCGCACCCTGACCCGGAGCACCACGTGACCGGACAGTCCCGACCCGCGGCGCAGTCAACGGCCCGGCCGTCCGCGGTCTGGCCGCCGGTGCTGTGGCCGGTCGTCCAGATCGGGCACCTGGCACGCCGCCGCTTCGACACCATCTTCGCTGTTGAGGGACTCAACGGTCAGCAGTTCGGTGTGCTGAGCGCACTGGCCGACGGCGACGACCTGAGCTCGTCCGACCTCGCCCGTGCCATCCTCGTCCGCCCCCAGTCCATGGCCGCGCTCATCGACTCGCTCGTCCAGCGCGGACTCGTCGAGCGTCACGGCCCTCGAGGGCGAGGCCGCCGGGCACCCATCCGACTCACCCGCGACGGTCACGACGTGCTGGCCCGCGTACGCCCCTTGGTCGCCAGCCTCGCTAGCGAGGAAGTGACCGGCCTCGACACGGACGAGACAGCCCAGCTGCACCACCTGCTCGCCAAGCTACGTAGCGCCCTCGTCGGGCAAGAGCCTGGGACAGAACACGAGCCCGAGTCTGGCTCAGAACCGTGAGCCGTCGGCCGGAGTGGGTCGGCACCGCGGTGGGCGTCGGGCAGAACGTCGTCCTGCCCATCGCCTCCTACCTGCTGCTGGTGGCTGCCGGGTGGTCACCGGTCTGGGCGCTGGCCGGTTCTGCTGCTGTCAGTGTGCTGGCACTGGCCGTCGACCGGCTCCGCGGGGAACCGTTCAACGCGCTCGGTGGCCTGGTCCTGCTGCGGTTCGGGCTGTCGTTCGCGTTGGCGTGGCTCACCGGCAACGCGCGCATCCTCCTCGTCAAGGACGGCGTCATCACGCTCGTCATCGCAGCGTTCGCCCTGTGGTCGCTGACCTGGAGCCGTCCCCTCATCGCACGCATCCGCCGCGACCTGTCCGCCGACCGCCACGCATTCGACGAGCGCCTCGACACTGACCCCGCCCAGCGGCGTCTGCACGCACGTCTGACCCTGATGTGGGCGGCCGGCCTGGCGGTCGAGGCCACCACCTCGATCCTCGTCTCGCTCCTCGCGCCCATCACCGCAGCCGTCGTCATCACCAACATCACCGGACCAGCAACCATCGTCGCCCTCATCGCGATCACCGAGTACGCCGCGCGCAGTCACCGAGCCACGCCACCCAACACGCCCACCCCGTGAGTGCGGCAGCGTAGAACGCCCCACGCGCACGTGGCGCCGCAACGATACGTGCGACCAGCGACGCCCCACAGCCCGACGCCCGACGCCGGTCTCGGCATGATCGGAATGGGCACCGCCGGACTCGGCGGCTATCTGGGCGGCGCAATGCCACATCGTGCGCACTCGACGTCGGCCGCGCTCGTCGTCGGTCGCCACCAGGTAGACGTTGACGGAGCGCAGGCCGTCGTTAGGCAGCGGGATGCGGTGGATGCCCTCGGCCACCGGCCACGCTTCCGGTGCGGTCCAGTGCTCCCCGGAGTCGGGCGAGACGGCGTGCGCTGTGGCGCTGCCGGGCTCGCTCGGTGACATCGCGGCGACTCTACGAGACGATCGGATCGCGGGCCGTGCGGCCCGAGCAGCCCACCCCCTCGAGCCGGCGACCGGCGTGTCGCTGGACGCCCCCGAGCCAAGGAGCCCTCGTGAAGTACGCCAACGTCACCAGCACCCTCGCTCTAGTCGTCGCCCTGAGTGGCACCGGCTACGCCGCCGGCGCCCTGCCCAGGAACAGCGTGACCTCCGCCCAGGTCAAGGACGGCTCGCTCAAGGTCAAGGACGTCAAGGCCACCGAGCTTGCCCGCCTGCGTGGTCCGGCGGGCGCGGCCGGTCAGGCGGGCCCGTCCGGTCCGGCCGGTCCGGCCGGTCCGGCCGGTCCGGCCGGCACGTTCCCCGCGGCCAGCTCCGCCCTGGTGCCCGTCGCGGTGGTGCGGGTGGACGCCGCTGGGGTGTTGCGACCCGGGTCGAGGTTCCGAGCACCCGCCACCGGCACCCCGACCGTCACCAGGTCCTTTGCGGGCGTCTACGACATCGCCGTGCCGGGCGTCGTCTACGACGCCGACGACATCGCCGTGTGCACCTTGGGGCAGGGCGCCCGGGGCACAGTCTCGATCGGCAGCAACCTGGGGAGGCTGACGGTATTCACCTACGACCCGAACCAGAACGCCGCCGACCGGGGCTTTGTCTGTGCTGTCTACGACCCGGTCTGACGGCGCGAGCGCAGCCACATCAGCCCGGCGAGCGGCAGCACGAGGGGCACGAAGCCGTACCCGATGCCATAGTCGGACCACACGCTGACGTCGGGGAACCACTCGCTCACCCTGCGGCTGAGGGTGCCGACGACAAGTATCCTGGCCAGCTCGAGCCACGGCGTCCGGCGCCCGGGCACCGTCATGGTCCGCATCAGATAACGGAGCGAAGCAGACTCCTGTCCGTCGTCTCCTTCAGTCCCGACAACGCTGGACCGGACCACATGCGACATTCCTCCGCGTGCCGGGGACATGGGGAACCTGCGGAGCCCAGCCGTGCGCGCCTGCGGGCGATGTGTGAGACAGGAGTGTGCGCCGGCGGTGGGATCTGCCTGCGTTGTTAGCCTGCGCCGGTGGCATTGGAGAGAGACGACGGAGCGCGAGAAGCGTTCCTTCGTGGCCTCAGGCTGGGCGTCCCGTTCGGGGTGGTCGGCTTATTCCTCAGCGCGTCATTCGGTGTGCTGGCCCGACAGGCAGGATTCAGCGTGGCCCAGGCCATCGTCACGGCGATGATTGTCTTCGCTGGCTCGGCGCAGTTTGCCGCGTTGTCTGTGATCACTGTCGGAGGCGGCATTCCCGCGGCCTTGACCGCCGGGAGCCTGATGAACGCGCGATTCCTAGCCATGGGTATCGCGCTGGCGCCATCCTTGCCGGGCGGCCCGATGAAGCGCGCAGCGCAGGGACAAGCCGTCGTCGACTCCTCGTGGGCGCTCGCCAATCGCGGGGACGGCACCTTCGACCGGTGGGTGTTGTTCGGTACGACGGTCCCGCAGTACGTGACCTGGTCGGTGGGCGCGGTCGTGGGCGCGCTGTTCGGAGACGCTCTCGGTGACACGCACCGGCTGGGCCTGGACGCGATCTATCCAGTGTTCTTCCTGTCGCTCCTGCTCGCGGAACTCCGGAACCCGAATTCTCGCTGGGTGGCCGTCTGCGGCGGCCTTCTCGCGCTCGCTCTGATGCCGATCAGCCCTCCGGGTGTGCCAATCCTGGCGGCGAGCACCGTCACCCTCGTCGGACTGGTGCGGAGGTCGAAGTGACCCTGACCTACACCCAGGTCTGGGTCCTGATCCTAGGCCTGGCCACACTGACCGTGCTGATCAAGGCGCTCGGCCCGTTGCTACTCGGCGGCCGGGAGCTACCACCCTGGTTCTCCCGCGTCATCGTGCTGATGGCACCCGCGCTTCTTAGCGCGCTGGTCGTGACTTCGGTGTTCGCCACCGGGCGCTCATGGTCTGTGGGTGCACACACCGTGGGTGTCGGAGTGGCCGCGGTGATGCTCTGGCGTCGCTGCTCACTAGTGTTGTCCGCCGTGGTGGCAGTCCTTGTCACTGCCGCGCTGCGGGCGATCTGAGACCCGAGCAGTGGCGTCGTCCGACCTCCAGGTCTGCCACATGAATGTGTCACAGATGTTGATGAGACCGGTCCACCACGGTCAGGCCCACTGGAGCCGGGCGCAGTCCCGGGCCGAGGACCGTCTCACGCGCCGGCCGCGCACCCGAGGCTGACTCGGCCGCAGGGGCGCCGGCACGCCCCGGCGAGATCGACGGGCGCAGGCCGCGGGCTCACCCCGCGCCCGAACGTGCCAGCTCAAGAGTCGCGAGACCAAGGAGGGCACCTTGTGGACACCCTGACCTTCATCGGCACAGCCACCACCATCATCAAGCTGGGCAGCTTCACGCTGCTCACCGACCCCAACTTCCTGCACCGAGGTCAACGTGCCTATCTCGGCAAGGGACTCTGGTCGCGGCGACTGACCGAACCGTCGATGCAACCGGCCGACCTCCCGCTCCTTGACGCCATCGTGCTGGTCCACCTCCACGGCGACCACTTCGATCGAGTCGCTCGAGCGGGCCTGGGACGCGACCAGCCCGTGTTCACCACCCCGAACGCAGCGCGACGGCTGCGGACGTGGAACTTTGCCGCGCACGGGCTGCAGACCATGCAACAGGAGACGCTCACTCGGGGTGACGAGACGTTGACCATCGAGGCACTGCCCGGACTGCACGCGCGCGGAGTCATGGGTGCCCTTCTCCCGCCCGTCATGGGCAGCCTGCTGACACGTCGTCGCGACGGTGTTCAGCGCACCGTCTACCTCAGTGGCGACACGCTGACCGGGAGCCACATCAGCGACATCCACGCGCGGCATCGCGAGATCGACGTGACCGTGATGCACCTGGGAGGCACCCGGGTCCTCTCCACACCGTGACGATGGACGATGTCCAGGGCGTCGACTTCCTCCGCCGGCTCCTCGTGCAGGTGGTCACCGACCAGGTCGATCAGCCCGGCGACCCGCAGCGTCTGACCGGCGTGGTGGACGTACAGCACCAGGGCGACGATGCTGACCAGCATCAACAGGTAGGCGATCAGCATCGTCGGCCCGGGCATGTAGCCGTCGCCGCCGGCGGCCACGTCGTCGATCTGCGGGGTCGCGAGCGATGCGTAGACGAGGGTGGCCGCGAACAGGCCGTGGGTGGGCTGGCTCCAACGGTCTCGAAGCAACGCTCCCACGATCCGAGGTGAGAACTGTGCCATCGCCAGTTGCACGGCCACTGTTATCGCCGTCAGGACGAGGGTGATCAGCGTGACCAGCGACGTGACGATCGTGCTCAGCACCGCCTCGACCCATCGGCAGCCGGTCCACGAACCGGTTCATCAGGTCATCGTCCTCGCCCATCCCCGACGTCATCTCCGTCTCGGTGAAGGTGGGCGCGACGGCGTTGACCCGGACGCCGTCGCCGGCGTGGTCCAGCGCCATGGCCCGGGTCAGGTTGGCCAGACCGCCCTTGGCGGCGTTGTACGCAGCGCCTCCCCAGTCACCCCCGATCCCGGACACCGAGCAGACGTTGACGATGTTGCCCCCACCTTGCGCCAGATGGGGCAGGGCCGCGCGCGAGGCGACGAACGCCCCGCTGAGGACCGTCGCCATCATCCGGTCCCAGTCGTCGTCACCGACCTCGTCGACGGACCCCGACGGCCCAATCCCGGCGTTGTTGACCAGGACGTCGAGCCGCCCGTGCTCGGCAGCGACCTCGTCGACGGCAGCGGTGACGGCCGCGCGATCGGTCACGTCGAGACCGCGCGGAACGACGGTGCCGTCAACGGAAGCAGCCACCTCCTCGAGCTTCTCGACCCGGCGGCCGGCGATCACGACGGTCGCGCCCTCCATGGCGAGGAGCCGTGCGGTGGCCGCGCCGATGCCGGAACCGCCTCCCGTGACGATGGCGACCCGGTTGGTGAACCTGCTCATGTGTCTCTCCTTGTGCGACTCAGCCGCGTCGGTGACGTGTGCGGCAGGACGGGGTGGTGGCGATGGGTCATGTCCGGCTACTCCGGGCTGACGATGAACTCCTTGGTCTTGGCGATCGCGAAGCCCCACCCCTGCGCCAGCGTCGGCTTGCCGGGCACGGCGACCTCGTCCGGGTTCGTGAGCACGTCGAGCAGCACCGGTCCCGGGTGCGCGAGAGCCTCGCGCACGGCGTCGTCGACGTCTGCGGGATCGGTGACACGCACGCCGTGCAGGCCGAGAGCGCGGGCCACCTGGGCGAGATCGGGGTTGTGGAGGACGGTCCCGAACTCGGCCAGTCCGACCTGCTCCATCTCGAGCTTGACCATGCCGAGACGGCCGTTGTCGAAGACGATGATCTTCACGGGAAGGTCGTGGGTGACGGCGGTGATGAGGTCTCCGAGGAGCATCGTCAGGCCGCCGTCGCCGGAGAACGAGATCACCTGCCTGCGGCGGTCGAGCGACTGCACGCCCAACGCCTGCGGCATCGCGTTGGCCATCGAGCCGAGGTTGTAGGACCCGAGGAGGCGCCGCCCACCTGTCATCCGGACGAACCTCGAGAGCCACACGGTCGACATCCCGGTGTCGGTGGTGAAGACAGCGTCATCGGCGGCATGCCGCTCGACGGCCGCCGCGAGCTGCTCGGGACGCACGCGGCCCTCGGGGTTGTCGACCTTTCCCCGCAGCCGGCCGAGAAGCTTCTTGTCGTGGCTGGGGTCGGCCAGCCTCGCCTGCGCCTTCCCCCACTCCTCGTAGACCGTGCGAGCAGCGTCGAGGTGCTTGGTGCTCTCCTTCTCGGCCACCAGCGGCAGCAGTGCCTGGAGCGTGAGAGCGCTGTCGCCGACGAGAGCATGGTCGACCGGCGTGCGTCGTCCGACGTGCGTGCTCCGCACGTCGAGCTGGATGACGACCTTCCCCTGAGGCAGGAACTCGCGGTAGGGGAAGTCGGTGCCGATCATGAACAGGGCGTCGCACGCGGCGAACGCCTCCGCCGTGGCGGGATTGCCGATCAACCCGGACTGCCCGACCTCGTAGGGGTTGGCGTCCTCGAAGCCGTCCTTGGCCTTCAGCGACAGCACCATGGGCGCGTGCAGCCGCTCGGCGAGGGCGAGCACCTCGCTGCGGGCGTGGCGTGCGCCCTGCCCCACCAGCAGGGTGACCCGATCGGCCTGGTCCAGGGCACGCGCCGCCTCCCCGACGAGGTCCGGGTCGGCCGCAGCGGGAGGAGCTGGCCGCACGAATCGCGGCACCGCGGTCGACGACGGGAGGTCGAGCCCGCCCACGTCCCCGGGGATCGACAGGACCGCCACGCCACGCTCCGACAGTGCGGTATTGACCGCCTCCTCGAGCAGGTGCGGCATCTGGGCGACGTCGGTCAGCGTGCGGCACCACACCGACACGTCGGCGAACAGCGCATCGTTGTCGACCTCCTGGAAGAAGTCCGTGCCGATGTCCTCGCGCGGCACCTGCCCGACGATCGCGAGGACGGGCGCGTGCGACTTCTTCGCGTCGTAGAGGCCGTTGAGCAGGTGAATGGCACCGGGTCCGACCGTGCCCATGCACACCGCGAGCTCGTCCGTGAGCTGGGCCTGCGCACTCGCGGCGAAGGCGGCGGCCTCCTCGTGCCGGACGCCCACCCACTCGATGCGGTCCTCACGCCGGATCGCATCGGTCACCGGGTTCAGGGCGTCGCCGACGACACCCCACACGCTCGACACCCCCTCTTCGGCCAGGGCCTCGATGATCAGCTCGGCGACGGTCGTCATGCACTCACTCTCCTGTGGTTGGTCGGTCTCAGGGGACGAAGCGGTCCGGATCCGCAGCGCTCCAGTCGCGCGCCCAGGTGGGCGGGGGGTCCGCGAGCAGCTCGCCGGGCTCGAGGCGTGGGTAGAGCTCCTCGTAGCTCACCACCCGGTCGTCGGCGAGTCGTCGGCGCAGCATGTGCGGCTCGAGCTGGTCGAACGAGGTCAGCCCCATCGATGCGATCACCTGGGTCGCCTGGTCGACCACCGCGCGCTGGTAGTTGCGCACGCGCTCGGCCTTGCTCGGCACGTCGAGAGCCCGCATGCGCTTCGGATCCTGCGTCGTGACACCGACCGGACAGTGGTTGGTGTGGCACTTCTGTGCCTGGATGCAGCCGACAGCCATCATCATCGCGCGTGCGGAGTTGGTGTAGTCGGCGCCCTGGACGATGCGCTTGACGATGTCGACGCCGTTCGTGACCTTCCCACTGGCACCGATGCGAACCTTGTCGCGGAGCCCGGCGCCCACCAGGGCATCGTGGACGGTCATCAGACCTTCGGTGAGCGACATGCCCACGTGGTCCTCGTACTCGAGAGGTGCGGCGCCCGTGCCGCCTTCTGCACCGTCCACGATGATGAAGTCCGGCTGGATGTCTTCCTCGAGCATGGCCTTGCAGATGGCCAGGAAGTCGGTGCGCGACCCGACGCACAGCTTGAAGCCCACGGGGCGGGCGTCCGTGAGCTCGCGCATCCGCGCGACGAAGTGGAGCAGCTCGCGAGGCGTCGTGAAGGCGGTGTGGAACGGCGGCGACACGCACTTCTCCCCAACGGGCACACCGCGGGCCTCGGCGATCTCGGCCGTGACCTTCGCACCGGGCAGAACCCCACCGATGCCGGGCTTGGCGCCCTGGCTCAGCTTGATGCTGGTCATCTTGACCTGCGGGTCGGCCGCGGTCTCGGCGAACTTCGACGCGTCGAAGCGCCCGCCCTGCGTGCGGCAACCGAAGTAGCCTGAGCCGATCTCCCAGACGAGGTCACCGCCATTGCGGTGGTACTTGCTGAGCCCGCCCTCGCCGGTCTCGTGGGCGAACCCGCCCATGGCTGCGCCCCTGTTGAGGGCCTCGATGGCGTTGGCGCTGAGCGCGCCGAAGCTCATCGAGGAGACATTCATCAGCGCGACGTCGTACGGCTGGGCGCACGCCGCGCCCCCGATGCGCACCCGTGGCGGAGAGCTCATCACCTCCGCCGGGCCAACCGAGTGGACGAGGTACTCGTAGCCGACCTGGTAGACGTCCCGCTCGGTTCCGAACGGCTGCTCCTCCTTGATGCCCTTGGCGCGTTGGTAGATCGACGACCTCGTGTCCCGGTCGAAGGGCCTGCCGTCGTAGTTGCGCTCGATGAAGTACTGCTGGAGCTCAGGACGCATGTCCTCCATCAGGAAGCGCATGTGCCCCAGTACCGGGTAGTTGCGCAAGATGGAGTGACGGCGCTGGGCGACGTCGTGGACCGCCACGACCAGCAGACCCAGAGCGCCCACAGCGAGGACCCACCACGCCATGCCTCCGATGACGCCGGCGATGGTGGTCAGGACTGCCACCGCCGTCAGCAACCCGATCACGAAGAACCGCAGCAACGGCTACCTCCTGACGACTCTGTCCACCAGCTCGGAATGACGAGGCTCCGCGGCGCGATGGACGTCGCCGCCGCGTTCCACACTGCCACGGCGGCCCAGGGGGCGACCGCCTCCCTAGGGGCGACCACCCACGGGTCGCAGGTGAGATCACCTCGAGGTCTGACCAGGAAGCTCGAGCAGCCAGCTCGTCCGCGTCCTCGTCCGACGTACGAGGTGTCATGATGGTCGGCATGCGGCCGGACCTCGCGCCCCTGCGCAGGCACTGGCACCGGTGGCGGAGCACAGCGGCGTGCGTCGGGGTGTCCCTCATCTCCACGACAGGACTGGTCTGGCTCGGCAGCCGAAGCCAGCAGACCCGACTGGGCCAGTCGCTCGACCAGGCCGGGATGGACGTGGTCGTCGGCGACGAGGCCACCACGCGTGGGCTGGTGGGCGTGCTGGGCTACGTCTCGTTGGGCTCGATCGCCGTTGCCGTGCTGCTGCTGGTCGGTGTGGCAACGGTCCGCCAGCGGTATGCCGCTGCTGGCGCGGCCGTGGCGCTGGTCGTGGGCGCCAACCTCACGACCCAGGCGATCAAGGCGCTGTCGGACCGTGCGGACTTCGGCTACCTGACGGTCGAAAGCTTCCCGAGCGGTCATGCGACCGTCGTCGCCTCGCTGGTCCTCGCGGCCTTGCTCGTGGCGCCGGACGCGTCTCGCACGACGGTCTCCCTCGTCGGTTTAGCCGCCATCACGGTCACCGCTGCCGCCATGCTCGTGGCGAGCTGGCACCGACCCGCCGACATCATCGGCTCCTTGCTGGTGTCCTTGGCGTGGGGCACCGCGGTACTGGCCGTGTGGGGCGCGCTCAGGGGCGGGATGCCGGGTGTTGAGTCCGCGAGGCCGCACCGAATCTTCGCCACGACCGGCGTCGTGCTGGCCTCCGCCGGGCTCGTTGCGGCCGGAGTCCGACCCGATGGTGGTTGGGACGGCTTCCTCGACGCTGGCGTCGTGCTTGCCGGGATCGGCCTCGCGTCCGCGCTGGCGGTCACCACCTACGCCCAGCTGGCAGGCCCCGTGACGGCCGCCGCGGACGTCGGTGCGGTCGGCGGACGAACCGTCCCCGAAGCCTGACGGCCTCACGTCGTCGCTCGCTCCTCGACCGGGACCTCGGTGATGGAGCCGTTGCGCCTGCCCGCACGGAAGGACCGCAGCTCCTCACGCACCTTGGGCAGCAGGAGGTAGCAGGCCAGCAGGTTGACGATCGCGCACACGAAGAGCATGGAGTCGGCGAACGTGAGCACCGAGGTGAAGGTGATCACGCTGCCGATCACGGTGAACGTGCAGAACACGACCTTGAAGGTCGCCTCGCTCCGCTTCGAGCGACCGAAGATCTCCGTCCACGCCTTCATCGTGTAGTAGGACCATGTGATGAGTGTCGAGAAGGCGAAGAGCGCCACCGCGATCGCGAGGATCACCGGGAACTGGGGCAGGAACGTCTCGAACGCCCGCGAGGTCACCACCACTCCGTCCGGAGTGGGCCCGCCGCCGGCCACCACCTCACGCTGCTCGGCGTAGTAGGGCGCGTCTGCGATCACGATCGTCAGCGCGGTGAGCGTGCAGATGATGACGGTGTCGATGAACGGCTCGAGGAGGGCGACGAAGCCCTCGCTCACCGGGTGCTTGGTCTTCACGGCAGCGTGGGCGATCGGCGCCGAACCCACGCCGGCCTCGTTGGAGAAGGCCGCCCGCTGGAAGCCGATGATGAGGACGCCGATCGCGCCGCCAGCGACGCCCTTAGGTGCGAAGGCTCCGGAGAAGATCTCCCCGAAGGCCGCCGGCACGTTGACGATGTTGGCGGCGATGACCAGGACGCAGGTGCCCAGGTACAACAGACCCATGGCCGGCACAAGTCGCGAGGTCACCTGAGCGATGGAGGAGATGCCGCCGATGATCACGGCGCCCACGAGGAACGCCAGGACGAGACCGAAGATGAGTGCCGAGCCCGAGGACCCGAGGTAGCCATCATCGCCACCGGTCACCTCGCGTGCCTGGGCGTAGGTCTGGTTGGCCTGGAACATGTTGCCGCCAACGGCGCCGAACAAGAACAGGGCCACGGCGAAGATGATCGTCAGCGTGCGCGATGCAGTCCGGCCGAAGCGTTCGAATGCGACCGGCAGGTAGCGGAAGGGCCCGCCGGTAACCGTCCCGTCCTCGTGCACCTCGCGATACTTCACGCCGAGCGTGCACTCGACGAACTTCGTGCACATGCCGAGAAGCCCTGCCATGATCATCCAGAACGTCGCTCCGGGCCCGCCGAGCGTGACTGCGGCTCCAACGCCGGCGATGTTGCCGAGGCCCACCGTTCCCGAGACCGCCGAGGACAGCGCCTGGAAGTGCGTGACCTCGCCGGGATCGCTCGCTCGCGAGAACTTCCCGCGCACCAGGCCGAAGCTGGTGCTCCACGAGACGAACTGGATCCCCTTGAAGTACACCGTGAAGACGCCGGCTGCGACGACGAGCCAGAGGACGATCAGCGGGAAGGTGACCCCGCCGACCGTGGGCGCGTAGAAGATCACGGAGGCGACGGCGTCGGCGATCGGGTCGAAGGCTGAGTTGATCGCTTCTTCGATGGTCGAGAGCCACTGCCACTGGTCACTGGTCGCCATGAGGTTTCACCACGTTCGCGTCGGGGCCGTCTGCCGATGCAATCAATGACCAGTTTCGGATTGCAACGTCTGTCACAGCCTTGACGTCCAATTGTCGCGCGACCGACGCACGTTTTGCGGAGCGAGAGGCGGGCTGCGCACGAGCTCGTCGGTACAGTTCTTGTTGCGTCCCACAGCGCCGGGACCTCGACCCTCCTCGGCGAGGGTGCCGGCACCAGGAGAGAAGCAGATGATGCGCAGCTTGAGACGCTTGCGGGACAAGTTCTGGGCGGTGCCGCTCCTGTGCGCCGCCCTCGCCGGAGCCCTCGGGCTCTCCCTCACGGCATTGGATGACTGGTTCGACACCTCGCTGACGGTGCCGTTCCTCTTTGCCGGAGGGCCCGAAGGGGCACGAGCACTGCTCTCGGCCATCATCACGTCGATGATCTCGTTCACCGGCTTGGTGTTCTCGATCACCATCGTGGTGCTCCAACTGACGAGCAGCCAGTTCTCCCCACGTGTCCTCCGCACGCTCCTGCGCGACTGGATCATCCAGATCGCACTCGGCGTCTTCGTCGCCACGTTCGTCTACGCCTTGGTCGTGCTTCGCTCCGTGCGCGGCACCGCCCAGACCGAGGCGTCGGTGCCACAGATCTCGGTCACGGTGGCGTTCGGGTTCGTGCTGGCCAGCGTGGTGGTCTTCCTCTTCTACATCGACCACGTGGCCCAGTCGATCCGCGCGGCCTCCATAGTGGACCGCATCGGTGAGGAGACCCGTGCGGTGCTCGAGAGCCGGTACCCCCAGGACGCGGAGTCACGGGCTCTGCGGCCGGTGCCTCGCACCGCGTCCCACCGCGTGACCGCGAATCGACCCGGAGTGGTCCAGCAGGTCGACGACGAAGCGCTGGCCGTCCTCGCCGAGAAGGACGGGACGACCATCTGCCTGCTGCGCGCGGTGGGCGAGTTCGTGCCCGGAGGGGCGCCGCTCTTGGAAGTTCATGGTGGTCGTCCACCCGACGACGGCGCACTCAGGTCGGCTGTCCACCTCGGAGAGGAGCGCGCACTCGACGAGGACGTGGGGTTCGGGCTGCGTCAGCTCGTCGACATCGCCGAGCGTGCACTCTCTCCAGGGATCAACGACCCGACCACCGCAGTCCAGGTCATCGATCAGCTGCACGACCTCCTGCGCCGGCTCGTGACTCGACCGCTCGCGCCACGGCAGACGGTTGACTCATCGGGTCGACTGGCGGTGCACGTCCCACAGCCGGGGCTCGCGGACCTCATCGGTCTGGCCGTCGACGAGATCGCACACTGGGGCGCGGACGTCGACCGGGTGCAGCGGCGGCTCGGCGTCATGCTGCGGGACCTGTACCTCGCCGCTCTGCCCGTCCACCGGGAGGTCGTTGGCCGAGCACTCGCGTCCTTCTCCGCTGACCGGACCAGCCTCGGTCCCGGGACAGCTCCCGAGCCGACCGACGACGGACTGCGCTGAGCGGTGCGTCAAGGCTGTCCGGGCCCAGCGGGGCGAAGCCCTCGGGTTCCCCAACCCGAGGGCTTCTTCCCCCGTGCTCGCCGCTTCTCACGCGGCGAGCAGATCACCGGCGACGGTCGTGGAAGTACGGCTCCTGGTAGCCGTGCTCCCAGAACGGCGCGTAGCCGAAGTAGCTGTACACGGGCGAGTAGTCCACCGGGCCCTGCGGCTCCGGCTGGTACTCGAACCCCGCTTCGACGTGCAGGTCGCTGCGCTCGAGCCTGACGTGTGCGCGCACACGTGAGACGGCGTCCACCGGCACGAGCCGATGGTGGTCGTCCAGTCCGAGGATCCCACCCGACGACACGACCAGCAGGCGAGCGCGCCGCTCCACGGGGTCGACGAGGATCTCCTCCACCTCGCCCACGCGGTGGTCGCGGACGTCCAGGACGGCCATCCCGCGTACGTCGTCCTCTTCCCGAGCCAGGCCGAGCGAGCCCGCTCCCAGAGGCACAAGCTCGTGTGTGATGGACACCATCCCGCTCCCCTCCATGTCCCGTTGCTGGAGCCGACGACGCTGCCAGCCGGACATGACGATCGCTCCGCGCTGCCATTGCAGTTGCGTGACAATGGGCTCGGCACTACCACCGCCACCCGGTCCTCGGACACGATGGCCACATGGTCGGTATCAGTGCACAGGTGCTCGTCCTCGAGGACGACGTGGGACTGCGCGCGTCCCTGCGGCTGCTGCTGGAGGACGACGGCTACGGCGTGCACGAGGCTGGTGACGCTGAGTCCGCCCTCGACGTGGTTCGGGCGACACGGCTGGACATCATGCTGGTGGACCTGATGCTGGGAGGCGTGGACGGCTTCACCTTCATCCGTCGAGCCCGACCGCTCACCGACGCGCCGATCGTGGTCATGAGTGCGCGGGACGGGGTCGAGGACATCGTGGCAGCCCTCGAGGCGGGCGCAGACGACTACGTGACCAAGCCGTTCGACGTCGCGGAGGTCCAGGCACGACTACGCGCGTTGTTGCGCCGGCCCGCCCTGGCGACGGGCACCGGCGCTGGTCCTGCGAGCGAGGGTGACGAGCTGGCCGGTGAGGTGGTCGTGCTCGATTCCGTGGACGGTCCGCTCGTCTTCGACCGGGCTGCGGCACACCTGCGGCGCGGCGATCGCGAGATCCACCTGACGATGACCGAGTACAAGCTGCTCACGGTGCTGTCCGACAACGTCGGCCGCGTGCTCAGTCGCACGTCCCTGCTGGATCACGTGTGGGAGCGGGGATTCTTCGGCGACGACCGGATCGTCGACGTGCACGTACGACGGCTGCGCAAGAAGCTTGAGCTCGACCCCGGCGAGCCCCGGACCCTGGTCACGGTCCGGGGGCTGGGCTACCGACTCGACGTCCGGTGATCTTCAAGCTCGGCCGCCATGGCCTGCGGTCGTCGGTGACCGCCGCCTTCGCGCTCGGCGCCCTGCTCCTCTCGATCGCCCTCTCCGTCGGGACCTACGTCTCTGCGAGGCAGCTGCTCGTCGAGCAGCGTGAGCGCACCGCCCTTCGTCAGGCGTACGCCGATGCGGCCCTCGTCCGTGACGGGCTGGCCACGTCCGACAAGGGTGTGAGCGAAGCCCTCGGCGCGGTGTCGCCGCCTGCGGGTGCCTCCATGTACGTCCGCAGCGGAGGTCAGTGGTACTCCTCGACCCTCGACCAGTCCGGCGAAGGACTCACCGCGGTGGTTCGGGAGGTGGTCGCAGGCGGGTCCGTCGGTCTCGGGTGGACCGACCGGACAGACCCGCACGCCGTGGTGGTGGGTATTCCCCTGCCGACTGTCGACGCCGAGTACTTCGAGGTGGCGGTGGCCGACGAGCTGGACGCGACCCTGCACACGCTGGCGCTGGCGCTCGCGATCGGGGCGGCCCTGACCACGGTCGCGGGTGCTGCCCTGGGTCGCGCGGCCAGCAGACGCGTGCTCGCGCCCCTGCGCGACGTCACCGGTGCCGCCGTGGCCATCTCGGCCGGAGACCTCGAACGGAGGCTGCGCGATACCGACGACCCGGACCTCTCAGAGCTCGTCGCCTCCTTCAACAACATGGTGGACGCGCTCCGCGAGCGCATCGAGCGGGACGCGCGCTTCGCCTCGGACGTGAGCCACGAGCTGCGCACCCCGCTGACGACCCTGACCACCAGCCTGGCCCTCCTCCAGCGCGGCCGGAACCTCGACCCACAGGCTCGCAGCGCCGTAGCCCTGATGTCGGACGAGCTGGCTCGGTTCCGCATGGCTCTGGAGGACCTGCTCGCGCTGGGGAGGCTCGATGCCGGAATCAACGAGTCCGCTCTCGTCCCGACCGAGGTCGGCGACCTGGTGAGGCACGCGCTGGCGACGGCGGGCACCTCCCCCGGTTCGGTGGGCGGGGAGCGCGATGCCGCAATCGCACGGGTGGTCGTCGACCGGCCGCAGATGGTGCGCGCGCTGGTCAACCTCCTCCGCAACGCGGACCTGCACGGTGGAGGCCTCTCGCATGTCGACGTCAGCGCCACGCCGCACCACGTCGACATCGTCGTGAGCGACGCAGGCCCCGGGGTCGCGCCGCACGAGCGTCGACGCATCTTCGAACGGTTCGCGCGTGCGGGTGGGACGAAGGTGGGCACCGGGAGCGGTCTCGGACTCAGCATCGTCGCGGAGACCGTCGGCAGGCACGGAGGCCAGGTCTGGTGCGAGGACGCCGAGCTCGGAGGCGCGCAGTTCGTCGTACGCCTGCCACGGCAGCCTGAGCGGGAGCCGACCTCGTGACGCGGTCGCTTCGCCGGGCAGGCCGGACGACTTCACGGAGGACGACCGCGCTGGGCATCCTGCTCGGCCTGGGGCTGGGCGTCGGTGGCTGCGGGCTTCCCGACGAGGGGCGGGCCCGGGAGATCGACGACGCCACCGTGCCCTACAACCTGCTGCGCCCGGACGACCGCAGCTCGGAACCGACGTCCGACAGCCCCGAGGTGGCCCGGATGGTTCCGGTCGTGTTCTGGTTGCGCCCCGACGACCGGTTGGTGCCCGCGGTGACAGACCTGTCCTGCGACCAGGCGACAGCCGACGTCATCCGCACCCTCCTGCGCCTGCTCTCGGCCTCTCCCGACAGCGCGCCACGCGGCGAGGGCCTCGCCTCGGCCGTGCCGTCGACCGCTCAGCTCACCCTCGTCGGCATCGAGGGCGGCGTAGCCGTCGTCGGGCTGGACCCGCTGGACGACGTGGACGCCGAACGGCTGCCTCTCGCGGTCGGACAGGTGGTGCTCTCGATCACCTCGACGCCTGACGTCGACTCCGTCAGGTTCGTCACCTCGGCGCGAGACGTCGATGTTCCCCTGCCCGGAGGTGCTCTCGCGAGCGGCGTCGTGAGTCCGGACGACTACGTCGAGCTGCTGCCGCAACAACTTCGGCCCGGAGGCACGGGCTCCGCCTCCTTGGGATGCCCGGACGGATGAACATGACGGTCCTGTGACCGGCGGGTGACAACGCCGCGCCCGTTCTCGTCCACGTCCGTCGACTTCCTTGTGCCGGCCGGGAGGCGGGTGTCTTGATGGACGTAACGCGGCGCACGGGCCGCGACCACGTCCATCAGGAGCGACAGGAGATGACATGATCACCATGACTTCCCGCGCACGTGACGTCGTACGACGCATCACGGCGAACCCTCGGATCGGGCACCGGTCGGGCCTGCGGATCGCCGGTCGGGAGTCTCGTGCCGGCCGGCTCTCAGTTCGCGCTGTCGCTGCACCCGAAGCCGGTGACCGTGTCGCGGAGACCGACGGCGCACGCGTGTACGTCGACCCCGAGGCCGAGCCGCGTCTCGACGGACACCTCCTCGACGCCGTGGCCGGGGAAGGCGATCGGGTCCAGTTCGTGATGCGGAACCAGCGATGACAGCTCGTCGCCTCGACCCGGTCCGTGCGGCACGACGCGCTGCGGTGATCGCCGCCACCCGTCGTGTCGTCGAACGTGTACAGCGCGGCAGGTTCGAGCACCCGAGGTCGAGGCGAGCCGCATAGCCGATGACGCGAGCGACCGGACCAACCGTCCGTCCACGGTGACCCATCGAGTAACGGCTCAGAGCACCCCGGATGTCCGGTCCGAGCACGACGAAGCCCCTGACCCGCGTCTCCGCAGGTCAGGGGCTTCGATTCGGTCGGGCTGACAGGATTTGAACCTGCGACCCCCTGATATTCATCGAGCGGTTCCAGCCACGGGCTCCGGCTTTGTGATGTCGCGCTGGCTAGGGCTCTGACCTGCGCAAAGGACCTGATCGGCGCCACGGGCCAACGCGCACCCTCTGTCGACGAGTGGCGACACTAGATGCACTTTGCCGGGGTTTACGGTCCATAAGCGTGCCACGACTCAAGTCGCTCGCCCTGCGAGGACGTCGTCTGAGGCTATCGCCCGTATGGGTCTCGCCATCAGCGCGTCGTAGGCGGCGCGCCGGAGTGCAGCCACGACCCCGGAGGTCGGTCGAACGACCCTGAGACTGGACCGACTCGAGTGGCTGCAGTGGGCCACCCACGCGTGCCACGCACGAGGACATTCCAGCCTGCTGCGCTCAGGCAAGCCCGAGCGCCCGCGCTTCCTCCCAGAGGTCGTCGCGCACGCTGGGGTGGGCGGCGTGCTCGATGAGGTTGCGGGCCTGGGCCCGTTCGTCACGTCCCCAGATCCACGCGACCCCCTGCTCGGTGACGACGGCGCTGTGCTGGAAGGAGGTCACCGGCTCGTCGATCAGCGGCACGATCGTCGACACGTCCGCTCGTGGATGCCAGCTGCGCAGCGCCATGAATGCCCGGCCACCCGGCGCGTGGCTCGCGCCCACTGTGAAATCGGTCTGCCCTCCGAATCCGCTGTAGATCCGGGCGCTGATGCGTGACGCGTTTGCCTGGTCGAACAGGTCGACCTGTAGGGCGGTGTTGATCGACGTCATACCGGGCTGCTGGGCGATCTTGGCCGGTGCGTTGGTGGTCTCGGTCCGCAGCATCTGCACCCGCGGGTTGTCGTTGACCCAGTCGTAGAGCTCATGGCTGCCGAACACGAAGGACGTACGCACCGGGGTGCCGCGGTCCAGTGCACCTGCCTGTTCCAGGGCGAGGACGCTGTCGCTGAACATCTCCGTCCACACCTTCAGCCCTCGCCGCTCGAGCACGCCTGCGATGGTGGCGTCCGGCACCTCGCCGATGCCGGCTTGGAGCGTGGCGCCGTCCCCGATCTCGGTGGCGACTCGCGACCCGATGAGCCGCGAGTCGTCCCCGGGCGGCCGGGCCGTGTGGGTCGTCAGTGGTGCGTCGACCTCGACGCCGAGATCGATGTCGTCGACCGAGATCACCGCGTCGCCGTAGGTCCACGGCATACGGGGGTTGAGTTGTGCCACGACGAGCGTGCCCCGCTGCCTGGCCGCCTCGATCGCGGCTGGCAACACGTTGACCTCCAGCCCGAGCGACACCTGCCCGTTGCGAGGCGCCGTGGTGTGCACGACAACAACGTCGGGCGCGAGCGGCCCACGGAAGAGACGCGGCACCATCGACAGTCGGCACGGGACGTACGACAACCGTGGGTGTCCCCGGAACCCGGGTCCAACGAACGTCGTCTCGGGGATGACGCCATCGTGGAGCGGGATATCGGGCTGAGCGTTGAGTGCGTGCAGCCGGACGTGAGGCATCTCCATGATCAACGGCTCGAGCAAAGAGACCGGGGTCGCGAAGTTGCCGCTCGCGATGATCCTCGGCGTAGGGCCGCCCCCAAGGGCTGAGGTGTGCTCGGCGACATTCCGCACAGCCTGGTCGAGTGCTACGACGCGCATGCAGTCAGCCTGTCAAACCGGGTGTAGGAGAAGCGTGTCGTGACCAGACACCAACTCAGGCCCTCTTCGTCTCCCAGAAGATTTCCGCGATCTCGTCGATCTTGGCGAGGAGCTGGTCGGCGACCTCGGCGTCCATCGTGCCCTTGGCGCCGGTGGCGCCGGCGAGCTTGGTGGCCTCGTTGAGCAGCGTGTGGAGCTGGGGGTACTTCTCGAAGTGCGGGGGCTTGAAGTAGTCGGTCCACAGCACCCACAGGTGGTGCTTGACGAGCTCGGAGCGCTGCTCCTTGATAAGGATCGCGCGGGTGCGAAAGTCGGGGTCGTCGCTGTCGTTGACCTTGGCGATGACGGCCTTGATCGACTCGGCCTCGATGCGTGCCTGGGCGGGGTCGTAGACGCCGCAGGGAAGGTCGCAGTGGGCGGAGACCTCGACGGTCGGGGCGAGCAGATGGCGAAGCATTCGTGGTTCCTTTCACGCGGAGGTTCGGCGTTGCCACGCAGGCGGTGGCACACGTCCTGAGACGAGGTCTAGCGAACGACAGCCACCGGGCACTGCGCACGGTGCAGGGCGGCCTGGCTCACGGAGCCCAGCAGCAGACCGTTGACGTACCCGCGACCCCGGGATCCGACGACGAGCAGTGAGGCATTCCTCGAAGCATCGGCGAGTGCTCGTGCGGGCGCGCCGGGCCATTCCTCCACCTCGACGTGGACGTCTGGATGCTTGCGCCGCGCCGAGGCGGCAGCTTCGTGGATCGTCTCCTGCAGCCGATCCTGGTCGGCGTGAAGCGACTCGTACCGCTCTCCCAGAGCCGACAGGTCGTCGTGATGGGTGGCGTGGACGGCGAAGACCTTCTCCAAGGTCCGTTCGGCTCGCGCGCATGCGTACTCGAGCGCCGCGTTGCTGTGCGGTGAGCCGTCCACTCCCACCACGATGCGTCTGGCTCCGGTGACACGCGGTTGCCGGACGACGACGACCGGGCAGGTCGCGTGACGGGCCACGTTGTTGCTCACCGAGCCCAGCATCGCTTCTCCGAATGGTCCGTGCCCGTGGCTTCCCATCACGACGCAGGCAGCCGAGTCCGCGATGCCCAGAAGGACGCTCACGACGCGGCCGAGGCGGTGCTCGAACTGCACTGACGGCACCCCGAGATCAGCGATGAGGGTGCGTGCTTCCTCCAGCGCGTGCGGCACCAGGCTGGGCACCTTCCCGGCCACGCCGGGAGCTGTCGGTGTCTCCTGGACGTCCTCGATCATCAGCACGAGGAGTGGTCGCTTCGAGTCGACGGCTTCGGTTGCTGCCCAGATGAGTGCCCTGCGAGCGTCGGGCGATTCGTCGTACGCGATCACGATCGGAAAGGTCTGCATGCGGCGATGGTGGCGTCTGCGGCGGCAAGGGGCTGAGGGTCGTTCGACCTGCATCATCGCCGGTCGATCGACTTGGGCGTGTGCGGTCACACGGCCTCTAGGTTCAGTGAGTCCGCGACAGGCGAAGGGAGAGCATCGTGCACGTTTCGCCCCTGAGGTCCTCTCCAGGTCTGGAAGCCGACGGCCACGTCGCAACGGTGAAGTACAGCCTGTTGAGCCTGGCCCGTCGTGAGCTGCGACGAGCGGTGCACTCCACGGCCGGGTTGAGCTCGGCCCGAGTGCCGTCGCCGTCGCGACACGGAGACAGCCTGGTGGCGCTCCGTGCCGGCACCGCCGCGCCGCTGGAACACACTGGGCTGCGGACACTTCAGGTGCTGGTCGGCCGCATTCGTGTCTCGGACGGCCGCGCAGTGACCCACGCGTTCCCGGGCGAGGTGGTGTGCTGCGGTCCGTCCGCGATCGTGGTGGCTGTCGCCGACACAGCACTGCTGATGGCCGGCGCGGATCTTACGTAGCGGCCGCCGCCACTGCCCGCTCAGCCATGCCCCACAGACGATCCGCGTTGCGGGAGTCGAGGGCGTACCGCGCGACCGCGTTGTTCAGGTCCTGGACGTCTGCCGGCCTGCTGTCGACCGTCTCGGCCTCCTGGTTGTCGTTGAAGTAGCGACCGCCGACTCCGTCGAGCGCGGGGCTGGCTGCCAGGAGGATGCTGGTCGAGGCGCCCTGCTCGACCGTCTTCTGCAGATCCGGCGGCGTGGCGAGCGTTCCACCGACATGGCGTTGCAGCGGCGTGGCGATGGCACCGGGGTTGAGGGCGTTGGATGTGATGGCATCTCGTGACCATCGCTGGTGCGCGCCCATGGCGAACAGCACGACTGCTGTCTTCGACTGGGCGTAGGCGAGACGTGGGTCGTACGGCCGGAAGTCGAAGTTGATGTCGTCGAAGACGACCGGCGAGAACAGGTGGGCCGACGAGCTCACCGACACGATGCGCCCACTCTCCTGCGCGAGCGCCGGTCGGAGACCGTTCGCCAGTGCGAAGTGTCCGAGGAAGTTGGCCATGAACTGCTGCTCGAAGCCAAGGGCGGACAGGTCTCGTTGCGGGAGCGCCATCACGCCCGCGTTGTTCACCAGCACGTGGAGCGGTCCGTCCCAGGATGTGACGAGGGCGTGGACGGAGCCGAGGTCGGTGAGGTCGACGTGGACGGCGCGCACCCACGGATTGTGGGTCTCGGCAGCTATCTGCGCGGCGACCTCTGTGCCCTGGTCGAGGTTGCGGACGGCGATGGTGACGTCCGCACCGCATCCGGCGAGTGCGCGGCTGGTCTCGCGGCCGATCCCCGAAGCCCCTCCGGTGATCAAGGCACGGCGACCGGTCAGGTCCAGGCCGCGGACGATCTCTCCGGCGGTGGTGGTCGGCTCGTACGGCGTGAAGATGCGGCGCGTCACGCCCCGAGCTCCTCGGCGTCGACCTCGTGGAGACCGTAAGGGTGCACGACGTCACCCCCTGTCACGAAGGCTTCCCGCGGATTCCGGTTGTTGAGCATCGACACCACGTCTCGGCGACCGACGAATGCGGAGAACCAGTCGAACATCACCCGGACCTTCCGCTCCCAGGTGGGCACGGCCAGGACGTGGTAGCCGCGGTGCATGGCCCAGGCCGGCCAGCCCTTGATGACCAGCCGCTTGTACTGGAAGACGCCGTGACCGTGGCCGAGGGTCGCGACGACGCCGAGATTGTGGTGGACGTACGGCTTGGTGGGTTCGCCACGCAGGGTCGCAGCGATGTTCTCGGCGAGCAGACGACCCTGACGTACGGCGTGCTGCGCATTGGGCACCGTCCGCATGCGGTGGTCGGCCGTCAGGTCCGGAACCGCGGCGACGTCCCCTGCCGCCCACGCGCCCACGACGACTCCCTCGTCATCGGCCACCCGCAGGTCAGGCTGGACTCGGACGAACCCACGTTCGTCCAGCGGCAGGTCCGTGTGCTGGCTGACAACGGGGTTCGGCGCATTCCCGGCAGTCCACACGACCAGGTCCGCGTCGAACGTGACTCCGTTCGAGAGGACGACAGAGCCGCCCGCGAGCGACTCGACCTGGGCGGCGAGGTGGATGGTGGCTCCTTGCGAGCGCAGGAAGGCGACCACCCAGCGAGACGTCCGCTCGCCGACCTCGGGAAGAATTCGATCGGTTCCCTCCACGAGATGGAACGACAGGTCGTGGACGCTGAGCTCCGGGTAGTAGCGCAGGGACTCCCGCGCGAACGTCATCACCTCAGCAACCCCCTCAACACCGGTGAAGCCTCCGCCAACGAATGCGACGGAGAGCAGCTTCCGACGCTGCGCGCCCGGCGGGAGTGCCGCCGCACGGTCGAGCGCCGTGAGGACACGGTCGCGGATTGCCACCGCTTCCTCGACGTTCTTGAGTCCGATCGCGCGTTCGAGCAGGCCCTCGATGGGCAACGTCCGGGTGACCACGCCCGCGGTGACGACGACGACGTCGTACGGCACGGTGATGCGAGCGCCGTCGTCGGTGACCGCCTCCACCACCCGGGAGGAGTGGTCGATACGTGTCGCGGACGCGGGGACCAGCGTCGTCCGGCGCAGGTGCCGCCTCAGGGAGACCACCGTGTGCCTCGGCTCGATGGCACCCGCGGCCACCTCTGGCAAGAAGGGTTGGTACGTCATATAGGGACGCGGGTCCACCACCGTGATCTCGGCTTCGTCCTTGCGCAGGCGACGCTCCAGGAACCACGCGGCGTAGAACCCTGCATATCCCCCACCCACCACCACGATGCGATTCATGCGGGCAGCATGGCCTCCGACACCGTGACCTCACACGAGTCAAATGACCCGACCCCGCCACGTGAGTTCGGCCGCCCACGGAAGATTCGTGCTTCTAGGGTAGAGGCCAAGGATGGCGGTTCGGGTCGCCTCACGTGTCGTCGATGCCATGCGACCTGTATCGCGCTGGTGGGGAGGAGAGGCAGCCGTTGCGACTCGGGGATGACGTGTCCGCGAAGATCGCCGACCTGGTGCGGGGTAGCGGCGGTGTCCACCATGCCCGGGTCACCGGTGACGCCCAGCTCGCTTACGTGGCGTCGCTTGAGGAAGACCTCACCGGACGCGACGTGCACCTCGTCCATGCCTCACCCGGGCATCCGCTGTCGGTGTACCAGCTCGTGCAGGACACGCAGCCCAGCGCGGCGGACGCAGCCAGCGCTGTGGTCGTCTGCATCCGGGAACCGTCTCTTTGCGACGCGACCACTCGTGTCCTCGCCGAGCTGCGTCCAGCCGACCTCGGATCTGTTCCGGTGCTGTGGGTCGTCATCGAAGATCCGCCGGCCGGGACGTCCGCGGAGTCTTCGTCGACGACACCTCCCGCGTCGTCAACGGCTCCACCTGACGCCCCACATCACGATCCGAGGGCGGAGACCGTCCTGGCGGCCGGTGCCGCTCTCGGCCGCCGCTTCACCCTCAACGAGGTCGCCGCGTCCCTCGGGCAACCGGCCATCACACTCCTCGAGGCCGTCGAGCTGAGCATCGACTCAGGCGTGTTGCGCGCGGAGGCGCACGAGTTGGTGTTCGCGTCGGACCGAGCGTGGCGTGCGGTGCGAAGTCGTCAGGAGCCAGGGACGTGGGCTCGTCTCGTCGCGGCCGGAATCGAGTCGCACACGGCCTCTCGGAAGGTCGGTCGCCTCCGCGAGCTGCTCGTCGACGGTGAGCTCGACGACGTGGACCACACCACGTTCGAGCGCCTGTGGGACGTGCTGGCCCAGGCTGACTTCCTTGCCGGGGCAGACCTGTGTCGTCGAAGAGCCGCCCGAGCCACGCACACTCTCCCCGAAGCGGGAGAGCTCGAGGCCAGGACGGTGCTGTTGGAGCTCCAGTCGGGTCGGCCCGGCTTGATCGAGGAGTACGCCGCGAAGCTCGGCGACACTCACCCAACGGCTCTCGGTGCGGCGATCGCGGAAGCACTCATGGTCCCGTACCCGCTCGAGGCGATGGAGTTGGCGCTGAGGACGCTCGATGCCGCAGAGCCCGGGACCGCGGACCACGCGCGCCTGCACGCCCTGGTCGTCACGTGCAGGGCACTGATCGGCGACGTCGACCTCGCCCAGCTGGATCTCGTCACGGCGACCGCCACGGCGACAGGCGACCCACGCGCCCGCAGCATGGCCGACTTCGCCCGTGCGGTCGCGATTGCCGCTGACGGAGATCCCCTGGCCGTTCTTCGTATCGTCGCGCTCGGCAGCGAGTACCCCGCCAACCAGACCCTGGGACCGATGGGGTGGCTCTCAGGGACCTTTCGCGCCAAGACGTTGGTCGACCTGGGTCGCATCGCCGAGTCCGAACACGTCATCGACTCCTGCGCCGACTACGTCGAGCGACGCGGACAGGTCGCCGCACTTCCGCACGTGATCATGTCTCGCGCAGTCTTCGCCATGGAACAAGGGCGGCTGATCGACGCCGCCCACGGGCTCCTCGCCGCGCGACACATTGGTCTGGCGATCGGACTCACCGAGTTCTCCGAAGCGAACATCCTGAGCCGCCTGATCCAGCTGGCCCGCATGAGGGGCGACACGGCCGAGCTCGTGCGGCTCGGTGCGACACTGGAGAACCACCTCGAGGACGAGCGCACCCGACTGGACGCCGTGGCGACCGGATTGACGCTTGCAAACGACCTCTTGCCGGCAGAGTGGACACCAAGGTGGGCGAGCGCACCGTCCCGGGCTCCCCACGACACCACGGCTACTGCGCCACCCGAAGCGATGGACCAGCCGGAGAGCGGCTCGACCGGCTACT
This sequence comes from Nocardioides exalbidus, assembly GCF_900105585.1. NCBI lineage: Bacteria > Bacillati > Actinomycetota > Actinomycetes > Propionibacteriales > Nocardioidaceae > Nocardioides > Nocardioides exalbidus. Next base: position 3,843,287 of record NZ_FNRT01000002.1, read on the forward strand.
CGATCCTTCTCGCGCTCCACGACGTGCTGGCCACCTTGCGCAGCTCCTTGCTCAACCAAGGAGATCAGAGCGGAGGCCTCGCCATGCTGACGGCGGTGGCACGCACGACAGGTCTGTCGTTCCCCAGCGCCCTCGCCAGTCACGCGGTGGGGCTGGCCAGCGGAGAGGCTGAAGGCGTTGCTGCCGCCATGACCGTCTACCGGGATCTGCATCGGCCGCTCCTGCAGGCCCAGGCTCTCGAAGACCTCGGCTATCTGGCGCAGGATCGAGCCGGCTCGATCGCAGCGCTCGAGGAGGCGCGACGCACGTGGCAGAGCGTGGGCGCCACTCGCGAAGCTGCGCGCATGGACAGGTACCTCCGCAGCCTCGGGAGCAGGTCTGCACCAGCAGTCGACACCAGACGGGCCCTGGACCTGACCGCTGCGGAGGAACGCGTGGTTCGTGAGCTGCAGGCAGGACGCAGCAATGCCGACATCGCCGAGGCCCTCCAGATCTCGAGGAACACGGTGGCTGTGCACCTTTCGAGGATCTACGCGCGGTTCGGCGTGGCCAGTCGTGGTGCCCTGATCGAACTGGTGCAGTCGCTCGAGCGCGCGGATCGCTAGCGAGAGTGACACGCATCACCCTCACATCCGAATCAGTTACCCGGTCGACCTCACGGAGCGCATTCGCGCTCCGCCATCGAACCGAGGAGAATGATGACCACCCGACAGCCCCGCCTGAATCTGGCGACCGCAGCACCCAAGGCGGCCAAAGCCCTCTACGCGGCAGACCAGGCACTCCACGAGTCGCCGCTGGACGACAGCATCCTGGAGCTGGTCAAGCTTCGGGTGTCCCAGATCAACCGGTGCGTGCACTGCATCGACCTGCACACGCACGACGCACTCGACGCGGGAGAAGCACCAGACCGCATCTACCAGCTCGTCGCGTGGCGTGAGTCCGCCTTGTTCTCGGCCGCTGAGCGCGCCGCCCTCGAGTACGCCGAGGCTACGACGATCCTGAGCGAGCACGGCGTCAGCGACGAGATCTGGGCCGGCGTCCGCGACGCGTTCAACGACGAGGAGCTGGGCGCTCTGGTCGTGCAGACGGCACTGATCAACGCGTTCAACCGCTTCGGCGTCCCGCTCCTGGTGCCTGCCAAGAACCGCACGTGAGATCACCCCGGGTCGCGTCCGCGTACGACGAGCTGAGGTCGGCTCGCGCAGCTGTGGCCAGTCAGGGACCCTTGCGGACGCGACCCGGTAGCGGGCACGACAGCCTCATCAGACGTCGTCGGCCCACGCAGAAAGTTCCGCCCGCGAGGTGATGCCCAGCTTGAGGTAGATGTGACGCAGGTGCGTGCTCACGGTGTGGGGAGACAACCCCAGATCGTGTGCCATGCGGCTGACGGTGTGACCGGTCAGCACAGCCGTCTGCGCCACCCGCGCCTCCATCGGCGTCAGGGCTTCGGCTCCGGCCTGGTCGACCTGAAAGCCCCGCAACCTCAGGTACTGACGGATGCGCCATGCGTCCCTGTGCGCACCCAGAGCGGCCAACTCTGTCTGTGCCGCGAGCATCATCTCGAGCCCGCCCGGTTGGCCATCTTCGAGGAGCTTGGATCCGAGGTCGGATCGCGCGTGCTGGACCAGAAGTGGGCGGGCCAGCTCCTGCCAGCCGACGACGGCCTTCTCCAGGAGGTCCCGGCGCCACTCGAACATGCCTCGCAGGTGCGCATCGATCGTCCTGGCGAAGAGGTGGTCGCCGCCATCACGTGCCGCTCGTTCGCGGGCTCTCTGCACCTGTTGCTCCGCAGTCCAGCGGAATCCCTGCATGAGCAGGGCGCGCACGATCATGACTTCGTCGCTGGGGTCCAGCCACGGCACCACCTGCAGGTTCTCGGGGTCCACCAGGCGGTCCCTTCCCACGAACCCGTCGACGTCGTCGACGAGGAAGCGGTACCAGTCCAGTCGCTTCGCCGACTCCGTTCCAGCTGCCGGCGTGGACCGGGCCAGTACCTGCTTCACCTCGGCCAGGTCCACCCTCTCGCCTCTGTGCCACGCGACCTTCACCCTCACCGCCAACAAGATCGCGGCGAGGCGGTCGCTGACACCTACTTCAGTCCCCCACACTCGCTCCCACTGCCCCGCCGCGACGACAGCCTCATCACGGGCATCCTCGATGCGACCCAAGGCGAGCATGACCTGACTGCGTTCTGCGTGGAGCAGCGGCGACGCCAGTGCCTCTCGACCGAGGTGCACCTGCTCGAGCAGGCCGGTCACACGCCTGAGCGCGACCTCCGGTTGCCCGAACACCGCAGCGAGATGCGGTGCCCAGATCATCTCCGGAACGCGATTCTCCTGCCTTGCCCCAGAGGCTCGCCACTCCGACTCTGCGGTCTCGGTCAGGTGCGCCGCCGTCGTGAACGCGCCGCGGTAGAAGTGCCGGATCGCGTCACAGGTCCGAAGTCGTGAGATCGAGTCAGGATCTCCCGAGGCGATGGCGAGCTCCAGCGCAGCCGGAAGCTGCTCGTCGACCTCGGCCGCGCGCCCCAGAGTGGACAGACATCTCAGCTGCACGCTCAGGAGGCGAGACCGGGTCAGATCGCTGACGTCTCGCAGAGCAAGACCAGCACGCGTGTGCTCGAGCGCTTCCGCAGGAGACGGCTCGAGACGCGCGAGCCACATCAGGACACGCGCTTCCGCTTCGGCCTGCCCGCGCTCGATGAAGATTCGGGAGACAAGTCGACGCGCCTCTTCTCTTCTCGCCGTCCGCCACAGCAGTGGCAGAAGGTCCCACACGAGTGCCCCGAGACGGTCGCTGGACGAGTCGACGTGCTCGATGGCAGCCAGTCCGTAGTCGGCTGCTGCCTCCGGATCGGAGAGCGCGGTCGCAGCCATCGCATCCGCTAGAAGGTCGATGATCTCCCGGTCTCCGAGGTGCACCAGTTCGAGGGCCGCGTCCGCGAGAAAGGGAGCCAGCCCTGCCTGCTTCGCCTTGAACGAGACCACCTCTCGTTTGATGCCCAGCACCAGCGCGGTGGGGAGGTGGCCAAGCACGGCGGTTCGCACGTCTTCGCCCACGAGCACGTGCTGTCGCTGGAGTGTGGCGACCAGCCCCGCATCCTGCAGCGCGACGATCGCCGTGCCCGCACTCTCGCGGTCGAGGCCGGTGACGGCCTGCAGCTCCTCGGCCTCGAGGCCGACGTACGCAGCAGCGAGTACCCGTGCGACTCGCAGCCCGTCCCCGGAGAGCACATCGGCGGGAGCCACCTCGGTCCCGATCTGCGCACCATCGTCGCTGCCGGTCTCGACCTCCGCGCTCTCGACGAGGATCCACACGACCCCGCTCGATGCGCTGGCGTCGACATCGGCGAGCCAGCGCCTCGACCACGGGTCAAGCAACGCCTCGTCGTGGACAACGACCACCACGGGCGCCGATGACGAGAGTTCGGTGAGCACGGCACCGAGGCTGCGAACCAGACGATCGAGCGAGCGGCGCGGTGCTGTGACGGACAACGCCGGCTCACGCATTCCACCACCAGGTGTGTCACGTGATCGGGTGGACAGCGCCTCGACGAGTGCGCCACAGGCAATGGACCTCAAGCCGGGACGTGCCTGAACGTCGATCACCTCAGCACGCAGGCGCGCGGCCGTCCGACGGCCGTCGTCGAGGCCACGTCTCGAGGCAACGCGGATCACCTGGCCACGGCCGTCGCGTGCCTGCAGCATCGCGCCTTCGACCCGGCGTACCACGTCTGATTCGGGTAGCGGCTTCACACGCATGTCACCTCCGGGCGCATCATGCCCGACGTCACGCCGCAACGCCCGAGTCGTTTGACTCGGCCACCCGACGCTCCAGCCAGGCTCGTCGTGCCCGAGCCTGTCGGACGAGAAGCCGACTGTGCCTCGGATGGCGTGGAACCGCGGGTAACTACTGGACATGACCAGCATGCGATGCGGACTGATCCGCTTGCCTGTCATGGTCCCGGTGTGATCATCAGTGGGGAGCACAGCACAGGACCCGGATTGGGGCCGGCGGGAGCGCTCTCGGCGGTGCGCTCGCTCGAGTTGGAGTCGGCGCGACAGCACCTGTTCGGAGGAGGGCAGGCTGAGGTCCTGTTGCTGCGCGGCGACCTGGGCTCGGGACGCACGGTGCTCCTGAGCCGGCTCGTCGGCTCCGCGCGCAGCGAGGGCTTCCACGTCCGCCACCTTCCCTCGTTGAGTCTCGATGCCCGCACGGAAGGCGAACTGTCGGAGGTGTGCAGCCCAACGCTGTACGTCTATGACGACGGTGTGCTCCCGCCACGCACGAAGCCGCACATGGACGGCCCCACGGCACTGCGATGGGCCGTCGCGGCGTCGTCCACCCCGTACGTACGCGTGGCGTTCGCGACTGACGAACCGGCCCTGGCGAGCGTCGCTGCGGTCATCGACGTCGATCCTGTCTCGGACGCGACCGCCTTCGCGTTCGTGTCCTCCCGGGCTCCTTGGGCCGCCCCGACCTCCGTGGACCGTGTCGTCGAACTGGCGGAGGGCAACCTGGCGCTGCTGGTGCAGGGCGCGCACGACCTCCGAGATGGCGGCGACACGGCCGCCGGCGTCTTGCCGCGTGTCCGGTTGCCAGAGCAGTACTCCGCTCTGACGGCTCGCTTCCGCGGAGCGACCGCGGTCACGCAGCACGTCCTGGCCGCTGCGGCGGTCCGTCGAGGTGACCTCGCCCTCGACGAGATGGACGACCTCGTTCAGGTGATGATGAGACCCGTGGGCGGTGGTCGCCTCCGGTTCCGCTCCCCCGTTCACCGGGTAGCCGTTCTCGAAGGGTGCGACGCGGGCCTCCTGAGCCGTGCGCACACGCTCGCGGCCGACGACGCGGCCACTGCCGACGAGCACCGGCCCGCTCACCGCGCGCGGGCGCAGGATGACCATGGAGCGGCACTCGCTCAGTGGGCATGGGGGGCGACCTACGCCTCTACGGGCGAGGTCGTCCATGCTCATCTCACCAGTGCGAACCTCTGTGCGCACGGCGACCAGGAGGAGTCCGGGAGCCGGCACGGGCGTGCGTTGTCGACGGCAGCGCTCGCAGGTGACCTCATCCTCGCCGAGCAGCTCATCACCGACGAGCGGACCGACCTGCGACATGATCCGGAGGCGATGGTCGGTGCCGCGATCGCACGCGCCCTCGTGCACGGCGACCTGCAGGGTGCGCGCAGCCTGGCGCTCAGAGCCCTGGCGGTGACCGCCGACGATGTGTCGACCGAGCGAGCACTCATCGCGCTCGCGGTGATCAATGTCCTCGCCCACGACGTCGAGGCGTGGAGGCGCTGGCACCAGCTCGCCTCGAACTCCACATCATCGAGAGTTCATCGGGTGGCGACCGCCGTGGCGGCGGCAATGGTCGGTTCGGAAGAGCTCGCGACTGTCGACCTCGAGCGGCCGACCGCAGCGCGGACGGTCATCGACGACCTGACGCAGGCGCTCCTCGGCGCGGTGTTGCCCGAACACTCATGGGCGACCGTCGCCCCGGTCATCGCACGTCGTCCCGGCAACCGTCTCGCGAGCGCAGTGACCGACTGCGTACACGCAGGCCAGCTCCTCCGCGCCTCTCGATGGGTCGAGGCCCTCGAAATGACGGGTCGAGCAGGTCAGGTCGCACGCACAGGCGGCGCGCGGTCGATCGTGCTCGGTGCTCAGGCGATCGGCGCCATGGGCCTTGCGCTCTCCGGAGACGTGCAGCAGGCGCGCGCCTCGGCCCTGGACGTCCTGTCGGACCCCGTGACCGGACGATGTGAGCGCATCGCCGTCAGCGCGCGGCACGCGCTCCTCCACGCCGCCTTGCAGATCGACGACGCCGACGCCGTGCTCGCTGCGGTGACCGAGTCCGACAATCGTGCGTTCGACGGGGGTGCCTGTCCCGCGGTGTGGATGCTCGACCTGGCAGACGGCCTGGAACACCCCGAGGTGCCGCAGGATCTTCGTACAGCCCGTCATCAGCTCATCTCGCCCGCAGTGCGGCGCCGAGACCCCGGTGAGCGCATCTCGTTCGACTACTTGCGGGCCATGGGGCAGGATCACGGACGACTGATCGCCCTGCGCAAGCTCGTCGCCAGCACCCGGGGAAGTACGCACCGGTTCGAATCGGCCCGGGTGAGGCTCGGATACGGACGACTGCTCCTCGACGCCGGCGAGCTGTCCGAGTCGAGCCAGGTGCTCACCACAGCGGCCACCATGTTCGACGCTCTCGGCACCCCTGGCTGGGCTGCGGTCGCGCAGCGGTACCGATCCGCGGTTGACGCTCGACGTGACGGCGTAGAGGGCTCGGAGATGGGCGACCTCGAGCTTCCCCTCGTCGACGTCCCGCTGACCGAGCAGGAGGCCAAGGTTGCGATGCTTGCCGCTGCGGGGCTGTCCAACAAGCAGATCGGCGAGCGCCTGTTCCTGTCTCCTCGCACCGTTGGCGGTCACCTCTACAACATCTTTCCCAAGCTGGGAGTGCGCTCCCGCGCTGGTTTGCGCGACGCGCTCAACCGCAGCCACGACGGACGCACACGCTCGGCTTCCTGAACCCGCGAGCGGGCGTGCTGACCGTGCGTCTCTCCTCGCGTGGGTGAGCCCGACCGAGTCCGTGGACCGGGTCGGGCTCACGCTGCTTCACACGCGGGAGTCTGAAGCAGCCCAGTCGGTGTACGTCGTGGCGCCCCTCATGTCGCTGTCGTGGGGGATCAGGTCGTGCTCCCCCACGGGAGAGTCGAAGAAGGGCGCATCGCTGTCCACGACGACCTCAGCGGCATCTCCGCGTCCGGCCAGGTGCCGGCGAACATAGTCCTCGAACCATCCCTGTTCGGGCCCGGCGATCTCGGTCGGCCGGTTCATCGGGGCGTGGGTGGCCATGTCGACGAGGTAGTCGGCCGCGTCGTCGACGTCGACGGGCTGGAACCGTGTGCGCGGCACGCGTACGGTCGAGCCCGCGCGGTGGGACTCGACGAGCTGCCCGATGAAGGGGAAGAACTGCGTCGAGCGGACGGTGCAGTAGGGCACCCCCGACTCGGCGACGACCGCCTCTTGGGCGGCCTTGGCCCGCAGGTAGCCGCTCTGGGGAACCCGCTCGGCCCCCACGATGGAAAGCAGCACGTGGTGCTTGATCCCCAGTGACTTCTCCGCCTGGAGGATGTTGGTGGCGGAGGTGGTGAAGAAGGTCGCGGCGGCGTCGGCCTCCATGGACGGCGAGTTGGTGACGTCGATGACGGCCTCCGCTCCGAGGAGCGCCTCGTCGAGTCCTTCGCCGGTGATGGTGTTGGCGCCCGTGGTCAGGTCGACGACGACGGCCTCGTGCCCGCGTGCCTCGAGCCGCTTGCACACCCGGGTGCCGACGAATCCGGCCCCTCCTACTACTGCTACGCGCATGTCACTTCCTGTCTGGTTGATGGACGGTGGTTGAGCTGCTGGGTGAGGGCGGACGTCAGGCCTTGCCGAGTGCCATGCGCAAGACGTGGATCGCCTGGTCGATCGCGGCTCGCGCCGCGTTGGTCTCGCTGAGCGGGTTGAGCATCATGAAGTCGTGGTGGATGCCGTCGTAGCGGACGGCGACGACGGGAACGCCTGCCTGGCGCAGGCGCGCGGCGTACCGTTCGCCCTCGTCGCGGAGCACGTCGGCCTCGTCCACGCAGACGTAGGCGGGCGGCAGGCCCTCGAGGTCCTCGAGCGAGGCGCGCAGCGGGGACGCGGTGGGGTGGGCGCGCTCCGCGGGGTCTGTGGTGTAGCTGTCCCAGAACCACGCCATCGAGTCGGCGCGCAGGAACGGACCGTCTGCGAACTCGGTGTAGGAGGGCGTGTCCATGGCGGCGTCCGTGACGGGGTAGTACAGCGACTGGTGAAGGAACGAGACGTCGCCGCGCTGCTTGGCCAGCAGGGTCAGGGCTGCGGTCATGTTTCCGCCGACGGAGTCGCCGGCGACTGCCAGTCGGTGCGGGTCGAGGCCGTTCTCGTGACCGTGCTGGGTGATCCACTGCGCGACGGCGTACCCCTGCTCGATGGCGATCGGGTACGCCGCTTCGGGTGAGCGCGCGTACTCGACGAAGACGATTGCCGCGCCCGCGCCGACCGCGAGCTCACGGACGAGCCTGTCGTGGGTCATGGCGTTGCCGAGAACCCAGCCTCCACCGTGCATGTAGAGCACCGCCGGCAGAGCCGTGCCGTCGCCGTGCCCGACCGGCGTGACCATGCGGACCTGCACGTCGTTCGCCCCGTCGTAGGCGACCGGGACGGTGAACCACTCCTCGTCGACCGGCAGCTTCTCGATCGGTGCGGCCTGGAGGTCGTCGAGGACCTTGCGTGCGCCGGCGGGACCCAGCTCGTACAGGTAGGGCGGGTTGGCGGTCGCATCGGCGAGCTCTTGGGCTGCCGGTTCGAGGACAATTCGTGCGTGCGTGGGCATCGTTGCTCCTTGGGCTTGATGGGCTCTGAACGCCGATGCTCCGCTGGGGATCGCACCCGAGACCCGCGTCGAACGACTGGCTCGACGCTGGGTCGTTCGACTGGGACCGGGCGGGAGGAGACGGTCCAAGGTCGGTGCCATGCTCACCACGCGCCATGCGCCTGTGCTGGTCCTCCCGCATCGCTTGACGATCAGCGCCGGACTGCCACGACACCGGGCTCGGTGGCACCTGCACGTGGCCCGGACGTTGTACACGGTGTGGGACACCGGTGCCGTCGAGCTCCTCGACGCGCGGCACTGTCCCCGGTCCCACTCTGAGGCGGAGCGGGTCATCGGTGAGCTGCGCGCGGTCGTTCTCGACCTCACGTGCCGGGTGGAGCACTTGCACCTGGATCCTGTGGGATTCAGTGCTCGGCTCCGCCTGGCAGGTCGTTGCCGGCGACCGGGCGGTGAGTTGCTCGACGTGGTCGTGCACGACCGTCAGCGGATCTCACCGCCGGCAGTCGCGCTGTTCGCGGCGTGAGCCGGCAAACCCCGGCACCAGCTGGGACCCGCCAGGAGAGGAGGTGATCTGCGTGGAGCGACGCGCGTACGCTCTCGGTCTTGCGATCGGCATCGTGACCCTCGGTCTGATGTTCTTCTTCGTCGTCGGACTCGAGCCGTTGGGCACCAACTAGCCCACGTGGCGCCGGGCAACGGTGCCGTCGTCGTCACCCGTCCCCGTCCGGTCTTCCGTGCCGCTGACGGGGACGTCGGCGTACCCTCCCGCGGGATCGCGCACCAAGGCGTGTGGCCCAGCTCCGTGAGCTCTCACCTCACATTCGTGGGCGACGAGGCCGCGGCAGACGAGCTTGGCGACCACGAAGGCAGCAAATGGCCCCGCCAGTACGGCAACCCTCAGGACGTACACCTGGATCTCGAAGGCGATGTGCAACTGGATGGCGATCCAGTCGGAGGCACCGGCTACGAGCAGCGTTGTGAAGAGGGTGAGGCCGGCGACCCCGAATGCGGTGCGAGTCGGGTGGTCGCGTGGCCTGTCCGACGTCTCGGGCGTGGAGCCGGACCGTACGAGCCGCGGCTCGAGGAACGGCCACAGGAAGATGGCCGCAACCAGACCGCCTGCCACTGCCTGCGGGACCAGGACGCCCAGCGGGACGGTCCAGCCGGCGATCATTGCGTCCCAGTTGCTGGGCGCGAGGCGCAGCGCGCCGTCGAGGAACCCGGTGTACCAGTCCGGCTGGCTCCCGGCGGATGCCCGGCTCCCCGACGCCGGTCCGTAGCGCCACACCGGGTTGACGGCGAACAGCCCCGCCATCAGGACGATCCATCCGGTCGCCAGGAAGCCGATCCCGAGCGCGACCAGCCGGGCGACGGCCACCGGGACCGGCCTTTCGCGGACGGCACCCGTGCGCACGTGGTCAGGCGTGCGCCGCAGGAGCAAGCCCCGGAGACCCAGCGAGATGGCGGCGAGGACAGGAAACACGACGACGTGCAGCGGATACAGGTTCTCGATGATCCGGCCGGGGAACTCACCTCCGAAGACGACGAACGAGGCGTACGACCCGACGACGGGTAGCCCGCGCAGAATGCCCTCGAAGATACGGAGGCCGGTTCCGGACAGCTGGTCGTCCGGTAGTCCATAGCCGCTCCACCCTGCTCCGAGCGCCGCCAGGAAGGCCGTGCACAGCAAGACCCACGCGGCCCGCCGGGGACGCCGGAACCCTCCGTGGAAGTACGTCGCGGTGAGCTGGAGCATCAGTGACGCGGGGAGGAGGAGCGCGGCCCAGTGGTGGGCCTGGCGGATGACGAGTCCGGCACGTACGTCGAAGGAGATGTGCAGGACGCTCGCGTAGGCCTCGGAGACCTCGACACCCCGCATGGGCGCGTAGCTGCCGTCGTACGCCACCGGCTCGCTGGACGCATCGAACCAGGTCATCAGCAGCCCGCCGGTCACGACCAGAACTGTGAAGCACCCGATGCTGATCGCCCCGAGCAGGTAGGTGAGCCTGAGGTCGGCCATCCGCACTGCACGAGTGAGCCTGGCTCGTTCCAGCCGCTTCACGAAGGGCGTGTCGTGCAGCGCGGTTCCGGCTCTCGCCGAGACTTTCGAGGTCACCCCCGCGATACTTCTTCGAGCAGCCCCTCGGCGCCCGAGTCGTTCGACGCCCTCGGGTGCCGGGTCGAACGGCTCGCGCCGTCAGGAGGGACGAATGCCCGCCAGCCAGTCGTCGAACGTCTCAGTTGCGGACTCGGCAGAGTCGCTGCCCGTGAGGGTGCCGTCGCGCATCGCCTTTCCGAGGACGCCCGGGAGCGGCAGCGCGACGACGCTGCCCCGCAGTCCCGCCGCTCGCGCGTAGCCGCGCACCATCGACGTCATCGACTCCGAGCGGGGCCCCCGCAGGTCACGGGTACGTCCAGACGGCCCCGACTCGGCGAGCTCGACCAGCCGGGCGGCGACCTCTCGCGCGGCGACCGGTCGCGAGACCATCTTCGGCACGACGACCAGTGGGCCGAGGCGGACGGCGCCGAAGATCTGCTCGGCGAACTCGTGGAACTGGGTCGCGCGCAGGATCGTCCACGGGACCTCGCCCGCCATCACGAGCTCCTCCTGCAAGACCTTGCCCGCGTAGTAGCCCTCCGGCGCGTCGTCGACCCCGACGATCGAGAGCGCCACGTGGTGCGAGACTCCCAGCTCCTTCTCGACGGCCAGGAGATGACGCGTCACCGTGCCGAAGAAGTTGCGTGACTCGTCAGCCTTCTGCGTCTGGGTGGACGAGACGTCGATGACCACGTCGACACCCCGCAGTGCCCGGGCGAGTCCAGTGCCCTCGATGAGGTCTACCCCGGTACTGCGGCTGAGCACGACCACGTCGTGGCCCTTGGCGCGGGCGTAGTCGACGACGTACGCACCGACCGTGCCGGTGCCGCCTGCCACGGCGATCGTCAGGTGCGGGGAGCGGTTCGATGTGGTGTTCATGCACCTTCGACCGGATCGGGCGCCGATGTGTGACGTGCCTCGTCCACGTCCTTCTGCCACGTGGCGAGCTTGGTCGGGTTCAACATGAGCCAGACCTGGGTGATCCGATCTCCCACGACCTCGAAGGACGCCACACCGACCACCTCGTCGCCGCGGCGCAGCACGAGTCGCGTCTCGCCGGCGTCTTCCTCCAGCGTGGCTTTCAGGTCTGCGGACTTGTTGAGGCCACCGAGCAGGAAGCGGGCGACCCGGTCCGCACCGACGATCGGTCGCAACGCTGCGCGCACGTGGCCGCCGCCGTCGCTCGTCGCCACCGCGTCCGGGTCGAGCCGCGCCACCAGGGCCGCCACGTCGCCGGTCATGCACGCCGAGATGAACGACTCCACCACGAGGCGGTGCTGCTCGACCGTGGCGCCCCGGCGACGTTCCTCCTCGATGTGTCGTCTCGCGGTCGAGGCCAGTTTGCGGCACGCCTGGGAGGTGCGCCCAACGATGCCGGCGACGTCGTCGAAGGAGTAGCCGAACACGTCGTGCAGGACAAACACCACGCGTTCACCGGGCGTCAGCGCCTCGAGCATGACCATCAGGGCCATCGTGAGCTCGTCGGCGCGCATCGCCTGCTCGACCGGATCCACGAGGGCGGCCGTCTCGCCCAGGGACGAATGCGGGCGAACCGGTTCGGGGAGCCACTCCCCCACGTAGCTCTCACGTCGGTGCCTCGCCGAGGCGAGGACGTTGAGACACACGCGCGTCATGGCCGTGGTCAGCCACGCGGCGGGCACGCGCACGGCGTTCCGCTCGGCGTCGGTCATCCGGTACCAGCGGATGTAGGTGTCCTGCACGGCGTCCTCGGCCTCCGCGCGGCTGCCCAGCATGCGGTAGCCGATGGCCAGCAGGCGCGTGCGCTCCTCGAGCAGTCCCGCGACGGTCTCGTCTGCGTCCATGTTCCCATCCTCCGGTCGGTGCAACGTCCTCGATGATGACCGGGTAACCGGCTTCGGTGTGAGGTCGGTCAGAGCCAGACGTCGTCGAGGGAACGTCCTGGGTCCGCCAGACGCTGGCGGCTGACACCACGTCGCCGGGTCTCGACCAGGTCCCTGATGGGCTCGAGCGTGTCCCAGTCGTTGACGTGCATGGCCGCCACGACCGTGTCGTGGTCCATCCAGAACGCCGACCACGTGGTCGAGCTGATGTCTCCGCGAATCACGACGTCGTCGACCGATCCCGGACCGACGAGCCCGACGTACTCCATGCTCAGCTCGTGCTGGTCGGTGTAGAAGAACGGGGTGCGCGTGTAGTCCTGATGGGCTCCGAGGATGTTGGCTGCGGCGTGTCGGCCCTGGCGTACTGCGTTGTCCCAGTGCTCCACGCGAAGGTGGCGCCGGTAGGTGGGATGGAGTGCGGACGCCACGTCGCCCGCCGCGTACACGTCGGGTGCCGAGGTCTGGAGCCGCGCGTTCGTCACGATGCCGTCGCTGGTGGTCAGCCGTGCGTGCTCGGCAAGGCTGACGTCGGGGATTGCTCCGATGCCGACCACGACGAGGTCAGACTCGATGGCGGAGCCGTCGGTGAGGTGCACGGTCGCCCCTAGCGTGCCTGCGTCGACGGAGTCGACGACCGTTCCAGTGCGCAGGTCCGTTCCATGAGCGCGATGAACCTCTGCGAAGCGCTGCGCCACGGTGGCTCCGAGCACGCCTGCGAGAGGCAGGGCTCCACGCTCGAGCACGGTGGTCTCGCACCCGTGGACTCGTGCGGCAGCCGCGACCTCGAGGCCGATCCACCCGCCACCGATGACGGTGATGCGATGACCCCCTTCGAGGGCGGCCCGGATCCGCAGGCTGTCCTCGCTGGTGCGCAGGTAGGCGACGGCAGCGCCGTCGCTCGGGTCGGGCCGGAAGAGATCGGGTGACAGTCTCCTTGGCTGAGCCCCAGTGGCGAGGAGCAGGCTGTCGTAACGGACTTCGCCGTCACGGGTGCTCACGGTGCGGGCACCGACGTCGAGAGCCAGCGCTGCTGCCCCGGTGCGCAGGTCGACGTCGTGGTCGCGGTAGAAGCTGGCGGGCTTCACGAGTCCAGAGTCGGGATCCTCGCCGGACACGAGGACACCCTTGGACAACGACGGTCGCTCGTACGGTGGGTGTGGCTCGGCCGCAAGTACCGTCAGGTGCCCGTCCCAGCCGGCCTCCCTGAGCGAGACAACGGCGTTGCCTGCCGCCGCGCCACCTCCGACGACGACCACGTGCTCAAGCGTGCTCATGAACTTCCTCCTCCACCCGCAGGTCGGCATGACGGATCCGGTACACGCGGTAGGCGTGATCCGGGGACCGTCCGAGGTCCGACACCCACTCCATGCCGATGCGCTCTGCGGTCGCAGTCGCTCGCCTGTTGCGTGACTGCACGATGGCGAACACCTGAGGTGCACCCTCTTCGTGGAACGCCCATCGAATGAGGGCATCACCTGCCTCCGCGGCGTAGCCCATGCCCCAGGCTTCAGGAGTCAGAGCCCAGCCGAGCACCAGGTCCGGTCCACCGTGCGGGTTGTTCTGCAGGCTGGCGGATCCGACCACCACTCCGCTGGTGCGGTCGGTGATGGCCCACCTGCCGAGGCACCCCCGAGCGGTGCGCGTCTCCTCGCCCCATCGCTCGAGCTCCGCACCCATCTCTCTCACGGATGCCGGGGGCGTGAAACCCGGAGCGAGCCACGACACCACGGCTGGGGCGGTGAAGATCACCAGCGCGGACGCGGCGTCGCCCTCCGTCCACGGCCTCAGGCGGAGCCGACGCGAGATGACCACCTTGGTCGGGGCCCATTCGTTGTTCTCCACCGCTCCACCATCGGTGCGCCGGGGTTCCCGACGCCCCGGTCGATCGACCCGGACGTCGGCAGGTCGAATGACCCGCGGCAGCAGGCCGTGCGCACGTCAGGCTCGCGAGCATGGCATCCACTCTGTCCACCCCCCGTCCACCATCGTCTCGACGTCGAACGGCGCTCACCTCGACCGTCGGGCTGAAGATCACCATGGCGATCAGCGGGCTGGCGTTCATCGCCTTCGTGCTGGGCCACATGTACGGCAACCTCAAGGCCTTCGAGGGGCACGACGCGTACAACGCCTACGCCGAGCACCTGCGGGTGCTCGGCGAGCCACTGTTCCCGCGTACGGGACTGCTCTGGCTGATGCGCGTCGGCCTCATCGCCGCGCTGGTGGTGCACGTGACGGCAGCCGTCGTGCTGTGGCGACGAGCTGCCAGTGCCAGGACCACGCCGTACGTGGCCAGCCTCCGGCGCACCTCGACCTTCGCGTCGCGGACCATGCGGTGGGGCGGCCTCACGATCTTCGTGTTCCTCGTGTGGCACCTGGCGAACTTCAGCATCGGCAGGGTCAACGTCACCGGCGGACCGACCAACGACCCGTACGACCTCTTGGTCGACACGTTCCAGACCTGGTGGATGACTGCGATCTACCTCGTCGCCATGGCGACCCTGGCCCTCCACCTCTGGCACGGCACGTGGTCATCGGCCCAGACCCTCGGCCTGACGGGAACACCACGGCGGCGATTCGCTGCACGCGCCACGGGCGCCGCACTGGCGGTGGTGGTTGCCGGCGGCTTCTCGTTGTCGCCCATCTTCATCGCCGTGGGCGTGATCCGATGACGCCCCCGCTTCGACGCACGCTGCTCGCGGTCACAGCGTTCCTGGGGCTCTACGTCGGCGGGTGGTCGGCATTCGCACCCCAGAGCTTCTACGACTCATTCCCCGGTCTCGGGTTCATCTGGATCTCGATCGACGGCGCCTACAACGAGCACCTGATCCGTGATGTCGGCACGTTGAACCTCGGGCTTGCGGCGGCGACGATCTTTGCTGCGTTCCTGCGCGGGGATGCTGCGCTGGCGGCGAGCCGGACGGTCGGCATCGCCTGGGTCGTCTTCTCGGTCCCGCACCTGGCGTACCACCTGCAGCACTTGGACGGGCTGGGACCGGTCGATGTGGCCGCTCAGATCGTCTCCGTGGCGAGCACGGGTGTGCTTGGGCTCCTGCTGATGCTCGACGATGTGAAGGCCCGGGTCAGGCGCGTCGGACGGAGCACGTCGTCCGCGCCGCCGCGATCAGGTTGATGGCCTGGGCCTCGAGGTAGCCGAGCTCCGCGGACTCGAGCAGCAGGTGGTCAGCGAGGATCGCGCGCTCGAGCATGGCGCCGGCGTCCCGATCGATGACGACCGAAGCGGGGCAACCGGGCTCGGGAAGGAAGGAGCTGGCAACCGTGATCTCGAGGGAGCTGGGAACTGTCATCTGGATGGTCATGCTCATTCGACCGGGTAGATCTTTGTAGTGTGACGTGGTCGGGCGACCTGTTTCGAGCGGGTTTGACCTGTAGCGCGCTACAGGTTGTTCCATGGATGACGTGACCACCTCAGCAACCGACTCCGATCGCGACTCGCTCATCCCGGACCTCGACTACGAAGTCCCCGCCGAGGGCGTTCCCATCGGACGCGCGTCCGAGCTGTCTGGAGTCGGGATCGAGGCACTGCGCTACTACGAGCGCGAGGGCCTGATGCTCGACGCGACGCCCCGCGATCCCGGAGGCAGGCGCCGGTTCCACGAAGCCGACCTGCGCTGGATCGCTGGACTGGTGATGCTGCGGGAGACCGGCATGCCGATCGCCGACATCCGGGTGATCGCCGACCTCAGCCGCACAGCCGGCACCGAAGCCGAACGTCTGGTCCACCTCGAGGCACACCGCCGCCGCGTCCTCGCCGACCTGGCACGAACCCAGTCGCACCTGGCCCACATCGAACGAAAGATCGCGAGCTACCGCGACGTGCTCGCCCACCGAAAGGACACACCCCACTCATGAAGACCACCTCACTGGGAGACGGGCTCACCGTCTCGGCCATCGGGCTCGGCGCGATGGGCATGAGCGCCTACTACGGCGCCAGCGACGAGAACACGTCGATAGCGACGCTCCGCGGAGCGATCGATCTCGGCGTCACGTTCATCGACACCGCCGAGGCCTACGGCCCCTTCGAGAACGAGAAGCTCATCGCCCGTGCCCTCAAGGACCGACGTAACGAGATCGTGCTCGCCACCAAGGCATCGGCCGAGACCGACGACGACGGCACCGTCCACGGCCGCAACGGCACGCCTGCCTACATCAGGCGCGCTGCCGAGCGCTCCCTGCGCCACCTCGAGACCGACGTCATCGACCTCTACTACCTGCACCGCGTCGACCCCGACGTTCCCATCGAGGAGTCCGTCGGTGCCATGAGCGAGCTCGTGCACGAAGGCAAGGTGCGCCACATCGGCCTGTCCGAGGCGTCGGCTGCGACCATCCGTCGCGCCCACGCCGTGCACCCCCTCGCAGCCGTGCAGTCGGAGATGTCGTTGTTCTCCCCCGATGTCATGCGCAACGGGGAGCTTGCGACCGTGCGTGAGCTCGGGATCGGCTTCGTCGCCTTCTCTCCGCTGGGCCGGGGCACGCTCACCGATGGCATCCGCTCGCTCGACGACCTGGTGGCGGACGACGCCAGGAGGGGCCTCCCTCGATTCCAGCCCGACGCCTTCGCCGCCAACCTGGCGCTCGTCCGTCGGGTCGAGGAGATCGCTGCCCGGTTGGGCGCCACCACCGCTCAGGTGGCCCTGGCCTGGTTGCTGAGCGAGGGCGTCGTCCCGATCCCCGGCACTCGCCGACCCGAGAGGCTGGCCGAGAACGCCGCCGCGGCGGACTTGGTGCTGGACGAGCACGTGCTCCGCGAACTGGCGGACGCGGTCCCTGACGAGGAGATCGTCGGCGCACGGGACGTCGCCACCGCTCCTGCCGGGACAGATCGCTGACAGGCTGTCACGATCAGCCGGCTGGCTTTCCCCCGAGTTTCCCCGAACGCCCCTCCACAGACCGGGCGACTGAGCCGATGTAGGTGAATAGCCGCAGGCCGAATGCGCCTCTCCCCCGCATTGTGTTGCCCGAAAGCGCCAACGTCGTCCCTCGGGACACCAACGCCGGTAGGAGGCTTTGCGCTTCAAATCGACCGAGGTGCTCGCCCCGCGTTTCCGCAGGTCAGGAGCTATCTACTCAGCCGGACCGAGAAGACTTGAACCTACGACCCCGGGGCGTCGCCAGGTCAGATCGCCTCTGCGCGAAGGATCGTGACGATTTGCCACACGGGGCTATGGCCTGCGCAGATGCTGCTCCCCTCACGAAGCGGGAGCCATCGCGATCTTGACTCAACCTGATGCGCTGTGACGGCCGCGAAGCGTTTACGGTCCATAAACGGTCCATAGGCGGCAAATGGTTCAAATCCAACGAAGCCCCTGACTTGCGTTTCCGCAGGTCAGGGGCTTCATTTCGGTCGGGCTGACAGGATTTGAACCTGCGACCCCCTGACCCCCAGTCAGGTGCGCTACCAAGCTGCGCTACAGCCCGAATGCCCCCGGCCGAAGCCTGTGGAGCGAGGGGAACACTACCGCAGCACCTGCGGCCACGAGGAATCGACCCACCCGTGTGGTCCGCGTCCCCGTCGAGGCCCCCGGCTCAGCCACCCGGCGTAGCCAATCTGGGTCATTCCCCGTTGTTACCGGGGCAGGCGCTCCGTCGTTGCCACACCATGGAGCATCGACCTGGGGGTTCCATCCATGACACGACTCGTTCGCCGCGGCGGCCTGCTGCTGGCCGTGCTGGCCACTGCCGTCGGGCTCAGCATCGCTGCGCCACGTGCCGACGCCGGGCAGCCCGACACGCCCGTCCACGTCGACGTACGCCGCTGACGCACGCACCAGCCAGCGGGACCGGCGCAGCTGCCGGCCCGGTCAGCGCTTGCGCTTCTCGCGCGGCTTCTGCTGGATGACGATCGGCGTGCCCACGAAGCCGAACTCCTCACGCAGCCGGCGCTCCACAAAACGCTCGTAGGCTGCGTCGAGCTTGCCGCTGGTGAACAGCACGAACGTCGGCGGTGCCACGGACGGCTGGGTCGCGAAGAGGATCTTCGGCTGTTTGCCGCTGCGCACCGGGTGCGGGTGCTCGGAGACGAGGCGGCCTAGGAAGGTGTTGAGCGCGCCGGTGCCGACGCGCGTCTCCCAGCCCTCGAGCGCCTTGTCGATCGCGGGGACGAGCCGGTCGACGTGCCACCCCGTGCGGGCGGTGAAGTTGATCCGCGGCGCCCACTGCAGCTGGACGAGGTCGCGCTCGATCTCGCGCTCGAGGTAGTAGCGGCGCTCGTCGTCGACGAGGTCCCACTTGTTGAAGGCGATGATCATCGCGCGACCGGCGTCGCGGACCGTCTGGATGATCCGCATGTCCTGCTCGGAGACCGACTGGCTGGCGTCGAGCACCAGGACGGCGACCTCGGCACGGTCGATCGCGGTCGTGGTGCGCAGGGACGCGTAGTACTCGTGGCCGGACGCCTGGTTGACCCGCTTGCGGATGCCGGCGGTGTCGATGAAGCGCCACGTGCGGTCGCCCAGCTGGATCAGCTCGTCGACCGGGTCGACCGTGGTGCCGGAGGCGTCGTCCACGACGACCCGGTCCTCCTTGGCCAGCATGTTGAGCAGCGACGACTTGCCGACGTTGGGCTTGCCGACGATCGCGATGCGCCGCGGTCCGCCGACCTCCTCGAACGACTCGGCCGGCGTCTCCGGGAGGGCCGCCAGGATCGCGTCGAGCATGTCGCCCGAGCCGCGGCCGTGGAGCGCCGAGACGCCGAACGGCTCCCCCAGCCCGAGGTTCCACAGCCCGTAGGCCTCGGCCTCGGTGCGCTGGTCGTCGACCTTGTTGGCGGCGAGCACGACGGGCTTGCCGGACTTGCGCAGGATCCGCACGACCGCCTCGTCGGCGTCGGTGATGCCGACCGTCGCGTCGACGACGAAGAGGACGGCGTCGGCGAGGGAGACGGCGATCTCGGCCTGGGCAGCGATGCGCTCGGCGAGTCCGCGGGCGTCGGGGTCCCAGCCGCCGGTGTCGACCACGGTGAAGGCGCGACCGTTCCAGTTGGCGTCGTAGGAGACGCGGTCGCGGGTCACGCCGGGACGGTCCTCCACGACGGCCTCGCGGCGTCCGATGATCCGGTTGACCAGGGTCGACTTGCCCACGTTGGGGCGGCCGACGACGGCGAGCACGGGCGTCGGCCCGTTCTGCTCGTCGGTCCCGAGGTCGGCGGACTCGACGCTGGCGGCGTCGTACTCACTCATGTGCTCACAGCTCTCTGGCGTTCTCGACGAGCCCGGTCCCGGGGTCGTCCACGCATTGTCGCGCAGGTTGGGTCCCGCGCACGGATCGGCGCGAGTGGTGCAACGTCGTCGCGGCGTCGCGCTGTTCCCGCCGGGCGCCGTTCGGGACGGGCGTCACACGCCTGAGCGGGCCCCCGCGCCGTGCGCGAGCTCGACCAGGCGGTCGATGACCTGCTCCAGCGTGAGGTGGGTGCTGTCGACGTGCACCGCCCCGTCAGCCATCACCAGCGGCGCGGTGGCCCGGCCCGAATCGATGCGATCGCGCTCGAGCAGCGACTGCTCGGTGCTGGCCACGTCGGTGCCGCCCTGCTCGGCCGTACGACGCCGGGCGCGCGCCGCGGGGTCGGCGCTGAGGTAGACCTTGAGCTCGGCCTGCGGCCACACGACCGAGCCGATGTCGCGGCCCTCGACGACGATGCCGCCGTCGCCGATGGCCTCGCGCTGGAGCTCCAGCAGGCGGGTGCGCACCTCGGGGACGGCGCTGACCGGGCTGACCGCGGCGTTCACCGCGTCGCTGCGGATCTCGACGGAGACGTCGGTCCCGTCGACCGTGATCGTCGGCGCGAGGGGGTCGGTGCCGGAATCGATGCGCGGCCGGCCGGCGAGGGCAGCCACGGCCGCCGCGTCGCGTACGTCGACTCCCTCCCGCAGCAGCCACCACGTCATCGCACGGAACATGGCACCGGTGTCGAGGTAGCGCAGGCCCAGCCGGTCGGCCACGCCCCGGGAGGCGCTCGACTTCCCGGAGCCGGACGTGCCGTCGACGGCGATCACGAGGGAGGCGGGAACCGGGGTGCTGTCGACGCTGTTCACGGCGGAGAAGATTACCGGTGCGTGGTCCAGCCGCGGGATTCGAGAGCCGCCAGCAGGTGGTCGGCGCTGCCGCGGTCGACGACGAGCTCGGTGAGGCCGACCGGCCGGCCGGGGTCGTGGTCGATGTGGACGTCCTCGATGTTCACGCCGATCTCGCCGGCGTCGCCGAACAGCCGTGCGAGCTCGCCCGGGTGGTCGGGGACGGCGACGAAGACCGAGCGGGTCGGACGTGCAGGTCCTCCGTGCTTGCCGGGGATCGCCCGGGTGCCGGCGTTGCCGCGCGCGAGGATCTCGACGAGGTCACCACCGGAGTCGGCCGCCACCGCGACCATGAGCGCGTCGAGGTCGGACCGGACCTCGGCGAGCAGGTCGAGCACGGCGCCCGAGTTGGCCTCGAGGATCTGGCGCCACAGGGCCGGGTCGCTCGCGGCGACGCGGGTGACGTCTCGCACGCCCTGGCCGGACAGGGCGAGGTGCTCCTCGGGCGCGGACGCCAGGCGCCCGGCGACCAGGACGGCTGCGAGGTGGGGCAGGTGGGAGATCCGCGCGACCGCGCGGTCGTGCTCCGCCGGCTCCATCACCCGCGGCGAGGCGCCGCACTCGAGGACCAGCGCCTCGACGAGGCCGACGGCCTCCGGGGCGGCGCCGGGGTGCGGGGTGATCGCCCACGGACGGCCGTCGAAGAGCGCGGCGCTCGCGGCCAGCGGACCCGAGCGCTCGCTGCCGGCCATCGGGTGCGAGCCGACGTAGCGGCGCAGGTCGTCGGGCCCGACGAGACGGGCGACCGCGTCCAGCGGTGCCGACTTCACGCTGCCGACGTCGGTCACCACCGCGTCGGTGCGCCGCAGGGCGTCGGCGATCGCCTCGGCGATGGCGGCCGGAGGCACTGCGACCACGACGAGCTGAGGTCGGTCCGCGACGGTCACCGCCCGGCCGGCGCCGAGCCCGTGCGCGGTGCGGAGGTTCTCCTCCGAGGTGTCGCGCAGCACCACGTCGATCCCGAGCCGACGGCACACCAGGGCGATCGACGTCCCGATCAGGCCGGCCCCGACGACCTCGACCGGACCGATGAGGGCCGGCAGGGAGTCGTCGTCAGTCATGGCTGGTGGTCCTCGCCAGGTCGCGGCGCAGGTTGGCCGCCCCGTGGAGGTAGACGTGCGTGACGTCGGAGCGCGGCACGTCGGTCTCGACGTGCGCCATCAGCCGCACCACACGCGGCATCGAGCCCTCGATCTCCAGCTCGCGCGCGCAGACCAGCGGCACGTCGGAGAAGCCCAGCTGGCGCGCGGCATAGGCGGGGAACTCGCTGGTCAGGTCGCTCGTCGCGGTGAAGATGATCGAGATGAAGTCGTCGACGTCGAGCCCGTTGGCCTCCATCACGTCGGTGACCAGCTCGGCCACCCGGTCCAACATGTGCTCGCGGGTGTCCTCCTCGAGCTGGGTCGCCCCACGCACTGCCCTGACTGCCACGGGAGAACCCTAGGCCAGCCCGCCGGCGCCTCCCGCGGCCGTCTCGCCTGCCGGGGTCAGGAGGGCTGGTAGTCCCCGAACGACCAGTGGTTGCCCTCGGGGTCGAGCACGCTGCCACCCCGCCCCCCGTAGTCCTGGTCGACCATCGCCTGCACCACGGTGGCACCGGCGGCGACGGCCGCGTCGAAGACGGCGTCGGGATCGGGGGCGACGAGGTACGCCGCCGCCGGACCGGTGCCGCTCACCACCCCGCCGGGCCGCTCGGAGCCGAACATGATCCCGCCGCCGCCCGGCCAGGCCCACTCGGCATGCACGACGACCGACGCATCGTGCTCGTCGCGGTAGGTCGCGTGCTCGGTGAACCCGATGGCGGCGAGCCAGGTGGTCATCAGCCCGGCGTCGCGGACGGAGAACGTGTGCCACAGGGTGGTGCGGGAGACGTCGGTCATGGTTCCTCCTGGTGCGGGAGCTCGGTCTGGCCGCCCGGTGCGACCGCTCCCCCTCAGGCTGTCGCCTCCTGGCCGCCGGTGGCTTGGACGATTGGGAACTCCCGCCGCACCCACTCGGTCGGGCTGCACCCGGCGAAGTCCGTCCACTCCCGCGCGAGGTGCGCCTGGTCGGCGTAGCCGCTGTCCGCCGCCACCCTCGCCACCGACAGCTCCCCGGCCAGCGCCGCAGCGCGCATCCGGGCGTGGGCGCCGGAGAAGCGCGCGAGCCGCTGGTAGGTCTTCGGCGACACGCCCACCTCGTCGTGCACGAGCGTCGTCAGCCGCCGACGGCTGTAGCCCACGTCGTCGGCGGCCGCGGCGACCGGCACGCCACGGGTGAGGAGGGCCATCGCCCGGCCGACCTCGGGTCGCGGCTGCGGAGGCGGTCGACGTCGTACGGCGTCGAGGAGGGCGTGCTCGAGGACCGCGAGACGGGCCTCCCACGAGTCCTCGTGCGCCAGTCGCTCGGGCAGGTCGGCCAGGCGGGGGTCGACGTCGGCGAGGCCGAGCAGCTGCCCCGCCATCGCGCCGGCCGGCACGCCCCACAGCGCCCGCGCACCGGCGGTGGTCAGGCTGAGCTGAAGGCCGCGCTGGTGGCCGCCGTGGTGGATCGCGGCGGCGGTCGTGTGCAGCCCGGAGACCGACGACCAGCCGACGGTCCGCGAGCCGGGATCGCCGTCCCACGACACCGCCAGCGGCTCGTCCAGCGGGAGCACGAACGTGAGGTCGGTCGACGGCATCCCGATGTGGACGCCCGGGCCGGCGAACGCGACGTCGTAGGCCACGATCGAGCGGACCCAGGGCGCCAGCGCGGGGTGCACGGCGGCCATGCGCTCACCGTACGCCGCACGTCCGACGGCAGGTCAGAGCTCGGCGTCGTCCAGCAGCTCGCCGAGCTCGGCCACGGTGAGCTCGCGCATCGCACCGGTAGGCAGCTTCGCGAGCGTGACGGGCCCGATCACGGTGCGGGTCAGCCGGCGCACCGGGTGTCCGACGTGGTCGAGCAGCCGGCGCACGATGCGGTTGCGCCCCTCGTGGATCGTCAGCTCGACGATCGAGCGGTTGCTGCCCTCGCGTCGCGGGTCTCCCCCGACCACCCGGGCCTGGCTCACGGTGACCGGACCGTCGTCGAGCGTCACGCCGGCCAGGAGCTGGCGGATCGTGCGGACGTGCACCTCACCGTCCACCTCCGCGACGTAGGTCTTGTCGACCTCGTGCGAGGGGTGCGCGAGCAGCTGGGCGAAGTCACCGTCGTTGGTGAGGATGATCAGGCCCTCGGTGTCGGTGTCGAGGCGGCCGACGTGGAACAGCCGCTCGGGCCGGTCCGCGACCAGGTCGCCGAGGGTGCGACGTCCCTCGGGGTCGCTCATGGTCGACACGACGCCACGTGGCTTGTTGAGCACCAGGTAGACCTTGTCGCTGATCGGCGGCAGGCGCTTGCCGTCGACCCGGATCACGGCCGTGCGCGGGTCGACCTTGGTGCCGAGGCGGGTGACGACCTCGCCGTCGACCTCCACGAGGCCGTCGAGCATCAGCTCCTCGCACTTGCGACGGCTGGCCACGCCCGACTGGGCGAGCAGCTTCTGGAGCCGGATCATCCCGTCGTCGTCGGTCTCCGGGCGCTGCGAGGCGGGCTGGTCGTTGTCGGGGGCGTCGTGGGGCTTCATGAGACCTCTGTACCCCCGTCGGGCTCGGTGCCGGAGCCACTGTGCGGGGAGTGGTGCGCAGAGTGGTGTGGAGCGTCGGGCACGGTCGGGGCAGCCTCCGCAGCGGGCGTGTCGAGGCTCGCGACGCTGGCGAGCTCGTCCTCGAGGTCGTCCATGTCGGGGAGGTACGGCGCCAGCTCGGGCAGCTCCTCGAGCGAGGTGATGCCGATGCGCTCGAGGAAGTACGACGACGTCCGGTAGAGGTTGGCGCCGCTCTGCTCGTCCTGGCCGGCCTCCTCCACGAGGCCGCGGGTGAGGAGCGTGCGCATCACGCCGTCGACGTTGACGCCGCGGATCGCGGAGACCCGGGCACGCGAGACGGGCTGCTTGTAGGCGACGACCGACAGTGTCTCGAGCGCCGCCTGCGTGAGCCGCGCCTGCTGGCCGTCGAGGACGAACGACTCGACGACCCCTGCGAACTCGGGGCGCGAGTAGAAGCGCCAGCCGCCGGCGACGGACCTCAGGTCGAAGCCCCTCCCCTGCTCGGCGTACTCGGCGGCGAGGGCACCCAGCGCGCCCTCGACCTCGTCGACGGGGTGCCCGACGACGGAGGCGAGGCGCACGGTGGAGAGCGGCTCGTCGGAGACCATCAGGATCGCCTCCAGCGCCGGCCGCAGCTCGGCCACCGCCACGGCGAGCGTGTCGACGTCCCCGGCGTCCGCGGACGAGTCCGCTCCGGCGCTGGTGGGGGTCTCGGGCTGCTGGGTCACGCATCCTCCTCGGGCTCGTCGGCGGCAGCCAACGGCACGTTGCCATCTTCGTCCTCGGGCGGTGCACCGTCGAACTCGTCGGTGATCTCCACGTCGCCCTTCTCGTCGCCCGTCCAGCGGACCGTCAGCTCGCCGAGCGGGGTGACCTGGTCGAAGGACACGGCGCCCTCGCGGAAGAGCTCGAGCAGCGACAGGAACCGGGCGACGGTCGTGAGCCGGTCGGGCGAGTCGCCGCACAGCGCACGGAAGGTCATGGTCCCGCTGCGGCGCAGGCGGTCGACGACGACCTGGGCCTGCTCGCGGACGCTCACCTTCGCCGCATGGATGTGCTGGAGCGAGAGCTCGAGCACCGGCTTGGGCTCCAGCGCCTTGGCCGCGAGCTGGGCGAACTGGTCGAGGCCGATGCCGATCAGCACCTCCGGCAGGAGCGTGGCGAAGCGCTCCTCGAGCCCCACGGAGCGCGGACGGCTCAGCGACTCCGAGGCGAGGCGCTCCTCGAGCACCGAGGCCACCTGCTTGAAGGCGCGGTACTGCATGAGGCGCGCGAAGAGCAGGTCGCGTGCCTCGAGCAGTGCGAGGTCCTCCTCGTCCTCGACGTCGCCCTGCGGGAGCAGCCGGGCGGCCTTGAGGTCGAGCAGCGTCGCCGCGACCACCAGGAACGAGGTCGTCTGCTCGAGGTCCCACGCGTCGCCGAGGTTCTTCACGTGCGCGATGAACTCGTCGGTGACCTGCGAGAGGGCGACCTCGGTGATGTCGAGCTTGTGCTTGGAGATCAGGCCGAGCAGCAGGTCGAAGGGGCCTTCGAAGTTGTCGAGGCGTACGGCGAACGCGGGCGCCTCGCTGCCCGGCTCGAGCGTGACGCCGGTCGTGGTGTCCGGGCCGGCCTGGGAGGTGGTGCTCACTCGTCGAGCAACCGCTGGACCAGCGGGCTGTCGGCCCCCTGCGCCTCGAGGTCGGCGAGCACGAGGGCGAGCGCCTCGCGCACCAGGCGCCCGCGGTCGACGGCCAGGCCGTGCTCACGGCGCAGCGTCAGCCGGGCGTGCTCGATGTCGAGCAGCTCGTCGGAGGTGACGTAGACCGTCATCTTCTCGTCGTGGCGCACCCGGCCGCTGGGACGCCTCGGGCCGGACGCCTCGGCGTCCTCGTCGGCGACGGCACGCACCCGGCGCGGCCGCTGGCCGTCGGCGGGCTCGGCCGGGGCGGTGTCGGAGGTCGGCCGGAACAGGTCGTCCGCGGCCGGCATGCTCACTCGGCGGGCCACCGGGTGAGCACCTCCTTCGCGAGGGAGCGGTAGGCGTCGGCGCCGCCCGACGACGAGGCGTAGGACGTGATCGGCTCGCCGGCGACCGTGGCGTCGGAGAACTTCACCGTGCGGCGGATGACCGTGTGGAAGACGGTGTCGCCCCACGCGGAGACCAGCCGCTCCATCACCTCGCGGCTGTGGAGCGTGCGCCCGTCGAACATCGTGCCGAGCACGCCGTCGATCTCGAGCTTGGGGTTGAGCCGCTCGCGCACCTTGTCGATGGTCGTCTTGAGCAGCGCGACGCCGCGGAGCGCGAAGTACTCGCACTCGAGCGGGACGATCACGCCGTCCGAGGCGGTGAGCGCGTTGACCGTCAGCAGGCCGAGCGACGGCTGGCAGTCGATGAGGATGACGTCGTACTTCTCGAGCGCCGGCGCGAGCACGCGCTGCAGGGTCTGCTCGCGGGCGACCTCGTGGACGAGCTGCACCTCGGCGGCCGACAGGTCGATGTTGGACGGCAGCAGGTCCATGCCCTCGACGCCGGTCGGGACCACGACCTCGTCGAGCGTGGTCTCCCGGTCCATCAGCAGGTTGTAGATGCTGGCGTCCATCTCGTGCGGGTTGAGCCCGAGGCCGACCGACAGCGAGCCCTGCGGGTCGAAGTCGACGAGGAGCACCTTGCGGCCGAACTCGGCGAGGGAGGCGCCCAGGTTGATCGTGGTCGTCGTCTTGCCGACGCCGCCCTTCTGGTTGCACATCGAGATGACCCGCGCGCCGCCGTGGTGCGTGAGGGGCGTCGGCTCGGGGAAGACGGGCATCGGTCGTCCCGTCGGGCCGAGCTCCCCGGTGGCGGGAGCGGCACCGACGGGTGCGCTCTCGACGGGTCGTTCGAAGGGGATCGGCTCGGTCACGGTCTGCTCGTCTCGGGGGAAGGTCAGCGGGGAGTCTGCGGCGGGGGGCTGCGGTGGTCGGACCATCGGCGGCATCTCGGAGGCACTGCTGCCAGTCGGACCGGAATATCCCGCACCACTCATGCCGGCTCCTTCACGCATCGGTTGAGGCTTCGATTGGACCACGACGAGCGCCCCGGATTTTGTCGACACGTCGACAGTTCCGCAAACGGTGTCGCGCGACTGTAGGACCCGACCCGAACGGCCGACAACACCGACCCCCGGTCCCACAGGCACCGGACGGAATCTGTGCACGGACCCCCGGTCAGCTGCACAGGCGAGGACCGCCTGTGGACAAGCTGTGCACTCCCCGGACCACCGGCTCAGAGGCGCCGCATCGCGACCGTCGCGAGCACCAGCTCGCCGGCCTCGTCGGTCGCGTCGCAGTCCACGACCGCCTCGATCACCCAGTCGTGGTGGCCCTCGGGGTCGTGGATGGTCTGGCGCACGTCGCGCACGCGCGACGTCGTACCCTCCTCGGCGCCGACCGGCTCACCCGCGCGCTCGGGGCCGACCACCAGCAGGTCCGGCCCGCGGGCGTCACCGTCGGTCAGGACCGAGTCGTGCTCGTCGTAGTAGTCCTCCAGCGCGCCGTCCCACACGGACCGGCCGACGACGACCTGGCGCGGCGGCTCGGTCCGGTCGGCGGCGTTGCGCTCGAGGCGCACCAGCGTGTCGAGGTCGTCGCGCGACACCGCGTCGACGCGTGCCCACATGGCGTTGCGGAGCATCACGCGGAACGGCCGCTCCTGCTTCGAGAGCGGTCGCGGCGGGGGCGGCGGCTCGTGGTGCGACACCGAGGACGAGGCATGGTCCGGGTCCGAGAGCGCCTCCCACTCGTCGAGCAGCGAGGAGTCTGTCTGTCGCACCGTCTCCCCCAGCCACTCGATGACGTCCTCCACCTCCGGGGCCCGGTGCGTCTCCGGGACGGTCTGACGCAGGGTGCGGTAGGCATCGGTGAGGTAGCGAAGGACGAGGCCCTCGGACCGGGCGAGCTGGTAGCGCCCGACGAAGTCGGTGAACCCCATCCCGTTCTCCCACATCTCCCGCACGACCGACTTCGGGCCGAGCGCCTCGTCGGGGAGCCAGGGATGGGTCTGGCGGTAGGTCTCGAAGAGGGCCTCGAGGAGCTCGCGCAGCGGCTGTGGCCAGGTGATCTCCTCGAGCAGGGCCATCCGCTCGTCGTACTCCAGGCCGTCGGCCTTCATCTCGCCGATCGCCTCACCGCGGGCCGCGTGCTGCTGGGCCGTCAGGATCTGCCGCGGCGCCTCCAGCACCGCCTCGACGATCGAGATCACGTCGAGGCTGTAGGTCTCCGACTCCGGGTCGAGCACGTCGAAGGCGGCCAGCGCGAAGTGCGCGAGCGGCTGGTTGAGCGCGAAGTCGTCGGGTACGCCCGCGCTGATCACGTAGCGGCGGCCGAAGGTGTCCAACTCAGCCAAGCGGGTGACGATCCCGGTGCGCAGCAGCGACCGCGACAGCCGCAGCGCACGACGCGCGAGACGGAGCTGCGCGCGCCGCTCCTCGTGGTTGTCGGTCAGCAGCCGTCTCAGCACGCCGAACGCGTCCTCCTCGCGGGAGACGACGTTGACCAGCATCGCGTTGTCGACCTTCATCCGGCTGGTCAGCTTCTCCGGCACGCCGGCGACCAGCTTGTCGAAGGTCTGCTCGGTCCACACCACCGTGCCCTCGGGCGCCTTCTTGAGCTGCGCCTTCGACTTCTTCTTGCCGGCGGCCACCCGCGCGGCGATCTTCGCCTTCGCCTGCTCGTTCTCGATCACGTGCTCCGGGGCCTGGACGACCACGTAACCGGCCGTGTCGTAGCCGGCGCGGCCGGCGCGGCCGGCGATCTGCTGGAACTCCCGTGTCCGGAGCACCCGCTGCCGGTTGCCGTCGAACTTCGCCAGGCCCGTGAACAGCACCGTCCGGATCGGCACGTTGATCCCGACCCCGAGGGTGTCGGTGCCGCAGATGATCCGCAGCAGCCCGTCCTGCGCCAGCGTCTCCACCAGCCGGCGGTACTTCGGCAGCATGCCCGCGTGGTGCACGCCGATCCCGTTGCGGACGAGCCGCGACAGGGTCTTGCCGAAGCCCGCGCCGAAGCGGAAGGCGCCGATCCGTGCGGCGATCGCGTCCTTGTCGACCTTCTTCGGTGGGTGACGGAGCAGGTTCGTGGCGTGCTCGACCGCTGCCGCCTGCGTGAAGTGGACGACGTACACCGGGTCCTGGCCGGTCGAGACGAGCTCCTCGAGGGTGTCGTCGAGCGGCTCCATCGACCAGCGGAAGCTGAGCGGCACGGGCCGTTCGGCGTCGTCGACCACCGCGGTGTCACGACCCGTGCGCCTCTTCAGGTCATCGACGAAGAAGGAGACGTCGCCCAGGGTCGCCGACATCAGCAGGAACTGGGCGTCGACGAGCTCGAGCAGCGGCACCTGCCACGCCCACCCGCGGTCGTGCTCGGCGTAGAAGTGGAACTCGTCCATCACCACGAGCCCGACATCGGCGCCGCGGCCCTCGCGCAGGGCGATGTTGGCGAGCACCTCGGCGGTGCAGCAGATGATCGGCGCGTCGGGGTTCACCGCGGCGTCGCCGGTCAGCATCCCGACGTTGTCCGCCCCGAACACCTCGATCAGGGCGAAGAACTTCTCGCTCACCAGCGCCTTGATCGGCGCGGTGTAGAAGCTCACCTCGTCGCGCGCGAGCGCCGCGAGGTGGGCGCCGATCGCGACGAGGGACTTCCCGGAGCCGGTGGGCGTGGCGAGGATGACGTGGTTGCCGCCGAGCAGCTCGATCACGGCCTCGTCCTGGTGCGGGTAGAGACCGAGCCCACGGTCGTCCGCCCAGCCGGTGAAGGAGTCGTAGACCGCATCAGGGTCGGCGCCGGTCGGCACGCGGGTGTCGAGGCGCGCAGGGTCCGGCATGCCGCAATCCTTCCACCCCGCGGTTTCGCCCCCACCACCCCCATGGAGTCGCCGTGCAACCGCCGTGAAACCGCGAGGGCGCAGGCTTCCCGGCATGACAACGACCACTCCTGACCTCGCGGTGCGCGCCGCGGGACTCGTGAAGAAGTTCGGCGACCAGCGCGCCGTCGACGGCATCGACCTCGAGGTCCACCAGGGCGAGGTCTTCGGCGTGCTCGGCCCCAACGGCGCCGGCAAGACCACCATGCTCCGGATGCTCGCCACCCTCCTCCACATCGACGAGGGCGAGGCCACGATCTTCGGCCGCGACGTCCGCACCGAGCCCCACGCCGTACGTCGCCTCCTCGGCGTCACCGGCCAGTACGCCTCCGTCGACGAGAACCTCACGGCCACCGAGAACCTGTGGCTCTTCGCCCGGCTCCAGGGTGTCGGCCGCACCGAGGCCCGCACCCGCGGCGCCGAGCTGCTGGAGCAGTTCGACCTGACCGAGGCGGCGAAGAAGCCGATCTCCGCGTTCTCCGGAGGCATGCGCAGGCGCCTCGACCTCGCCGCCAGCCTGCTCACCCGTCCGCCGCTCATCTTCCTCGACGAGCCGACCACCGGCCTCGACCCCCGCACCCGCGGGCAGATGTGGGACACCATCCGCGACCTGGTCCGCACCGGCTGCACCGTGCTGCTCACCACCCAGTACCTCGACGAGGCCGACCAGCTCGCCGACCGGATCGCCGTGATCGACCGCGGCGTGAAGGTCGCCGAGGGCACCGCCGACGAGCTCAAGTCGTCGGTCGGGCAGTCCACGCTCCAGCTCCAGCTCGCCGACCCGGCCGACCTCGCGGTCGTGGCCGACGAGGCGCGCCGCCTCGTCCGTGAGGAGGCCGTCCTCACCCCCGAGGCCCGCCGCGTCAACGTCCCGCTGACCCGCACCGACCAGGCCGTCGACATCCTCGTGGCGCTCCGCGACCGCGGCATCACGATCGAGTCGGTGACGGTCCAGAAGCCCTCGCTCGACGAGGTGTTCCTCGCCCTGACCGGCCACGACACGACCGATGGCGACACCACCCAGGGTGCCGCCGACCCCGACCACCCCGACCACCCCGATCACCCCGACCACCCCGACCAGCAGACCGACCACCAGATGGAGGCCGCCCGATGAGCGCCATCACCGTCACCGACCCCGCCGAGATCGCCGCGGCGGGCGAGCACGTCAGCCTCGCCGACACGCTGAGCCAGACCATGACCCTGGCGTGGCGCGCCACCATGAAGATGCGCCGCAGCCTCGAGGTGATGTTCGACGTCACCATCCAGCCGCTGATCTTCACCGCGATGTTCGCCTACATCTTCGGCGGCGCGATCTCGGGCGACGTCGGCAGCTACCTGCCGCTGATCATCCCCGGCCTGATCGGCCAGACGGTGCTCACCGCGTGCGTCGCCACCGGCGTCCAGCTCCGCACCGACATGGACACCGGCGTCTTCGACCGCTTCAAGGTGCTGCCGATCTCGCGCATCGCACCGCTCGCCGGGCCGATGGTGGCCGACCTGCTGCGCTACTTCATCGCCTCGGTGCTCACCTTCACCGTCGGCATCGCCATCGGCTACCGCCCCGGCGGCGGCGTCCTCGGTGTCGCCGGCGCGGTGCTCCTCGCGATGGTCGCCGGCTGGTCGCTCGCCTGGATCTTCACGCTCTTCGGGATCCTCGGCCGCAACGCCCAGGGCGTGCAGGGCATCTCGCTGCTCGTGATGTTCCCGCTGACGTTCCTGTCGAACGCCTTCGTCCCGACCGAGACGATGCCCGCTCCCCTGCGCGCCTTCGCCGACGTCAACCCGGTCTCCCTGGTGATCAGCGCGATCCGCGACCTCGCCAACGACGGGGCGGTCACCGCCAACGTCGGCTGGGCCTTCGTGGGCTGCGCCGTGGTCATCGCGATCTTCGCGCCGCTCTCGGTGCGGGCGTTCAACCGGAAGATGTGACCCAGCCGCGCCGCACGCGGTCCAGCACCGCAGCTGCCTCGGGCAGCAGCTCCGGCCCGGGGCGGTCGGCCAGCTCAGAGACGAGCCGGCCGACCAGCCCCGGCTCGAGCGTCTCCGCCAGCTCCGCCATCGGCTCCCAGGCCATGACGGGGACGCTGCGGTTGTAGGACCAGCGGTGCGCGACGGCGAGGAGGAGGACGCCGTCCGCACGCTGCTCGGCCCCGCCGTAGCGCAGCACCCACGCGGCCAGCGAGACCAGGAGCACCCCGTTGAGCGGCAGGTCGGTGAACCACAGCCGCTCCGCCGTGAGTCCCGGTCCCGCTCCGACGAGGAGGTCGCGGAGCTGGGCAGCGCGCTCGCCGTCGGTGCCGTCGCCGTAGCGGACGCGGCTCACCAGCGCCGCGGACGCCGCCAGCATCAGCCACGGGTTGATCCCGCCGCCCGGGTCGGCGTCGATCACCATGTCGACGATCTCGTCGTAGCGCTGGATCGCCAGCTCGTGCTGTCCGCGGGCGATGGCCAGCTCGGCCTGGGCGGCCTGCCAGGTGAGCCGCGCCCCCATCTGCGCGGTGTCGCCGTCGGGCATCCCGAAGGCCTCCAGCATCGCCTCGGCCTCGTCGACCCGCCCGTCCATGAGCGGCGCGATCGCCGTGGCGACCTTCAGGCTGTAGGCGTCGGTCAGGGAGTGCACCCGCTCCAGCAGCGGCCACGCGGCCGCGGCATGGCGCGCCGCAGCGTGGTGGTCGCCCACCGACATCGCGAGCTGGCTCAGCTCGGCGTGCAGGGAGGCCGCGATGTAGGGCGGCAGCGGGCCGAGCGCGAGGGCCTGCTCGGCGTACGCGTAGGCCACCGCGACGTCACCGATGTTCTCCGCGACCAGGGCCGCCCACAGCAGGAGGCCGCCCGCCACGGCCGGCCGGTCGCCGGCGGACGCCGCCGCGACCGCGGCCAGCCGGTCCGCGGCCTCGACGGGCTCGGCGTCGACGTGGATGGTGCGTCCGATGAGGCCCCACGTGCCCCGGGGCTCCGGGCCCTGGACGAGCAGCCCCCGCAGCCCGGTCAGGTCCACACCGGGCATCCAGCTCAGGTGCACCATCAGCACCCCGGCCGCGGCCTGCGCGTCCTCGTGCAGCCCGTCGGGGACGTCCCATCCGTTGAGGAGCTCCGTCGCGGCGTCGCAGACCGCGAACAGCCGGGGCTGGTCGCCGGTGATGGTCCAGAGGCTGCCGAGCAGCGCCACCATGCGCGCGACCAGGGGGCGGTCTCCCGACGCCAGGCCGTGGCGCAGCACGTCGGTGAGGTTGTTCTGGTCGCGGACCAGGTCGTCGACGGCCTCGGCCTGCCCCTCGGCGACCACGAGGTCGCCGTAGGCGTCCGCGAGCGACAGGGCCCAGGCGTGCTGGGCCGCGGTGGCGTCCGCGAGCCCGCCGGTCCGGTCGAGCTGCGCGGCGGCGTACTCGCGGATGGTCTCCAGCGCGCGGAACCGGGTCCGGCCACCGTCCTCCCCCATGACCAGCAGCGACTGCTCCACGAGCACGTCGACGAGGTCCGGGCCGTCGGGTCCGAGCATCGCGACCGCGGTCGCCCGGTCGAACCCGTCCTGGAAGACCGACAACCACGCCAGCGCTCGCTGCTCGTCGGGCGCGAGCAGGTCCCACGACCACGCGATCACCGCCTCGAGCGTGCGGTGCCGGTCGGGCGTGCTCCGGTCCCGGGTGCGCAACGCGGCGAACCGGTCGTCCAGCGCGGCCCCGACCTCGGCCACCGTCATCGTCCGCACACGTGCCGCCGCCAGCTCGACCGCGAGCGGCAGGCCGTCGAGCCGCTCGACCACGCCGCGCACGGCCTCGGCGTCGAGCACCGCATCGGGTCGGGTCGCCGTCGCCCGTCGCACGAACAGCTCGACCGCGTCGTCGCCGCTCAGCTGGCTCAGGGGCACGGCGCGCTCGGCGCCCAGCCGCAGCGGTGCCCGGCTCGTCGCCAGCACCTGCAGGTCACGGGTCGTGGCGAGCAGGAACGCGACCAGCGAGGCCACCGGCTCCAGCACGTGCTCGCAGTTGTCGAGCACCAGCAGGGTCGGGCCGGTGTCGAGCTCCTGCGCGATCCGGGAGCGTACGTCGGCCTGCTGGGCCGGCGACAGCGTCAACCTGGTCGCCATCGACCCGCGCACGCCGAGGGCCGCGCCGACCGCGGCCACGACGTCGTCACCCGCGCCGACGCCGACGAGCTCGACCACGTGGACGTGCGGCAGCCGCGACTCGCGAGCCAGCACCTGGGCGATGCTCGTCTTGCCGATGCCTCCCGGACCGAGCACCGTCACCAGCCGCGACGACGCCATCGCGCTGCGGAGCCGGGCCAGGTCCTGCTCGCGGCCGAGCAGGCCGCCGCCGTCGTCGTAGGTCACTCCGGTGCGCACCGGGTCGTCCGCGGCCAGGAGCTCGCGGTGGAGCCGCTGCAGCTCGGGAGCCGGGTCCACCCCGAGCCGGTCGGCGAGGTCCTCCCGATAGGACTCGTAGCGGCCGAGGGCGACCGCGGGCCCGCCCACGGCGGCCATGCTCCGCAGGAGGTCGGACAGCACCCCGGCGTCGTCGACCCATCGCTCGGCAGCCGCTTCCAGCAGGGGCAGCGCCTCGGCGTGCCGACCCTGCCGGGAGAGCGCGCGCCCCAGCAGGTCGTCGGCCGCCTCGAGGGTCCTCGTCGCCAGCGCACGCAGGTGCGCGAGGGGCCCGCTCGTGTCGCCGACAGCCGGCTCGGGGCACGAGCGCGCGGCCTCGGCGAGGTCCGCGGCCCGCAACGCGTCCCCGTCCCGCAGCGCCTCACGGGCGTCGGCGACCTGGAGCCCGAGCGCGAGCACGTCCACCTCGTCGGAGTCCAGCCCGAGCCGGTACCCGTTCTCGGTGAGGTCGACGACTCCCGGCGCGGTGCTCGACCGCACCCGCGACACGAGCACCTGCAGCGCCTTGCCGGGTGTCGCCGGCGGATCGTCCTCCCAGACCTGGTCCACCAGCTGCGCGACCGTCAGGCCCCGCGGCTCGAGCACGAGCGCCGCCAGCAGCGCGTGCGGGCGCCCGCCCACGAGGGGCGCGCCGTCCCACGACGGGGCGCCGAGCAGGCGCAGCCGGATCGTCATTCGCGCGCCCGCGGGTGCGCCGTGGCGAAGACCTCGCGCAGGTTGTCGACCGTCACGAGGGTGTAGACCTGCGTGGTGGTCACCGAGGCGTGGCCGAGGAGCTCCTGCACCACGCGCACGTCGGCGCCGCCGTCGAGGAGGTGCGTCGCGAAGGAGTGCCGCAGGGTGTGCGGGGAGACCGAGGCGGTGACCCCGGCCCGTTCGGCCGCCTTGACCAGCACGGCCCACGCGCTCTGGCGCGAGAGCCGGCCGCCGCGGGAGTTGAGGAACATCGCCGGGCCGCCGGAACCGCTGCCGACCAGGTCGGGCCGGGCGCGGGAGACGTAGGCGGCCACGGCCTCGCGGGCGTAGCCGCCGACCGGGACGATCCGCTCCTTGCCGCCCTTGCCGCGCAGCAGCACGGTGCCGTCGACCTGGTCGAGGTCGTCGACGTCGAGGCCGACGGCCTCGGAGATCCGCGCGCCGGTGCCGTAGAGGAGCTCGAGCAGTGCCCGGTCGCGCAGCGACAGCACGGTGTCGGGCGCCCCGGCCGCGTCGAGGATCGCCTCGACGTCGGAGAGCGGCAGCGCCTTCGGCAGCCGCTTGGCGGGCGTCGGCGGCTTCACCGCGGCGGCAGGATCGGCCACGGCCAGCCCGTCGGACACCGCGAACTTGTGGAAGCCGCGCACCGCCACCACCGTCCGGGCAGCCGACGTCGCGCTCAGCGGCGGGTGTGCCTCGCTGCCCTCGCGCAGGCTGACCAGGAACGCGGCCACCGTCACCTCGGTGACCGCGTCCAGGTCGTCGATGCCCTGGGCCGCCAGGAACTCGTCGTAGCGGCCCAGGTCACGGGTGTAGGAGCTGAGCGTGTTCGCCGCCAGGCCGCGCTCGACCGCGAGGTGGTCGAGGTAGGTGCGGAGGGCCCGGCTCAGCGTCACGCAAGAACGGTATCGAGAGCCGCCGACTCGATGCCGACGGCAGCGCCCACGGGAGCGTTGGTCAGCTGGCCCGCGTGGGTGTTGAGGCCCAGCGCGAGGCTGCGGTCGTCGCGCAGCGCCTGCTGCCAGCCCTTGTCGGCCAGCGCGACGGCGTACGGCAGCGTCGCGTTGGTCAGCGCGTAGGTCGAGGTGTTCGGCACCGCACCGGGCATGTTGGCCACGCAGTAGAAGACCGAGTTGTGCACCTCGTAGGTCGGGTCGTCGTGCGTGGTGGCGTGGGAGTCCTCGAAGCAGCCGCCCTGGTCGATCGCGATGTCGACGAGCACCGATCCGGGCTTCATCCGCGAGACGAGGTCGTTGGTCACCAGCTTCGGAGCAGCCGCACCGGGGATCAGCACCGCGCCGATCACCATGTCGGCCTCCATCACCTGCTGCTCGATCGCGAGCTTCGACGACGCCAGGCCGTGGACCCGGTTGTCGTAGCGCCAGAACGACATCCGCAGCTTGTCCAGGTCGGTGTCGAGCAGCGTCACGTCCGCGCCCATGCCGAGCGCGATGTTGGCCGCGTTCTGGCCCGAGACACCGGCGCCGATGATCACGACCTTCGCGTTCGCCACGCCGCCGACACCGCCCATCAGGACCCCGCGACCGCCGTTGGCCTTCATCAGCGAGTACGCCCCGACCTGGGGCGCGAGGCAGCCCGCGACCTCCGACATCGGGTAGAGCAGCGGGAGGCCGCCCGAGGGCAGCTGGACGGTCTCGTAGGCGATGCCGGTGACCTTGCGGGCCATCAGCTCCTCGGTCAGCGGCTTGTCGGCGGCGAGGTGGAGGTAGGTGAAGAGGGTCTGGCCCTCCCGCATCCGGCCGTACTCCTCCGCGATCGGCTCCTTGACCTTGAGGATCATCTCGGCCGAGCCCCACACGTCGTCGGCCGACTCCAGCATCGTCGCGCCGGCTGCGACGTACTCCTCGTCGGTGATCTGCGAGCCCTGGCCCGCGGACTTCTCGATGACGACCTCGTGGCCGTGCTGGACCAGCTCGTGCACGCCGATGGGGGTCAATGCCACGCGGTACTCGCGGTTCTTGACTTCCTTGGGTACGCCGACCTTCATTCCTTGCTCCTCGGGTTCTGAGGACCCACCACGATGTGGGCCGCCTCACAGCGGGAGCGACACTACTCCGGGACGACCCTCACAGTGGGCCGAGGTCGCCGCCCAGGTCCCCGCGTTGCTTCAGCACGGTGTACGCCAGCACGGCCTGCGCCAGCGGACCCTGCCGGACCCTGCCGTCGAGCACCGCCTCGAGCAGGTCCGACACCGGCGCGCGGAACAGCTCCATCTCCGCCTCCTCGTGGCGCATCTCGAAGTCGCCGCGCGGAGCGTGGCTGAGCCCGCGCGCCAGGAAGATCTCGTGGACCTCGTCCGAGATGCCCGCGCTGGCGTAGGTGCTGAGCAGCAGTCGCCACTCCGACGCCTCCAGCTCGGCCTCCTCGCGCAGCTCCCGCCTGGCCGTCTCGACAGGCGGCTCGTCGCCGGCGTCGCGCAGTCCTGCGGGGAGCTCGACGAACTCGTGGCCGCTGGTGTGGCGGTACTGCCGCAGGAGCACCGCCTGCTCGTCCTCGTCCACGGCCAGCACGACGACCGCGCCGGGGTGCTCGAGGCTGATCCGGGTGAACTCCTCCGGGTGCCCCGGGCGGGTGATGGTGTCCTCGCGCAGCGCGACGATCCAGGCGTCGCGGTGGAGGTCGCGGGTGGCGACCACGGGCCAGGACGTCGGGCGGTCGGCCAGCGGCTCGGGCTCAGGCATGGCCCAGACGCTAGCGCGACGGGCCGAGATGAGTAGGTTCGCCTCCATGACGCTGTCGACGCTCACCTCATCCGCTGCCGCCGCGCGCTCCGCGCTCCTGGAGGTGCAGCGCTACGACATCGCGGTCGACCTGACCGGGCTGCTCGAGGGTGAGGTCTGGAGGTCGGTCAGCACGATCACCTTCACGTGCGCCGAGCCCGGCGCGACGACCTTCGTGGACGTCTCGATGGACGTCCACGCCGCGACCCTCAACGGCGAGCCGGTCGACGTGTCAGCCGCCGCCGACGGGCGGCTTCCCCTGCCCCCGCTGGCGGCCGACAACGTCCTCGTCGTCGAGGCGAGCACCGCCAACACCGCTGCCGGCGAGGGCATCCTCCGCACCGTCGACCCCACCGACAAGCTCGTCTACGTCTGGACCAGCCTCGAGCCCGACGAGGCCCGCCGGATCTGGGCGTGCTTCGACCAGCCCGACCTCAAGGCGCCGCACAGGTTCGTCGTGACCGCGCCGTCGTCGTGGGTCGTCACCTCCAACGGCGCACCCGAGTCGGTCGTCGACGCCGACCCCGACCTGGCTGTCGACGCCCGGGTCTGGACCTATCCCGACACGCCCCGGCTGTCGACCTACGTCGTCGTGATCAACGCCGGCCCGTTCCACGAGGTGCGCCAGCAGCACGACGGGTACGACCTCGGCTTCTACTGCCGCCAGTCGCTCCGGCCGATCCTCGAGCGCGACCTCGACGAGCTGGTCACGCTGACCCGCCAGGGCCTCGCGTTCTTCGGCGAGCGGTTCGCCTTTCCCTTCCCGCAGTCGCGCTACGACCAGGTCTTCGTGCCGAACCTCGGTGGGGCGATGGAGAACTGGGGTTGCGTGACCTACGGCGACGGTCAGCTCTTCCGCACTCCCCCGACCCACGCCCAGCGCGGGGTCCGCGCGGAGTTCATCTTCCACGAGATGGCGCACATGTGGTTCGGCGACCTCGTGACCATGCAGTGGTGGGACGACCTCTGGCTCAACGAGGCCTTCGCGTCCTGGGCGGCCAACTGGGGCATGGCCCGCGCCAGCGAGTTCTCCGAGCAGTGGGCGACGTTCCTCGCCGCGTCCAAGCGCACCGCCTACGAGATGGACATGAGCCCGGCCCGGCACCCCATCCGCAGCGAGGTCCCCAGCGTGTCCGCGGCGATGTCCAACTTCGACGCGATCACCTACGTCAAGGGCCAGAGCGTCCTGCACCAGCTCGTCGCCTACATCGGTGAGGACGCGTTCGTGGCCGGGCTCCGCGACTACTTCAGCCGCTACGCCTACTCCAACACCACCCTCGACGACCTGATGGACTGCTACTCCCGCGCCTCCGGCCGGGACCTGTCGGCGTGGACGAAGGCGTGGCTCGACGAGGCCGGGACCGATGTCGTGTCCCTCGTCGACGGCGAGCTCGTCGTCGAGACCACGGACGACCAGGACCCGCGCCCCCACCGACTCGACATCGCCGTCTTCGACGCCTCGGGCGACGACCTCGTCGCCGTCGGTCGGTCGTCGCACGAGATCACGGGTGGGCGGACGCCCGTCGACCTGCCGGCCGGCGACCTGCGGCTGGTCAACGCCGGCGACCTCACCTTCGCCGCCGTCAAGCCCGACGCCACGTCGCTCGGCCTCATGCTCGAGCGGATCCAGCAGCTCGACGACCCGCTCGACCGCGCCCTCGTCGCGGCGACCGCCGGCCAGCTCCTGCTCCTCGGCGACGTCGCACCACGGGACGTCGCAGCCGCGCTGTCCCGCGCCCTCTCGACGGAGACCAGCCTGTCGCTGATCGAGCCCTTCCTCGGCCAGGCCCTGCAGGTGGCCGACCGCTGGGCGCCGGCCGCCGAGTCCCCCGTGCTCCTGAGCGCGCTCGCCGACGCCGCCTCCGGGCTGGTCGGGCTGCCCGACGCGCGTCAGGCAGCCCTGCGCACCCTGGCCGCCTCCGCGTCGACCGACGCCCACTGGGCGGTGCTCGAGGACGCGGCAGCGCAGGCGACCGACCTCGACCTGGCCTGGCGGATGGCCGTGCGCCGCTCCGAGCTCGGTGACTACGACGCCGAGCGGGTCGCGCGGCTCCTCGAGTCCGACCCCGATCCCGACGCCGGGATGCGCCGCCTCGCGGTCCTCGCCGCCCACCCGAGCGTCGAGGCCAAGGAGGAGGTGTGGCGCGCGTTCTTCGTCGACTACTCGGTCCCGGCCAGCCGCGACACCCTCGTCCTGGGCTCCACCTTCTGGCGCCCCGGGCAGGCCGAGCTGCTCGCGCCCTTCACCCACCGCTACCTCGAGGAGCTGCACACGCTCAAGGGCGGGCTGCTCAACCAGGGCCTCACCGTCCGGGCCATGTACCCGCTCGGCGCCGGCGACGCGTCCTTCCTCGCCGCCGCGCAGGCGACGGCCGAGGACCCGGACCTCTTCGCGTACGCCCGCAACCAGCTTCGCGCGAACTCCTTCGTGCTCGGCCGGATCCTGCAGGCCCGCCAGCTCTGACCGGGCGCTTCGTCCCCGTCCCGCACGCCGACCGGGCAGTTCGTCCCCGTCCCGGACGCCGACCGGGCACTTCGTCCCCGTCCCCGACGGTGACAGGGCACTCCGTCCCCGTCCGGGTCAGTCGTCGACGACGTCGTCCTTGCGGCGCAGGCCGGACTCGTCGATCGGGAACCGCTCCGAGCGCTGCCGCTCGATCGCCGCACCCACGAGTCCCGCGAAGAGCGGGTGCGGACGCGTCGGCCGCGAGCGCAGCTCGGGGTGGGCCTGGGTGGCGACGTAGTAGGGGTGCACCTCTGCCGGCAGCTCGACGAACTCGACGAGGCCGAGCTCGGGGTTGATGCCGGAGAAGACCAGTCCGGCCTCGGCCAGCGTCTCGCGGTAGGTGTCATTGAACTCGTAGCGGTGGCGGTGCCGCTCCTCGATCGTGTCGCTGCCGTACGCCGTCCGCACGACGCTGCCCGGGAGGAGGTCGGCCTTCTGGAGGCCGAGGCGCATGGTGCCGCCGAGGTCGCCTGCGCCCTCGACGAACTTCTTCTGCTCCTCGATGGTCGAGATGACCGGCTCCACGGTGTCGGGGTCGAACTCGGTCGACCCGGCCTTGGTGAGCCCGGCGACGTTGCGGGCGTACTCGATCACCATGCACTGCAGGCCCAGGCACAGCCCGAGCGTCGGGATGCCGTGCGTGCGGGTGTAGCTCAGCGCACCGAGCTTGCCCTCGATACCGCGCACCCCGAAGCCACCGGGCACGAGCACGGCGTCGACGTCGGAGAGCTGCTTGGCAGCGCCCGCCTCGGTCTCGCACAGGTCGGAGGCGACCCAGCGGATGTTGACCTTGGCCGAGTGCGCGAACCCGCCGGCGCGCAGCGCCTCGGCAGGCGAGAGGTAGGCGTCGGGCAGGTCGATGTACTTGCCGACCAGCGCGATCGTCACCTCCTCCTCGGGGTGGTGCACGCGGCGGAGCAGGTCGTCCCACGTCGTCCAGTCGACGTCGCGGAACGGCAGGTCGAGGCGGCGCACGATGTAGGCGTCGAGGCCCTCGCGGTGCAGCACCTTCGGGATGTCGTAGATCGACGGCGCGTCGGCCGCGGTGACGACGGCGTCGTCGTCGACGTCGCACATCAGCGCGATCTTGCGCTTGATCCCGTCGGGGAGCTCGCGGTCGGCGCGGCAGACGATCGCGTCGGGCTGGATGCCGATCGATCGCAGCGCGGCCACCGAGTGCTGGGTGGGCTTGGTCTTCAGCTCGCCGGACGGGCCGATGTAGGGCACGA
This sequence comes from Nocardioides exalbidus, assembly GCF_900105585.1. Lineage (NCBI taxonomy): Bacteria > Bacillati > Actinomycetota > Actinomycetes > Propionibacteriales > Nocardioidaceae > Nocardioides > Nocardioides exalbidus. The sequence goes on from NZ_FNRT01000002.1 coordinate 3,884,787, forward strand.
GCGAGACGTGGATGAAGAAGCAGTTGTCGCGGCCGATCTCGTGGCGCGTCTGGCGCGCGGCCTCGAGGAAGGGCAGGGACTCGATGTCACCGACGGTGCCACCGATCTCGGTGATCACCACGTCGATGTCCGAGCCCCCCATCGCCAGGATGCGGTCCTTGATCTCGTTGGTGATGTGCGGGATCACCTGCACCGTGTCGCCGAGGTAGTCCCCTCGACGCTCCTTGGCGATCACCGTCGAGTAGACCTGCCCGGTCGTCACGTTGGCGATCTGGTTGAGGTCGGTGTCGAGGAACCGCTCGTAGTGGCCGATGTCGAGGTCGGTCTCGGCACCGTCGTTGGTCACGAAGACCTCACCGTGCTGGAACGGGTTCATCGTGCCCGGGTCCACGTTGAGGTACGGGTCCAGCTTCTGCATCGTCACGCGGAGGCCACGCGACTTCAGCAGCTGCCCGAGGCTCGAAGCCGTGAGGCCCTTGCCGAGCGAGGAGGCGACGCCTCCGGTGACGAATACGTGCTTGGTCGGCGTGCGGCTCTTCACGGGCTTCGATCCTACCCGAGAGGGACGGGTCCGTCGGCACCCGACGCACCGAACGCGCCGCCGGGTGTGGTGAGCGAGCGACCCAGGGTGAAGACCGTCGCGACCTGACCGGCCTTCGTGTCGATGCCGTCGACGCTCGCGACGGCTGCTGAAGCCGGGTCACCGCGCAGCCGGCCGAGCTGTCCGGTGCCGTCGGCGGTCGTGCCCGCCACGACGACTCCGGTCGCCTGGGCTGCCAGCCCCTGGGCGAGACCGGCGAGGATCGCGTCGGAGCCCTCGTCGTCGGCGTCCGTGCCGAGCACGAGCAGGACGAGGGGTGCCCGCCGTCCCGCCTTCTCGGGCAGCGTGAGCAGCCCGGCGCCACTGATCGCGTCGGCGATGGCGCGCGTCTTGCCGGTGGCGTCCTCACCGCCGGCCTCCTTGGTCGACACGGCGAGCCCGAGGAGCTGGCCGATGCGGTCGTACGTCGACGCCTCCGGTGCCACCGACCCCTCGGCCTGCTGGGTGAGCAGCTGGCTGCCGAGGGTGTCGACCAGCGACTTCTGACCGGGGTCCACGAGGTCGTTGCCGACCGTGTAGCGGCCGCTGATGGTGCCGCCGGCCGCGCCCACCTGGGTCGCCAGGGCGGTGACGAGCTGCTCGTCGGCGCCGGGCAGCGTCACGACCGCGACCGAGCTGTCGGCGAGCCGCCCGGCGACCACGGGCGCGGCGAGCGAGTCGACGAAGGCCGCGGTGTAGTCGGCTTGCGCCTGGTCCGCAGCCGGGGCCGGCGCGTCCTCCGTGCCGGCCGTGGCGACGGTCGGCCCGACGTCCGACAGCGGACCGCCGCCGAGGACGATGCCGGCGGCCAGGGCGAGGAACACCGCGACGATGGTGAGCAGGTGGTGGCGGAGCGTGATCACGGGAGCATTCCCTCTACGTTGTCGATCAGGTGGGACGTGGCGCTCGTGACGCGTGGGGAGAGGTCGTCGACCCACTGCTGGCCCACCGGGGTGACGCTGATGGCCGCGGCCACCGCGACGAGCCCGGCGATGAGGGCGCCGGCGAGGTGTCGTGGCCGCACGGCACCGTCGTAGAGCTTCGGCAGCGCGGCTGCGTCGACGAGGTCAGGACCCAGCTTGAGGCGGGTCAGGAACGTGCTCGCGAGCCCGGAGCGTCGCCGGTCGAGGAACTCGTCGAGCGTGGCGTGCATGCCGACCCCGACGATCAGTGACGCCTCCCGGGCCGAGGCGAGCAGCAGGGCCGCGTCCTCGGTGGTGGCGGTGGTCTCGAAGCGCAACGGCCTCACGCCGAGCCGCTCGAACGACTCGGTCACGCTGCGCGGTGCGCCCGGCTCCACCAGGACGACCACGTCCGTGGCCTTGCGGAGTACGGCAGCACTCGGCAGGTCGTCGCTCGCGGCGGTCACCACCACGATGTCGGGCTTGTGGCGGGACTCGGTGAGCGCGTCGGCGGCACGGTCCACGGCGATCAGGACGGGCTTCTGCTCACGCACGAACGGCTTGATGCCGGCCAGCTCGCCCTCCCAGCCGTGGGAGCGTACGGCGACCACGACCGGCCGCCCGGCGATCTCCGTCGCCGTGCGCGGCACGCCCCGGCCGTGCAGGAGCAGGTCCTGCTCGCGGCGGAGGAACTCGGTGCTGTTGTGGGTGAAGCTCTCCAGCTGGGCGGTGAGCCCGTTGCGGGCCAGGCCCATCTCGGTGCGCACGACGTCGGGCGTCAGCTCACGTGCCGTGGCGAGGAGCGTGTCCCCCGCGTGCACCACTCCCCCCTCGATCCGGAGCACGGTGCCGTCCTTGACCCGGTCGAGCACCTCCGGTCCAGCGCCGTCGACGACGAGCACACCGGCCTCGACGAGGCGCTCGGGACCGAGGTTGGCGTAGCGGCCGGAGATCATCGGGCTGGCGTTGACGACGGCCACGACGCCGGCGTCGACGATCGACTGCGCGGTGTCGCGATCCATGTCGACGTGGTCGAGGACGGCGATGTCACCTTCGGTCAGGCGACCGATGAGGCTGGCCGTGCGGCGGTGGACACGGGCAGTGCCGTGCACGCCGGGGAGGGCGGGGGCTGGGCGGGTGCGGACTGCGAACTTCATGACCGCGCCATGGTGTCAGCCGCGACCCTGCCCTTCGGGGAGGCACGCCCGCTCGGGCGCGGCGGTGTCGAGGAGCTCCCGGGCGTGGGCACGGGCGCTGTCGGAGTCCTCCACGCCGGCCAGCATCCGCGAGAGCTCACGCTCGCGGTCGTCCTCGCTGAGCGAGACCAGCCCCGACGTGGTGACCGATCCGTCGCTCGACTTGTGGACGACGACGTGGCGGTCCGCGTAGGCCGCCACCTGCGGCAGGTGGGTCACCACCAGGACCTGCGACGTGCGGGCGAGCGCTGCCAGCCGGCGGCCGACCTCGATGGCGGCCTTGCCGCCGACGCCGGCGTCCACCTCGTCGAAGACGAAGGTCGGCACCGACCCGGTCTCGGCCAGCGACACCTCGAGCGCGAGCATCACCCGCGACAGCTCGCCACCGGACGCTCCCTTGTGCAGTGGCCTGGGCTCGGCGCCCGTGTTGGCGGCCAGCAGGAACTCGACGTCGTCGACGCCGTGCGAGGTGGCGCGCAGCCACCGTCCGCCGACCTCGAGCTGGGGGCCGGCAGGCGTCTCGGGGGTCGGGGTCTCGTTCTGGGTGACCGCGATCGACACCTGGGCGTGCGGCATCGCCAGTGACGTCAGCTCGTCACTCACCGCCGAGCCCAGCTTCTTCGCCGCCGTGACGCGCTGCTTGGTCAGCTTGGCCGCCAAGGCGCCCAGCTCAGCGCGGATCCGGTCGCGCCGCGACTCGAGCTCGGAGATCTGTCCGTCGGTGTCCTCGAGGTCGAGCAGTCGCTTCGCGCCGTCCTCGGCCCACGCGAGCACCTCGTCGATGGTCTCGCCGTACTTCCGCGTCAACGCGGTCAGCGCCGCCCGTCGCTCGGAGACGGCGGCCAGGCGTGCGGGGTCGGTCTCGAGGCTGGCGGCGTAGGACGCGACGTCGCCTGCCACGTCGACGAGGAGATGGCTCACCTCGGCGATCCGGTCGGCGAGCTCGCCGGCCTCGGCGTCGTGGTCGCGGACCCCGGCGAGCGCCTGCCGGGCCGCGCTCGTGGTCGCGAGCGCGTCGGTGGCGCCCTCCTCGCTCGACAACGCCTCGCGGGCCGTCTCGGCGGCCGTGCGCAGGGTGTCTGCGAAGCCGAGCCGCGTCTCCTCGGCCGCGAGCTCGGCGTCCTCGCCCGGCTTCGGGTCGATCTCCTCGACCTCGCCGAGCCCGAAGCGGAGCTGGTCGGCCTCGCGGGCACGCTGACGAGCGGACCCGACGACCTCGGCGAGGGTCCGCTCGGTCGCAGCCAGCTCGGCCCACAGGGAGGCGTACGACGCTGCCGTCGACGCCAGCGCCGCGCCACCGAACCGGTCGAGCGACGAGCGCTGTGCGCTCGCCTGGAGCAGTCGGTGCTGGTCGGACTGACCGTGCACCGCGACGAGCGGCTCGGCGACCTCGGCCAGCGTGGTCACCGGCACGGACGCACCGCCGACCCACGCCCGGGACCGGCCCTGGGCGGCCACGTTGCGGGCGAGCACGACCTGGTCGTCCTCGACCTCGCCACCGACGTCCTCGACGGCGGCGCGGAAGCCGTCGAGCGCCTTCGTGGCCACCACGCCCTCGACCCGTGCCTGCCTGGCACCGGACCGGACGGCGCCCGAGTCGGCGCGACCGCCCAGCAGCAGCCCGAGCGCGGTCACCACCATCGTCTTGCCGGCACCGGTCTCTCCGGTGATGACCGTGAGACCCGGGCCGAGCTCCAGCGTCGAGGAATCGATGACTCCGAGCTGGCTGATCCGCAGCTCCTCAAGCATCGGCGTCCCCTCCCTCGCGCCGGCGCCGCTCAGCGGCCCCGCGCCAGCCCTCGACCGGCAGGTCGAACTTGGCCACGAGCCGGTCGGTGAACGGCGCCTCGTGGAGCCGGACCAGGCGCACGGGGTGGGCTCCTCGGCGGATCTCGATCCGCGCACCGGTCGGCAGCGCGACCGTGCGGCGCCCGTCGCACCACAGCACGCCGGGCTCGTCGGTGGTGGACAGCACCTCGATGGCCAGGACCGAGCTCGGCGCCACGACCATCGGCCGCGCGAAGAGCGCATGTGCGCTCAGCGGCACCATCAGCAGGGCCTCGACCTCGGGCCACACCACCGGGCCACCGGCGCTGAAGTTGTAGGCGGTCGAGCCCGTCGGCGTCGCACACACGACGCCGTCGCAGCCCCACCGCGACAGGGGTCGGCCATCGACCTCGACGACGACCTCGAGCATCCGCTCGCGCGCGGCCTTCTCGACGCTGGCCTCGTTGAGCGCGAACGTGGAGAACAGCACGTCCTTGCCCAGCAGCACCCGGACGTCGAGCGTCAGGCGGTCCTCGGCGGTGTAGCGCCGCTCGACGATGGCGCGGATCGTGGACTCGATGTCGTCCTGCTCGGCCTCGGCGAGGAACCCGACGTGCCCCAGGTTCACGCCCAGCAGCGGCGTGGTCGTCTCCCGGGTCAGCTCGGCGGCACGAAGGATCGACCCGTCGCCGCCGATCACCAGGACGAGCTCGCACCCCTCCCCGGGTACGTCGTGGGGCGAGGTCGTCTCGACGAGCCCGTCGGACTGCCCGAGGCCCAGGTCGGCCGCCTCGTCGGACAGCAGGCGCACGGCGATGTCGTGCCCGGTGAGGCTCCGGACGCAGGCGCGCGCGACCTCGCGCGCATCCGCCCGGCCGGTGTGGGCCAGCACGAGCACGCGGCGGCGGGGCCTCACGTCAGTCACGGATCCACCCTCTCACCCGCCACCCCCATCGAGCCTGCGCGCTCGACCTCGGCAGCGATGTCGTCCGCGTCGATCTCCGCAGGACCGTGGCGCAGGAGCAGGAAGAACTCGACGTTGCCCGACGGACCGGGGAGCGGGCTGACCGTCACGGCCACCGCACCCCAGCCGCGCGCGGCAGCCAGGTCGGCGATGGTGGTCACGGCCTCGGCACGGAGCGCCAGGTCACGTACGACGCCGCCCTTGCCCACGCGCTCCTTGCCCACCTCGAACTGCGGCTTCACCATCAGCGCGAGCTCGCCGTCCTCGCGCGTGACCGCCAGCAGCGGGTCGAGCACGAGGGCAAGCGAGATGAACGACAGGTCGCCGACCACCAGGTCGACGGGCTCGCCGACGATCTCGAGGGTCAGCTCGCGGATGTTGGTCCGGTCGTGGACCTGGACCCGGTCGTCGCTCTGCAGCGACCACGCGAGCTGGCCGTAGCCGACGTCGACCGCGACCACCTCCCGGGCGCCGGCGCGAAGCAGGACGTCGGTGAACCCGCCGGTGGACGCTCCCGCGTCCAGGCACCGCTTGCCCTCGACGACCAAGCCGTGGTCCGCGAAGGCGGCCAGCGCGCCGGCGAGCTTGTGTCCCCCGCGGGACACGTAGTCGACCGAGGTCGGGTCCTCGCGGACGACGATGGCGACGTCAGTCGTCACGCCGGTCGCTGGCTTCATCGCCGGGGCGCCCGACACGGTCACCCGGCCGGCGGCCACCAGCTCGCTGGCGTGCTCGCGCGACCTGGCGAGGCCGCGCCGCACGAGCTCCTGGTCGAGGCGTAGTCGTCGTGGTGGCACGGTGCGTCAGGAACTCTGTGGGTCGTCGCCGGGCACCGGCTGGGCGTCGAGGGCCCGGCGCAGCTGTTCGTGCGCCCGCTCGAACACCGCGACGTGGTCCCCCACGGGCGCGTCCATGACCGACGCGACGTCCTCCAGGACGCGGTCGACCGCCTCCACCCCTGTGGGCTCGTAGTCCATCGGAGGGCGAGCAGGCTGGTCGGACGAGGTGTCCTCGGAAACCTGATCCATGGCCGCGAGCCTACTCGGCGCCGAGGCGTCGGACCGGGCCGGGCGGGACCGTGTCGGAGATGTCTGCGACGCTCCCGGACTCGTCGAGGTGGAGCCAGCACGCCGTCGCCACGGTGCGCCACCAGTCAGCGTCACCACCCGCTCCGCTGACCTTCAACCGGCCGTCCTCCACCGTCGCGACCCAGCCGCCGAGCTCGACTCGCTGTTCCGTCACGTGAGGAATGGGATGCGGCTCGAACAGACCTTCCAGCGTCGGGTGGATGTACGACGGCCTCAGCTCCGGCGTCGCCGCCACCAAGTCCTCCAGCCAGGTCACCCCGGTGAGGACGAGCAGGGACGGTACGTCGATCGCGTGCGCCCCCTCGATGTCGGTGTCGAGACGGTCCCCGACCATGATCGGCCGGTCACCGCCGACGCGCAGCACGGTCTCCTCCATCAGCGGCTTCTCCGGCTTCCCGGCCACGGTCGGCGTGACGCCGGCGAACCCTGAGATCGTCTGCACCAGCACGCCGTGGCCCGGTGCCAGTCCGTAGGGCGTCGGGATCGTCATGTCGGTGTTGCTCGCGACGTAGGGCAGGCCGTCCCTGACCAGCGTCGAGACGCGCATGATGTCGCGCCACCGGACGTCGGGTCCGTAGCCACTCGCCACGGCGACCGCCCCCTCCGGGTCGGTCACCGGCTCGAGGCCCGCTTCGAGCAGCGCCACGCGCAGCCCCTCGCCCCCCAGCAACAGGATCTTCGCGTCCGGCCCGTGGGCCTCCGCCAGGAGTCGGGCCGCCGCCTGCGCCGACGTCACCACGTCGGCCTCGGTCGCCGACACGCCGACGCCGACCAGCTTCTCGGCCACCTGGGCGGGCGTCCGCGAGGCGTTGTTGGTCACGAAGGCCACGTGCCGTCCAGACGTCCGGATCCGCTCCACGCGCCCGGCGACACCCTCGATGGCCTCGGATCCGACGTAGACGACTCCGTCCAGGTCGAACATGACCAGGTCGTGCGCCTCCACGATCGGCGCTGTCGACTCCGCAAGCATGCTCCACCCCTTACTGGTCAGTGACGGTCGTCCCCCTACGATGCTCCGATGGACTTCGAGACGGTCGTAGCGCCGCCGTACGTCGCGAAGCCCCTCACGCTCCTGCCGTTCACCGCAGTGATGCTGGCCCCGGGCCGAGTCGGAGACCCGGCATCGGCTCGAGCCCTCGCGCGACCCTACCGCGACGTCGCCGCCCGGCTGACCCGGTGGATCGACCAACGGCGAGCCTCCACCGACACCGGCCCCGCGATCTACCTGCACGAGTACACCTCGAACGGCCTCACCGTCCGTGGACTCGTCGGGGCGCTCGACGTCTCGCACCGGGCCGAGTCGCTCGCCGACCGCGCCGTCTGGCCGCACGAGGCCATTCATCCCGAGCAGGCCGGTGAGCTCGCCGACCGCATGCTGCAGATGGACCTCAACCCGGCGCCGATCCTGCTCGTGCACCACGGAGCCGCGTCGCTCCGCGAGCTGATCTCCCAGGTCGCCCGCTCCCGCCCCGACTGGCGCTACCTCGACCGCACCGGCCAGCGTCAGCGCATCTGGGCGATCCGGGACGACGAGGTCCTGGCCGAGATCGCGAGCCATCTCTCCGAGGCGCGCTGCCTGATCGCCGACGGGCACCACCGGTACGCCGCCTACCTCCGACTGCAGGAGAACCGCCCCGGCACCCCGTGGGACACGGGCCTGGCCATGCTCGTCGACCAGCTCGACACCCCGCTGTTCCTCGGGGCGATCCACCGCACGCTCGCAGGCACGACGCTCGCCGCGCTGGCGCAGGCGGCCCGCGAGGTCGGCGCCGACGTCGTCGAGCAGGGACGACGTCATGCGCTCAGCGCCCTCGACAGCACGCACCTCGTCCTCACCGACGGCAGCACGTGGCACACGGTCGAACCGCGCGGGCTCGAGCGGGAAGCGGCGGTGTCGTGGCTCCACGACCGGGTGCTGACCCGGCTCACCCCAGCGGCCGGCACCATCGCCTACCACCACAACGTCGAGGACGCACTCGCCGCGGCGGGGACGACCTCGCCGGCCGTCCTCCTGCCGAGCCCGGACTTCGACCAGGTACGGGCGCTCGTCGAGGCCGGTGGCCTCCTCCCCGAGAAGGCCACGTCGTTCCAGCCGAAGCCCAGCCTCGGGGTCCTCATGCGACCGGTGACCGACGGATGATCCGTCCGGAGGACGCCTCGACCTCGACACGCGACCGAGTTGCACCCCCTGCCTGGTAGAACCGGCACCTCACCGCACCCTCCACCTCGACGACGTCGCCGGGCCGCCACGTCGCGACGCTGCGACGCAACCGCGGCGCCCACGCCGTGCACGGCACGGAGTCGACCCGCTGGGCACTCCCCTTCGCCGATGTCGACCTGGGCGCAGCGCCCCGTTCGATCGAGATCCTGAACGTCATCAGCGTGTCTCCGCTTGGCAGCTCCACCGCTGCAGGTGCGGCACTCAGCCGGCCCACCAGTCGTACGTCGTTCGCGACGAGCTCGGCGTCGCTCTCTTCCATCATTCGTGCCTTGGTCACTGTGCACCTCCTGGACCGAACCCTGCAGCCGGCGACCGACAGCAACGGCGGAAGTGGGGGCCACCCTGTGGAGAACGCGCCTCGAGCACTGCCTGTGGACGCAATCTGGCCCGCCAACGCGAAGCCGTAGGGGGAGCGAAGGTCCGGAAATGCAAAAGTGGAGCCACCCGAAGGTGACTCCACTTTCACAATGTATGTCCGGCGGCGTCCTACTCTCCCACAACCTCTCGGTTGCAGTACCATCGGCGCTGAAAGGCTTAACTTCCGGGTTCGGTATGGGACCGGGTGTTTCCCGTTTCGCTATGGCCGCCGTAACTCTTTCAACTCAACGCCCTCTCCCACACATGTGTGTGGGTGTGGGTGTGTTGGTTGGGAACTGCCTAGTGGACGCGAACATGTGTGTTCGTCTTGTGCGCGGGTGTCTTACGTGTGTACGTCTGCCACAGATTGTTTTGTGGTGTTGTGTACGTGGTTGGGACAAGCCCTCGGCCTATTAGTACCGGTCGGCTGGGCATTACTGCTGTACACCTCCGGCCTATCAACCCCATGTTCTGTGGGGGGCCTTACCCACTTACGTGGTGGGAAACCTCATCTTGAAACGTGCTTCCCGCTTAGATGCATTCAGCGGTTATCACTTCCGAACGTAGCCAACCAGCCGTGCTCCTGGCGGAACAACTGGCACACCAGAGGTTCGTCCATCCCGGTCCTCTCGTACTAGGGACAGCCTTTCTCAAGTTTCCTGCGCGCGCGGCGGATAGGGACCGAACTGTCTCACGACGTTCTAAACCCAGCTCGCGTGCCGCTTTAATGGGCGAACAGCCCAACCCTTGGGACCTACTCCAGCCCCAGGATGCGACGAGCCGACATCGAGGTGCCAAACCATCCCGTCGATATGGACTCTTGGGGAAGATCAGCCTGTTATCCCCGGGGTACCTTTTATCCGTTGAGTGACCACGCTTCCACATGCCGTGGCCAGATCACTAGTTCCGACTTTCGTCCCTGCTCGACATGTCTGTCTCACAGTCAAGCTCCCTTGTGCACTTACACTCGCCACCTGATTGCCAACCAGGCTGAGGGAACCTTTGAGCGCCTCCGTTACATTTTAGGAGGCAACCGCCCCAGTTAAACTACCCATCAGGCACTGTCCCTGATCCGGATAACGGACCTAGGTTAGACATCTAGTACGACCAGAGTGGTATTTCAACGTTGACTCCACCCCAACTGGCGTCGAGGTTTCACAGTCTCCCACCTATCCTACACAAGCCGTACCAAACACCAATACCAAACTATAGTAAAGGTCCCGGGGTCTTTCCGTCCTGCCGCGCGTAACGAGCATCTTTACTCGTAGTGCAATTTCGCCGAGTCCATGGTTGAGACAGTGGGAAAGTCGTTACTCCATTCGTGCAGGTCGGAACTTACCCGACAAGGAATTTCGCTACCTTAGGATGGTTATAGTTACCACCGCCGTTTACTGGGGCTTAAATTCTCAGCTTCGACCCCGAAGGGTCTAACCGGTCCTCTTAACCTTCCAGCACCGGGCAGGAGTCAGTCCGTATACATCGTCTTACAACTTCGCACGGACCTGTGTTTTTAGTAAACAGTCGCTTTCCCCTGGTCTCTGCGGCCATCACCGCTTCCCCCAGCAAGTGGGTTCACGGATCCGGCCCCCCTTCTCCCGAAGTTACGGGGGCATTTTGCCGAGTTCCTTAACCATGGTTGTCTCGATCGCCTTAGTATTCTCTACTTGATCACCTGAGTCGGTTTGGGGTACGGGCGGCTAGTTTCTCGCTAGAGGTTTTTCTCGGCAGCATAGGATCACCCACTTCACCAAAAGTGGCTCCGCGTCACGTCTCAGGACATGTGTGGTGCGGATTTGCCTACACCACTCCCTACACGCTTGCCCACAGACAACCATCGCTGTGGCTGGGCTACCTTCCTGCGTCACCCCATCGCTTGACTACTACCAGCTCGGGTCCCACGCTCCGCCCACCAGCCTCGCCCCGAAGGGTCCGGTCCGATAGGTTTCGGGTGGTTAGCATCACCAGGTTCGTCATGGGCGAAACTTCGCCGGTACGGGAATATCAACCCGTTGTCCATCGACTACGCCTGTCGGCCTCGCCTTAGGTCCCGACTTACCCAGGGCAGATTAGCTTGACCCTGGAACCCTTGATCATTCGGCGCACGGGTTTCTCACCCGTGATTCGCTACTCATGCCTGCATTCTCACTCGTGTGGCCTCCACGCCTGGATCACTCCGACGCTTCACTGCCCACACGACGCTCCCCTACCCATCCAAAGCACTGAACCAACCTCAAGGGCGGCTTGCGTATTCTTTGAATGCCATAGCTTCGGCGGATGACTTGAGCCCCGCTACATTGTCGGCGCGGAATCACTTGACCAGTGAGCTATTACGCACTCTTTCAAGGGTGGCTGCTTCCAAGCCAACCTCCTGGTTGTCAATGCGACTCCACATCCTTTTCCACTTAGTCACCGCTTAGGGGCCTTAGCTGATGGTCTGGGCTGTTTCCCTCTCGACTACGGAGCTTATCCCCCGCAGTCTCACTGCTGCGCTCTCACTTACCGGCATTCGGAGTTTGGCTAACGTCAGTAACCTTGTAGGGCCCATCGGCTATCCAGTGCTCTACCTCCGGCAAGAAACACGCAACGCTGCACCTAAATGCATTTCGGGGAGAACCAGCTATCACGAAGTTTGATTGGCCTTTCACCCCTATCCACAGGTCATCCCCTCAGTTTTCAACCTAAGTGGGTTCGGTCCTCCACGTCGTCTTACCGACGCTTCAACCTGCCCATGGATAGATCACTTCGCTTCGGGTCTTGAGCGCGCTACTGAATCGCCCTATTCGGACTCGCTTTCGCTACGGCTACCCCACACGGGTTAACCTCGCAACACACCGCAAACTCGCAGGCTCATTCTTCAAAAGGCACGCCGTCACCCCCCACAAGGAGAAGCTCCGACGGATTGTAGGCACACGGTTTCAGGTACTATTTCACTCCCCGCCAGGGGTACTTTTCACCTTTCCCTCACGGTACTTGTCCGCTATCGGTCATCAAGGAGTATTTAGGCTTAACGGGTGGTCCCGCCAGATTCACACGGAATTTCAGGGGTTCCGTGTTACTTGGGAACACGCTCCAGAGCCAGTGCCTTACGTCTACGGGCCTATCACCCTCTACGGTACGGCTTTCCAACCGACTTCGACTTCCACACTGGTTTCTTACTCTGTACTGAGCCGGCAGACTCAATCGAGCGGTCCCACGACCCCGTACCTGCAACCCCTGCCGGGTATCACACAGACACGGTTTAGCCTCATCCGATTTCGCTCGCCACTACTCTCGGAATCACTGTTGTTTTCTCTTCCTGTCGGTACTGAGATGTTTCACTTCCCGACGTTCCCTCCACACACCCTATGTGTTCAGGTGCAGGTAACACGACATGACTCGTGCTGGGTTTCCCCATTCGGACACCCCCGGATCACAGCTTGGTTGCCAACTCCCCAGGGCTTATCGCAGGCTCCAACGTCCTTCATCGGCTCTTGATGCCAAGGCATCCACCATGTGCCCTTCATAGCTTGTCTCAACAACGTCACAACAACACAACACAAGAAAACTGCGCCATGGCGCCGTGCACACGTCGACAAACACAAAAGACAACAACCGGCCCACCCCACAATCAAGGAGCAGACCAGCAACACCACCAGCTCCCTCAAGACAAGGAGGAACCGGTGGCAACACACATACATCACGACCAACACGCCCCAGACCAGCCAAAACCGGCCAGGACCGTCAATCGCGAAAGATGCTCGCGTCCACTATGCAGATCTCAAACAACAACCCCACCAACCCCCTCAGACACGCAACGCGCACCCTCAGACGAAGAAGGACATCCAGAAGCACCAACCGATGACGGCTGATTCTTCAGGACCCAACAGTGTGTTCAACCACGTCCCCACCAACGTGGGACCCATGACCAGGCGACCACCACCACACCACAGCAGTGAGCTGCAGCATGATCGAGGACCTGACAGTCGACGTTCCACTAGTGAGACACCACCATGCGCCACCAGACATCACTGGACCTTGTGGCCAGCTAGCTGATGGTCGGGGCGTGTGCTCCTTAGAAAGGAGGTGATCCAGCCGCACCTTCCGGTACGGCTACCTTGTTACGACTTCGTCCCAATCGCCAGCCCCACCTTCGACGGCTCCCTCCACAAGGGTTGGGCCACCGGCTTCGGGTGTTGCCGACTTTCGTGACGTGACGGGCGGTGTGTACAAGGCCCGGGAACGTATTCACCGCAGCGTTGCTGATCTGCGATTACTAGCGACTCCGACTTCATGGGGTCGAGTTGCAGACCCCAATCCGAACTGAGACCGGCTTTTTGGGATTCGCTCCCCCTCACGGGATCGCAGCCCTTTGTACCGGCCATTGTAGCATGCGTGAAGCCCTGGACATAAGGGGCATGATGACTTGACGTCATCCCCACCTTCCTCCGAGTTGACCCCGGCAGTCTCCTATGAGTCCCCACCATTACGTGCTGGCAACATAGAACGAGGGTTGCGCTCGTTGCGGGACTTAACCCAACATCTCACGACACGAGCTGACGACAGCCATGCACCACCTGTACACCCCCAAAAGAAGCCCCATCTCTGGAGCGGCAGGGTGTATGTCAAACCCAGGTAAGGTTCTTCGCGTTGCATCGAATTAATCCGCATGCTCCGCCGCTTGTGCGGGCCCCCGTCAATTCCTTTGAGTTTTAGCCTTGCGGCCGTACTCCCCAGGCGGGGCGCTTAATGCGTTAGCTGCGGCACGGAATCCGTGGAATGGACCCCACACCTAGCGCCCAACGTTTACGGTGTGGACTACCAGGGTATCTAATCCTGTTCGCTCCCCACACTTTCGCTCCTCAGCGTCAGGTCATTCCCAGAGAACCGCCTTCGCCACCGGTGTTCCTCCTGATATCTGCGCATTTCACCGCTACACCAGGAATTCCGTTCTCCCCTGAATACCTCTAGTCTGCCCGTATCGAAAGCAAGCGCCGTGTTAAGCACGGCGTTTTCACTCCCGACGCGACAAACCGCCTACGAGCCCTTTACGCCCAATAATTCCGGACAACGCTCGCACCCTACGTATTACCGCGGCTGCTGGCACGTAGTTGGCCGGTGCTTCTTTACCTGTTACCGTCACTTGCGCTTCGTCACAGGCGAAAGAGGTTTACAACCCGAAGGCCGTCATCCCTCACGCGGCGTTGCTGGATCAGGCTTCCGCCCATTGTCCAATATTCCCCACTGCTGCCTCCCGTAGGAGTCTGGGCCGTGTCTCAGTCCCAGTGTGACCGGTCACCCTCTCAGGCCGGCTACCCGTCGAAGCCATGGTGAGCCATTACCTCACCATCAAGCTGATAGGCCGCGAGCACATCCCTGGCCGAAAAACTTTCCACCAACAACCATGCGGAAGTCGGTCATATCCGGTATTAATCACCGTTTCCGGTGGCTATCCCAAAGCCAGGGGCAGATTACTCACGTGTTACTCACCCGTTCGCCGCTCGAGTACCACCGAAGTGGCCTTTCCGCTCGACTTGCATGTGTTAAGCACGCCGCCAGCGTTCGTCCTGAGCCAGGATCAAACTCTCCATCGAAAACCATCAACCCCACCCACCCACCCAAAAAGGCAGAACAGACAAGGCGACTATCAATAAGAGCCACATCCATGACTGAACAAAACTAGCGAAAGACACCCCAACCAAAAGGTCAAGGCATCAGCCAGAATCATTGTCAAAGAAACCGCGACACCACACCCCAACCCAAAAAGGCCAGAGCAAACATGATGTCAACGGGGCATAACAAACTAATTCGTCGACTAATCAAACACACTGTTGAGTTCTCAAAAATCAGACGCACCCGATCCTCGCCAGCTGTGCTGGTCCGGTCGCGGGGCAACCTGCAGAAACTTACCGGGCGCGTTGTCCTGAGTCAAACTCGGAGTCTGACGCTCGGTGGTGGTCGCAGCTGGTCTCCGTTCCATCCAGCCTTCTGGCCGGGGAGCGGCGCCGCTTGCGGCGACAGAGAGAACATTAACCACACCCCGGCGGGCATGCAAAACCGGGGGTGCCTCCTCGACAAAACCGCAGGTCAGCGACCTGCGCGTGGCCGCGGGGCGGCTGGTCGGTAGACGCTGACCGTCGGATCGCCGGTGATCCAGAAGCGCCACGGCCGGTCGGCGGCGTGCCGCAGACCGACCCGTGGACCAGTCGAGATGTCCGC
This sequence comes from Nocardioides exalbidus, assembly GCF_900105585.1. Taxonomy (NCBI): domain Bacteria; kingdom Bacillati; phylum Actinomycetota; class Actinomycetes; order Propionibacteriales; family Nocardioidaceae; genus Nocardioides; species Nocardioides exalbidus. The sequence continues at coordinate 3,900,057 of NZ_FNRT01000002.1, forward strand.
CGGTGACTCCCCCGCGACCAGGGTCGGCGCGGCGCCGTTGGCCGACAGGTCGATTCCGAGCGCCTGGCACAACCGCGCAGGGCCTCGCGCGAGGTCGCGGTCGGAGCTCCCGGGTCGTCGTACTCGCGCGGCGTCGATGCCGTCGACGACCTCCCCGGCGCGGAGGAGCACGGCACCCGGCTCGCCCTCCGGTCCGGTGACCAGGTTGACGCAGTGGTGCATGCCGTAGACGAAGTAGACGTAGAGACGGCCGGGCGGTCCGAACATCACGGCGTTGCGGGGCGTCGGGCCACGGAAGGCGTGCGAGCCCGGGTCGCCGGGTCCGGCGTAGGCCTCGACCTCCGTGAGGCGCAGCGAGACCCCACCGTGGGTGAGCACGGCGCCGAGGAGTCGCGGCGCGACCTCGAGCGGGTCGCCCTCAGCCCAGGCGAGCACGGTGGGCGGCGCTCGCCGTCCGGAGCTCGTCGAGCTGCTCACGCACGCTGACGGGAGCCGTACCTCCGCGTCCGGAGCGGGACGACACCGATCCCTCGACGGTGAGCACGGAGCGCACGTCCGGCGTCAGCGACGGCGAGATCTCCGCGAGCTGCTCGTCGGTGAGGTCGGGCAGGTCGCAGCCGAGCTCCTCGCAGCGGCGTACGCAGGCACCGGCCAGCTCGTGCGCGTCACGGAACGGCACGCCCTCGCGGACCAGCCACTCGGCGACGTCGGTCGCGAGCGAGAAGCCCTGCGGGGCGAGATCGGCCATCCGGGCGGTGTTGAAGGTCAGCGTGGCGACCATCCCGGTCACCGCGGGCAGCAGCACCTCGAGGGTCTGCACGGAGTCGAAGACCGGCTCCTTGTCCTCCTGCAGGTCGCGGTTGTAGGCCAGCGGGAGGCCCTTGAGCGTCGCCATCAGCCCCGACAGGTTGCCGATCAGCCGCCCGGACTTGCCGCGTGCGAGCTCGGCGATGTCGGGGTTCTTCTTCTGCGGCATGATGCTCGACCCCGTCGACCAGGAGTCGTGGAGCGTCGCGAAGTCGAACTCGCGCGTCGTCCAGAGGATGACCTCCTCCGCGAGGCGGGAGAGGTCGACGCCGACCTGGGCGGTGACGAAGGCGAACTCCGCGGCGAAGTCGCGGGAGGCCGTGCCGTCGATCGAGTTGGGCGACGAGCCGGAGAAGCCCAGCTCGGCGGCGACGGCCTCGGGGTCGAGGCCGAGCGTCTGGCCGGCGAGGGCACCGGAGCCGTACGGCGAGTCGCTCGCGACCCGGGCGTCCCAGTCGCGCAGCCGCTCGACGTCGCGCACCAGCGGCCACGCGTGGGCGAGCAGGTGGTGCGAGAGCAGGACCGGTTGGGCGTGCTGGAGGTGCGTGCGTCCCGGCATGATCACGTCCAGGTGCCCGGCGGCCTGCTGCTCGAGCACGTCGACGAGGTCGAGCACGAGCGCGGCGACGGTCCGCGCGTGGTCGCGCAGGTAGGCCCGGAACAGGGTGGCCACCTGGTCGTTGCGCGAGCGACCGGCGCGGAGCCGGCCGCCGACCTCGGGACCCACCTCCTCGAGCAGCAGCCGCTCGAGCGCGCCGTGGACGTCCTCGTCGGAGTCGGCCGGGTGCAGGTCGCCGGCGGCGTACCTCTCCCCCAGTGCCGACAGGCCGCGGAGGAGCTCGGCGTGGTCGGCATCGGTGAGCAGCCCGGCGCGGTGCAGCGCGTTGGCGTGGGCGCGCGACCCGGCGAGGTCGTAGGACGTCAGCTGCCAGTCGAAGTGCGTCGACCTCGACAGCGCCTGCAGCTCGGGGGACGGCCCGCTCGCGAAGCGGCCGCCCCAGAGCGAGCCCTCGTTGGTGGTGCCCGTGCTCGCGTCTGCCATCAGTCGGTCCCGAACTCCATCGCTGCGTTGTCGAGGGCGGTCTCGTCGACCTCGTCGTCGGCCGCCTCGATCGCCGCGGACGAGGACGACGTGGCGGCGATCCGGTCGAAGCCGCCGGCCTCGATGGCACCGTAGAGGGTGCCGTTCTCGACGAGCACCTGGCCCTGGTCGAGCGGCTGCGCGGCGTACTGCTCGAGCTTGGCACGCGAGTCGGCGATGTCGAGGTTGCGCATCGTCAGCTGGCCGATGCGGTCGGTCGGGCCGAAGGCGGCGTTGTCCGTGCGCTCCATCGAGAGCTTGTCGGGGTGGTAGGAGAACGCGGGACCGCTCGTGCTGAGCACGGTGTAGTCCTCGCCGCGCCGGAGCCGGATCGTGACCTCGCCGGTGACGAGGGAGGCGATCCAGCGCTGGACCGACTCGCGGATCATCAGCGCCTGGGGGTCGAGCCAGCGGCCCTCGTAGAGCAGCCGGCCGAGCTTGCGGCCCTCGTTGTGGTACTGCGCGACGGTGTCCTCGTTGTGGATCGCGTTGACGAGCCGCTCGTAGGCGATGAAGAGCAGCGCCATGGCGGGGGCCTCGTAGATGCCGCGCGACTTGGCCTCGATGATGCGGTTCTCGATCTGGTCGGACATGCCGAGCCCGTGGCGACCGCCGATGACGTTGGCCTCGTGGACCAGCGCGACCGCGTCGTCGTAGTGCGTGCCGTTGAGGGCGACCGGGCGTCCGTGGTCGAAGCGGATCGTGACGTCCTCGGCCTCGATCTCGACCGAGGGGTCCCAGAACTTCACGCCCATGATCGGGTCGACGGTCTCGAGGGAGACGTCGAGGTGCTCGAGCGTCTTGGCCTCGTGGGTGGCGCCCCAGATGTTGGCGTCGGTGGAGTACGCCTTCTCCTGGCTGTCGCGGTAGGGCAGGCCGTGCTCGGTGAGCCAGGCGCTCATCTCGTGGCGGCCGCCGAGCTCGGTGACGAAGTCGGCGTCCAGCCACGGCTTGTAGATGCGCAGGTCGGGGTTGGCCAGCAGGCCGTAGCGGTAGAACCGCTCGATGTCGTTGCCCTTGAAGGTCGAGCCGTCGCCCCAGATGTTGACGCCGTCGTCGTGCATGGCGCGGACCAGCATCGTGCCCGTGACGGCGCGACCGAGCGGCGTGGTGTTGAAGTAGATGCGGCCGCCGGAGCGGATGTGGAACGCACCGCAGGCCAGGGCCGCGAGGCCCTCCTCCACCAGCTGCGTCTTGCAGTCGACCGCGCGGGCCAGCTCGGCGCCGTACTGCATCGCGCGGGACGGCACGCCGCTGATGTCGGGCTCGTCGTACTGGCCGATGTCGGCGGTGTAGGTGCAGGGCACCGCCCCCTTGTCGCGCATCCAGGCGACCGCCACGGAGGTGTCGAGGCCGCCGGAGAAGGCGATGCCGACGCGCTCGCCGACGGGGAGGGAGGTGAGGACCTTGCTCACTGGGAGTCCTTTGCAGAGTCAGGGGTGATGGGTGCGTGGTGGTTGGCCAGGTCGAGGAACTGCTGCGCGAGGGCGTCGCCGCCCTGCGGGTCGCGACCGATGACCAGGACGGTGTCGTCGCCAGCGATGGTGCCCAGGATGCCGCCGAGCTCGGCCTTGTCGAACGCGCTGGCCAGGAACTGGGCGGCGCCGGGCGGCGTGCGGAGGACGACGAGGTTGGCGCTGGCCTCGGCGCTGACGAGCAGCTCTCCGCAGAGGCGGGCGAGGCGATCGCGTCCGGCGGCGCTCTCGCGGGGCGCGGAGGCCGAGCGGTCACCCCCCTCGCCGGGCACGGCGTAGACCAGGGCCCCGTCGGCGCTGCGGACCTTGACCGCGTCGAGCTCGACGAGGTCGCGGCTCAGCGTCGCCTGGGTGACCTTGACACCGTGGTCGCCGAGCAGGTCGGCGAGCTCGGTCTGCGAGCGCACCGGGTGGCTGGTGACGATGTCGATGATCCGCTGGTGGCGGGCCCGCTTGGTCAGGGGGGTCACGGCGCTCACGAGGAGCGCTCCAGGAGCCAGGTGAGCACCGCTTTCTGGGCGTGGCGACGGTTCTCCGCCTCGTCCCAGACGACCGACTGCGGACCCTCGATGACCGCCTCGGCGATCTCCTTGCCGCGGTAGGCCGGGAGGCAGTGCATGACGATCGCATCGGCCTGGGCGTGGGCGAGAAGCTCCTCGGTGACGCCGTAGGGCGGGAAGATCCGCAGCCGCTCGGCGGACTCCTCCTCGCGGCCCATGCTCACCCAGGAGTCGGTGATCACGACGTCGGCGCCGGTGACGGCCTCCGCGGGGTCGGTCGACAGCTCGATCGACCCGCCGGTGCCCTGCGCGATCTCCCGCGCCCTCGCGACGACGTCGGCGTCGGGCGTGAAGCCCTCGGGCGCGCCGATCACGACGTGCATCCCGGCGGCCGCTCCGGCGAGCACCCAGGAGTTGCCCATGTTGCAGGCTCCGTCGCCGACGAACGCGGCACGGACGCCGGCGAGCCGGCCCTTGTGCTCGCGGACCGTCTGGAGGTCGGCGAGCAGCTGGCACGGGTGGAACTCGTCGGTGAGGGCGTTGAGGACCGGCACGCCGGCGTGGTCGGCCATGGTGTCGACGTCGCTCTGGTGGGCGGTGCGCCACACGATGGCAGCGGCCTGGCGACCGAGGATGCGCGCGACGTCCTCGACGCCCTCGCGCTTGCCCATCGCGGCGAGCCCGCCGTCGACGGTCATCGGGTTGCCGCCGAGCTCGGCGATGCCGGCCGCGAACGACACCTGGGTGCGCAGGGTGGGCCGGTCGAAGACCAGCGCGACCGTGCGCGGCCCCTCGAGGGGCTTGTGGTCGAACGGCTCGGCCTTGAGCTCGTCGGCCAGGTCGAGGACCTCCAGCAGCTCCGACGGCGAGAGGTCGTCGTCGCGGAGGAAGTGGCGGATCATGCTGTGGTCTCCTGGCTCGCGATCGCCGCCCGGGCGGCGTCGAGGATCGAGGGAAGCGCTGCGTCGAGCGCGTCGAGGTCGGCGCTGGTGATGACCAGCGGCGGCACGAACCGCAGGCGGGACGGCCCGGTGGCATTGAGGATGAAGCCGGCGTCGCGACCCGCGACGACGGCCTGCGTGGCGTAGGGGCCGTCGAGCTCGGCGCCGCGCATCAGGCCGGACCCGGTGACCTCGACGACGCCGGTCTGCTTGCGCAGCAGCGCCTCGAGCTGTTGTCCCCGCTCGACGGTGGCGTCCAGCAGGCCGTCGGCCTCGATCGTGGCGAGGACCGCGAGCGCCGCGGCCGTCGCGACCGGGTTGCCGGCGAAGGTCGAGCCGTGGTTGCCCGGCTGGAGGAGCGCGGCAGCCCCGCCCCGGGCGACGGTGGCGCCGATCGGGATGCCGCCGCCCAGCCCCTTGGCGAGGGTGATGACGTCGGGCTGCACACCGTCGAGGAGCTGGTGGGCGAACCACGCCCCGGTGCGCGCGATGCCGGTCTGCACCTCGTCGAGCCACAGCAGCGCGCCGTGGGCGTGGGCGATGCGCTGGGCCTCCGCCAGGTAGTCGGCAGACGGTACGACGACGCCCGCCTCACCCTGCACCGGCTCGAGGACCACCGCAGCCACCGTCTCGTCGACGGCGGCCTCCAGCGCTGCCACGTCGTCGTACGGCACGAAGGTGACGTCGCCCGGCAGAGGCTCGAAGGGCTCGCGGTAGGCGGCCTTCGAGGTGAGCGACAGCGCACCCATGGTGCGGCCGTGGAAGGACCCCTCCGCGGCGACGACACGGGTGCGGCCGGTGCGCCGGGTGAGCTTGAGGGCGGCCTCGTTGGCCTCGGCGCCGGAGTTGCTGAAGAAGACCCGCGCCTCGTCGCCCCAGCCGAGCAGCGAGACGAGCTTCTCGGCCAGCGCGACCTGCGGCTCGGTGGCGAAGAAGTTCGACACGTGGCCCAGGGTCTGCATCTGGGCAGTCACCGCCTCGACCAACGCGGGGTGCGCGTGGCCGAGCGCGTTGACGGCGATGCCGCCGAGCAGGTCGACGTAGTCCTTGCCGTCGGCGTCCCAGACGTGGGCGCCCCGGCCCCGGACGAGGGCCAGCGCAGGTGGGCCGAAGGTGTTCATCACGGCGCCCTCGTAGCGCTGCTGGATGCTCATGACCGGTCCTCCTTCGCGTAGGGCTTGCGCATCTTGGTCGTGGCGCCGGGAAGCACCTGCGTGCCGACGCCCTCGTCGGTGAAGATCTCGAGCAGCACGGCGTGCAGCTCGCGACCGTCGACGACGGTGGCGCGCGGGACTCCCCCGGTCACGGCCTCGTAGCAGGCCCGCATCTTCGGGACCATGCCCGCGTCGAGGGTCGGCAGGAGCTCGCCGAGCGCCTCCGGGCTGATCTCCTGGATCAGGTCGTCGGAGTTGCCGTAGTCGCGGTAGAGGCCCTCGACGTCGGTGAGGACCATGAGCTTCTCGGCGCCGAGCGCGACGGCGAGTGCTGCCGCCGCGGTGTCGGCGTTGACGTTGTGCACGAGCCCGTTGACGTCGGGCGCGACCGAGCTGACGACCGGCACGCGACCGGCCTCGATCAGGTCGAGCACGGCCTCGGGACGCACC